>NZ_JBXWQJ010000001.1:0-447795 GCF_059612325.1 Ruegeria sp. CDSA021
GCGGTTGTAGCTCAGATGGTTAGAGTACCGGCCTGTCACGCCGGGGGTCGCGGGTTCGAGCCCCGTCAACCGCGCCATTTTTCTTTTAATTTCCCGATTTGGCCAAAAACGATCTCAACGGAATTGCCTATTGAGCAACCATGGTTTGATTTGGTCGGCGAAAACCTGTACGTTCACTAATTGTTCTAACTTTTCTGTTGGAGACTCAGGCAAGCTCGCCTATCTCTAAACCACTTGTTTGTTGGGGGCCGGAAATGGCTGAGCTGAAGAATATCGAGGTGCGTGGCGCGCGCGAGCATAACCTCAAAGGCATTGATGTCGATATCCCGCGGGATCAGCTGGTGGTGATCACCGGACTGTCCGGTTCGGGCAAGTCCTCGCTGGCGTTTGACACCATTTATGCCGAAGGTCAGCGCCGCTATGTTGAAAGCCTGTCAGCTTATGCGCGGCAGTTCCTAGACATGATGGAAAAACCCGATGTGGATCACATCAGCGGCCTGAGCCCGGCGATTTCCATCGAACAGAAAACGACGTCGAAAAACCCGCGTTCGACAGTTGGCACGGTTACAGAGATTTACGACTATTTGCGCCTGCTGTTCGCGCGCGCCGGAACCCCTTACAGCCCCGCCACCGGACAACCGATCGAAGCCCAACAGGTGCAGGACATGGTTGACCGGATCATGACGATGGAAGACGGCACGCGGGGTTATCTGTTGGCCCCCATCGTGCGCGACCGCAAGGGTGAATACAAAAAAGAGTTCCTGGAGCTGCGCAAGCAGGGGTTCCAGCGGGTCAAGGTGGACGGCTCATTCTATGAGCTGGATGAACCGCCGACACTGGACAAGAAATTCCGCCACGATATCGATGTGGTGGTTGATCGCCTGGTTGTGCGAGAGGGCTTGGAGACCCGCCTGGCCGACAGCCTGCGCACCGCATTGGATCTGGCGGACGGCATTGCAATTCTGGAAACCGCACCGCGTGAGGGCGACCCGGAGCGTATCACCTTCAGCGAGAATTTTGCCTGCCCGGTCAGCGGGTTTACCATCCCCGAGATTGAACCGCGCCTGTTTTCCTTCAATGCGCCATTTGGGGCTTGCCCGGATTGTGATGGGTTGGGGGTCGAGTTGTTCTTTGATGAGCGTCTCGTTGTGCCGGATCAGACGCTGAAGCTTTATGACGGGGCCTTGGCGCCTTGGCGCAAGGGCAAGTCGCCGTATTTCCTTCAGACCATCGAAGCCATCGCAAGGCACTTTGAGTTCGATAAGAACACGCCTTGGAAAGACTTGCCCAAGAACGTGCAGCAGGTGTTCCTGCGTGGCTCAGGCGATGAAGAAATTCAGTTCCGCTATGATGAAGGCGGGCGGGTGTATCAAGTGACTCGCAGTTTCGAAGGCGTGATCCCGAATATGGAACGTCGTTACCGCGAAACTGACAGCGCGTGGATTCGAGAAGAGTTCGAACGGTATCAGAACAATCGCTCATGCGGCACATGCGAGGGGTATCGTCTGCGGCCCGAGGCGCTTGCGGTCAAGATTGCCGGTCTGCATGTCGGGCAAGTGGTGCGGATGTCGATCCGTGAAGCTTTGGCCTGGATCGAAGATGCACCCAACCACCTGAGTGCGCAGAAAAATGAAATCGCGCGCGCCATTCTGAAAGAGATTCGCGAACGCCTTGGTTTCCTGAATAATGTTGGTTTGGAGTACCTTACGCTGTCCCGTTCAAGTGGAACGCTGTCCGGCGGTGAAAGCCAGCGTATTCGTTTGGCCAGCCAGATCGGTTCGGGTCTGACGGGGGTTCTGTATGTGTTGGACGAGCCCTCAATCGGCTTGCATCAGCGCGATAATGACCGGTTGCTTGACACGCTTAAGAACCTGCGGGATCAGGGCAATACCGTGATTGTTGTCGAACATGACGAGGAAGCGATCCGCGAAGCCGATTATGTGTTCGACATTGGCCCCGGTGCGGGCGTGCATGGGGGACAGGTTGTCAGTCATGGTACGCCTGCCGACATCACGGCGGATGCGGCCTCGATCACCGGGCAATACTTGGCGGGAACGCGTGAAATCGCGGTTCCGGCAGAGCGGCGCAAGGGCAAGAAACTGAAAGTGACCGTGGTGAAGGCCACCGGGAATAATCTGAAAAATGTCACAGCCGAATTTCCCTTAGGCAAATTCGTTTGTGTGACAGGGGTGTCTGGTGGCGGCAAATCCACACTGACCATTGAGACGCTGTTCAAAACCGCTTCGATGCGTTTGAACGGTGCCCGTCAAACTCCGGCGCCTTGTGAGACGATCAAGGGATTGGAGCATTTGGATAAGGTCATCGACATCGATCAACGCCCGATCGGGCGGACTCCGCGTTCGAATCCAGCAACTTACACCGGGGCTTTCACTCCGATTCGGGACTGGTTTGCCGGACTACCTGAGGCGAAGGCACGAGGGTACAAACCAGGGCGGTTCAGCTTTAACGTCAAGGGCGGCCGGTGCGAAGCATGTCAGGGTGACGGTGTCATCAAGATTGAAATGCACTTTCTGCCCGATGTCTATGTTACCTGCGAGACCTGCAAAGGCGCGCGCTACAACCGCGAGACGCTTGAGATCAAGTTCAAGGGCAAGTCCATCGCCGATGTGCTTGATATGACTGTGGAAGATGCCCAAGAGTTCTTCAAGGCCGTGCCGTCGATCCGGGACAAGATGGATGCTTTGGCCCGCGTTGGGCTGGGTTACATCAAGGTTGGTCAGCAGGCTACCACGCTTTCTGGCGGCGAAGCACAACGTGTGAAGCTGTCCAAGGAATTGTCGAAACGTTCAACGGGACGGACGCTCTACATCCTGGACGAGCCAACCACGGGTCTGCATTTTGAAGACGTGCGCAAACTGTTGGAAGTGCTGCATGAACTGGTCGATCAGGGGAACACGGTTGTTGTGATCGAGCACAATCTGGACGTGGTGAAAACTGCGGATCATATTATCGACATTGGTCCCGAGGGCGGCGATGGCGGCGGTGAGATTGTGGCCACGGGGACGCCCGAAGATGTTGCCACCGCCGAGCGCAGCCATACCGGTCGTTATCTGAAATCGATGTTGGAAAACGCGCGCGTCGCGGCAGAATAACTGCTGCGACGCCAGTTCAGTTCAGAATATCGGCAACCGCACCAATCAGATTCAGGACTTTGCGTGTGTCAGGGTCAACCCGGTATACGTAGTCACCCGCCCGGATGTAGGAATAGTTCCGGTTCAGCCCATAGTGATACGGGTTGTCGACCCAGCGATAATCGTTGCGGATGAAATCACCATTCCGATAGATCTTTTTCGCTTGTCCCGGTGGCACGCAAGGAATGGACTTTTTGGCCAAACCCGGTGGGCAATGCCCGTTTTTGTTCTTGGCTACGGCTGAAACAGGTGCAATCGCCATGGCCGCAAGCATTGCAGTGGTCACCAGGTATTTTGTCATGCCGCTTTCCTTTGCGAAAAGGCTAAAGACGCCTCGGAACATGACGGTTAGATGGCCCCTTACCGATCGTCTGTCAAACGACTGGGCAAAAGGCTGCCGAATTGCCTATTCACGCCCGCGTTTTTCGAAGCGTGGCAGCATCGCGCTAAAGTCACGGCCCAATCCGTCTTCTTTTTCAACAAATTGCTCATACAGAGAAGTCGCGACCTGACCCATCGGTGTATCCGCATCAGCGCTGTCTGCAGCTTGCTGGCTGAGACGCAGGTCTTTTAGCATAAGCTCAGCAGCAAACCCGGGCGTGTAGTCATTGTCGGCAGGGCTTTGCGGGCCAACGCCGGGGGCAGGGCAATAGGCGTTCATCGTCCAGCTATAGCCTGACGATGTGCTGACGACGTCGAACATCTTTTGACGGTCCAGTCCCAGCTTGTCCGCCAGTGCAAAAGCTTCACAGGTGGCAATCATCGTGACGCCGAGGATCATGTTGTTGCAGATTTTGGCGGCTTGGCCAGCTCCGGCCTCGCCACAATGAACCGCTTTTTGCCCCATGATATCGAACAGGGGTGCGGCTTTGGCGAATGCGTCTTCTGATCCGCCAGCCATGAACGTTAGCGTGCCTGCCGACGCACCGCCGATACCGCCTGAAACAGGCGCGTCCACAGACAGGAGCCCGGAACCGATGGCCTGTTCGGCCACAGCGCGCGCGCTGTCCACGTCAACTGTCGAGCAGTCGATCAGCACAGCCCCTTTCGACATGGCAGGAATGACCTGATCTGCAACGGCCATCAAGATAGCGCCGTTTGGCAGCATAGTTATGACCGCATCAGCACCCGCGACGGCGTCAGTTGCCGTTTCGACCTGTGTTACACCCTCCACGGTGACGCCTGCCGTATCAAATCCCAGAACCTGATGCCCGGCCTTTGCCAGGTTGGCCGCCATGGGCGCGCCCATATTTCCCAGCCCTATGAAACCGATCTGCATCTCTTAGTCCTCCTTGAAAGTCAGGGTATCCGCGTCCAGCGGCTGAAGCATTTTCGATACGGCCGCCAACGGGACGTCCATATCGGGAAACTGCCAGTTTGGGCTGCGGTCTTTATCGATAATCTGTGCGCGAATGCCTTCCAGAAAATCACCGTGTTCCATCGCCCGATGGGTGAAACGGTATTCCAATTCCAGAGCACGCCGTATGGTCAATGCGGGGCCGCGCAGACGGTGCAACATCTCAATTGTACTGGCCGTGGAAAGGGGGGCGTTTTTTCCCAGCGTCGCCAGGGTTTTCTTCGAAAACTCCTGGTCAATGTTGCGCAGGCTTGTCACGATGTCGCCCAGCGTTTCGCCCGAGAAATGCCGATCGATGTCGGCCTGCAACCCGGCCAATTCTCCGACGGGTGGGGTTTCAGCGTGCTGGGAAATCAGGTCCGCTTTGCCGGAGGCTTCAAGCATCTCGATCAGATCAGACCAGTGCGATTGCGGGATGTAATGGTCTGCAAACCCTGCCAGAATCGCATCTGCAGGACCCATTCGGAACCCTGTCGTTCCCAGAAACTCGCCCAACCGACCGGGGGCGAGCGCCAGCATCAGTGAGCCGCCCACATCCGGCACCAGACCGATCGAGCATTCGGGCATGGCGATTTTGGAACTTTCCCCGACCACGCGGTGGCTGCCGTGGCACCCGATGCCTACACCGCCGCCCATGGTAAAGCCCTGAAGAAAGCTGATGACTGGTTTGGGGTACTCGAAGATCATCGCATTCAGGCGGTATTCGTCGCGCCAGAATGTCTGTCCGTAGGCATAGTCGCCCTTGGTGCCGGTTTCATAGAGTTCGGCGATATCACCGCCTGCGCAGAAGGCTTTTTCCCCTTCGGCGTCCAGAATGATCAGGTCAACGGCATCGTCTTCGCGCCAGTTACGCACCACCGTGTCGATAGCCATGCACATCTCGTAACTCATCGCGTTCAGAGCATGTGGGCGGGTAAGGGTGATGCGTCCGGCTCGACCCGTGGTGCGGATTTCGATGTCTGACATGGGGCCCTCAGCGGTTGGCAAGCATCTGGCGCGCTACGATCACGCGCATAATCTCATTCGTGCCTTCTAATATCTGATGTACCCGAAGATCGCGCACAAGCTTTTCGATGCCGTAATCAGCAAGATAGCCATACCCCCCATGCAGTTGCAGGCATTGATCCACCACTTTCGAACCGGTTTCGGTCACGAATTTTTTTGCCATGGCGCAGAACTTCGTGGCATCGGGTGCGCCCTGATCCAGTTTCCACGCCGCCTGACGCAAGAATGTGCGCGCGGCCTGCAATTCGATTTCCATGTCTGCCAGACGGAACTGCAGGGCTTGAAACTGATCAATGGATTGGCCAAATGCCTTGCGCTCGGACATGTATTGCAATGTCATATCCAGCCCGGCCTGAGCAGCCCCGAGCGAACAGGCCGAAATGTTGAGCCGCCCGCCGTCCAGCCCCATCATGGCATATTTGAACCCGTCGCCTTCGGTGCCGACAAGATTTCCCGCCGGAATTTTGCAGTCATCGAACTGCACCTGCGCGGTGGGCTGACTTTTCCAGCCCATTTTCTGTTCCAGCGCTCCAAAGCTCAGACCCGGGGTGCCGTCCTCGACATAAACGGTTGAGATGCCCTTGGGGCCATCCTGACCGGTGCGCACCATGCAGACATAGGCGTCGGAATACCCGCCGCCCGAGATGAATGCCTTGGTGCCGTTCAGCGTGTAGCCTTCATTCGTGCGTTCGGCGCGTGTCTTCAAAGCCGCTGCGTCAGAACCGGAACCGGGCTCGGTCAGGCAATAGCTCAGAACCGTGTTCAGGCTCAGAACATCGGGCATGATGCGCGCTTTGAGGTCGTCATCCGCGAAATTGTCTAACATTTTGGCGCACATGTTGTGGATCGACAAGAACGCGGCAACCGAAGGGCAGGCCATCGAAAGGGCCTCAAAAACCAGAGTGGCGTCGAGGCGGGTCAGGTTCGAACCGCCGCT
The DNA here is from genome assembly GCF_059612325.1 of Ruegeria sp. CDSA021. Classification (NCBI taxonomy): domain Bacteria; kingdom Pseudomonadati; phylum Pseudomonadota; class Alphaproteobacteria; order Rhodobacterales; family Roseobacteraceae; genus Ruegeria; species Ruegeria sp. CDSA021. The sequence continues at coordinate 6,452 of NZ_JBXWQJ010000001.1, forward strand.
GTCCTCGGATACATACAAAGCTCCAAAACCAAGCTCGCCGATCTGTGGCCATAAGGTTTTGGGAATGGTGCCATCGGTTTCCCACTGCCGCGCAAAGGGCGCAATGTTTTCCTGCCCAAATGCGTGCGCCATGTCGAATATGGCTGTTTGTTCCTCGCTGAGTGCGAAATCCATGGCGCTCCCTCCCGTCGGCAATGAATTGAACGGTTGTTTATTTCTGAATTCTTACAGAAATTTTGCAGGCTCAACAATGGGTCGCAAAACGGGTGGCTCAGTCTATAGATCCGCGTGAAATTCTTCAATCAAGTGGCGCACGACTGCTTGCCCCGGATCATCGCCTCGCGCGACGGCCTCGGCGTGGACACGGCGCTGACGCGTGGCTGAGGTGCCGTTCTCGGCGATCTGCCGCAACCGTGCAAGTTCAGTCATCGTGCCGAGCGCCTCGGTGTCTTCCGCCAATAGCCCCATAAGGTCGCCAATCAGCTCGGACATGGGTTTAACCGAGCGGTCGCCGAAATCAATCAGGCCTTCGCCTACGCCATAGCGCTGCGCACGCCAACGGTTTTCTCCGATGAGGAAACGATCATATTGCCTCCAACGAAGGTTGCGGTCTTTCAGCCGGCACAGCATGCGGGTCAGCGCCTGAACGAGGGCAGCCAGGGACAATGTGTGCTCTAGCCGAGGCTGTACGTCCATGATCCGTGTTTCAAGCGTGGGGAAGCGATGCGACGGGCGCAGGTCCCACCAGATTTTGGTCGTGTCCTCGATCACGCCCAATTCGACAAGAATACCGGTGGTGCGTTCATACTCAGCCCAACTGCCGAAAACGGGAGGAAGGCCGGTGCGTGGCAGGTTGTCGAACACTGTCAGGCGATAAGAGGACAGGCCAGTATCTTCGCCGCTCCAAAAGGGTGAGGATGTTGACAGCGCCAGCAGATGGGGCAAGAAGTAAGACAGCTGCGGCATCAGATCGGCGCGCAAGGCAGGATCCTCGACCCCCACATGCACATGCATCCCGCAGATCAACATCCGTCTCGCCACGCCCCCCAAGGCGTGTTGCAACGCGTCATACCGTTCCTTGCGGGTGTAATGTTGATCCTTCCAGTTGGCAAAGGGATGGCAGGACACAGCGATCGGGGACAGGTTGTATTCGGCAGCCCGTTTTGACACGCAGGATCGCAGGCGTCTCAGGTCTTCCCGCGCCGAGGCGATGGTTGTGTGCGGGCGTGTGCCGACTTCAATCTGACATTGCAGAAACTCGGGGCTGACCTGACCTTCGAAATCATTCTGACAGGCGGTCATCAGCGCTTCAGGCGCTTCGGATAATTGCAGGCTGTCGCGATCTACCAGAAGATATTCTTCTTCAATGCCCAGTGTGAATTCCTGCTGCATAGCGCCCTCTTTGTCTGACGTGGGCCTCAGTGAATACGGAAATTTTCATTTTGCCAAGGGTTTGCCGGGCTTGTCCTTGCACTGGTGCGGGGCGCAATTGTAAGGAACGGGACAGCACAGAACGTGGAGCCAACGCCGTGAAACCCAGAAAATTCCCGAAGATCAACGCTGCTCTGGATGAGTTGGGTGTGAAACTGGTCGATACGGTCACGGAACAGGATGAGCGCGCGCGGCTTGAGGCGTTTGAGGCCTCAGGGGGCCTGACGCGCCCCGTTTATGCTTTGTCGCCGGGGATGGAGGGGTTCGATATCTCGCAACTGGTGGCGGGATATGATCGTCTCAAAGGGGATTTGCAGGCGTTGAAAGACCCCGGGCGCAATCAGACCGGCTATTGCTCAGGCAACGGCTATTATGACAGCCCGGACGCGGATGCTTTGTATCTGATGATCCGCCGCTTTCAGCCCAAGCGCGTGATCGAGGTAGGTTGCGGGAACTCAACCCGTGTGACACGGCAAGCGATTATTGACGGTGGGTTGGACACAACGATTACCGCCATTGATCCATACCCCCGCGCGGATATTGCCCATGTCGTGGATCGCTTCGAACAAAAACGTCTTGAAGAGGCCGACCCATCGCTCTTTGCTGAGCTTGAAGCCGGAGACGTTCTGTTCATCGATTCAAGCCATGTCGTACGGATGAGTAACGACGTCGCCCATCTGTTCTGCCGCATCATTCCGGCGTTGAGACCCGGCGTGGTCATCCATGTGCACGATGTTTTTCTACCCTACGAATATCCCAAGCGGTTCTTCTATGACTGCCCGGGCTGGGGCGAGCAGTACATGCTGCATGCATTGCTGCAATCTGGCGCGTATTCAATGCTTTGGCCGGGATACTACCTGCAACAGGACCGCCCGGATGCAGTAAAGGCATTGCCGTTTCTCGCCGACGGGCGCGCGCAAAGCATCTGGGTTCAGCTCAAAGAAAATTGATCTCAGAATGATCCGGTCCAGCCGAAGTCCCGTACCCCTTTCCATAACAAGCTGGAGAGGAGAAGACAGCCATGTTCCGTCGTACATTTATGGGTGCCGCCGCCGCAATTGCGTTTGCCATACCACTCAAGGCCCAGGCCGCAGATATTGTTGACACTGCAGTTGCAGCGGGTTCATTCAACACTTTGGTCGCCGCCGTTCAGGCCGCAGGTCTGGTTGACACCCTTAAAGGAGATGGGCCTTTCACCGTATTTGCTCCTACCGATGAAGCTTTTGCTGCATTGCCCGAGGGCACGGTGGAATCTCTTTTGAAGCCCGAAAACAAGGATCAACTGGTATCGATCCTTACCTATCACGTGGTTCCGGCCAAGGTTATGTCTGGTGACATCGCTGGCAAGCGCGCCAAGGTTCTGACCGTTCAGGGCGACCGGTTGAGCGTCAATGCGAAAAACGGTGTAAAAGTGAACGATGCCAAGGTTGTGCAGGCCGATATTGAAGCCAGCAACGGTGTGATTCACGTGGTCGACGCGGTTATCCTGCCAGAATAAACCCCCCTTCAAAAACACCAAAGCCCCGGCCAGTGACCGGGGCTTTTGCATTTTCAACCAGCAAGTCAGACCAGACGAACCTGTGTTCCAACCTGAACAAGTGGATACAGTTCTTCGACATGTTGGTTGTACAGGCCGATGCACCCGGACGAACTCTGGCGACCAATCTTACGCGTGTCTTGTGTACCGTGCACCAGGTAAGCTGGCCAACCCAGGTACATAGCGCGGGTTCCCAGCGGGTTGCCCGGATCACCGCCCTCCATCCGGAGTGGCAGCGAAGGATCCCGTTCGCGCATCGATGCCGTAGGCGTCCAGCTTGGGAATTCAGTTTTACGCACGACTTTCGTGTAACCGCGTTTCGTGAGCTCTTCGCTCATTGGGACTGAGCTTGGGTACAGTTTGTAAGTGCCGTCGGGGGCCCAAAAGTGCACAGCACGGCTGGTGATATCGGCCAACAAACAACCGACACCCAGTTCGTCAAAATGATCCTGCCAGTTTTGTTGCGAGAATGACGATACATTGCGCCGTACCGGCAGCTGCGTGCTGATTGCGTCTTCCGTTTCCGGGAAGGCATCCACGCTTTGAGCCCGAACAAGGGCAGGGGTCGTCATCAAGGATGCAACGCCCAGCAGGGCGGAACGGCGGGTCATACGGGATTGGGACAAAACTGCCTCCGGTAAATTGAATGCTCGATACGTACTTTAGGGCAAAAATATTGCCGATGATCCCATTTTTCCAGAGTGCCCGATCTGAATTTCTTGTGAACAGAGGCTTTGTTAGTGAAATCGGCGGAAAAGCGCATAAACCCGGCCCAATTAGAGGCCGGGTTTCAATACTAAGGGCTAAAAAGATCAGTCCATGGCTTTGAAGTTGAACTCGCCACCTTCTTTGATGCCCGACGGCCAGCGCGAGGTCACGGTCTTGGTGCGGGTATAGAACTTGAAGCTGTCCGGGCCGTGCTGGTTCAGATCGCCGAACATCGATTTCTTCCAGCCGCCAAATGTGTGATAGGCCAGCGGAACCGGGATCGGAACGTTGATGCCAACCATGCCGATATTGATCCGGCTGGCAAAGTCACGGGCGGTGTCACCGTCACGGGTGAAGATCGCGGTGCCGTTGCCATATTCATGATCCATCGCCAGCTTCAGCGCTTCTTCGTACGAACCCGCGCGGACCGTTGACAGGACCGGGCCGAAGATTTCCTGTTTGTAGATATCCATATCCGGGGTCACGTTGTCGAACAGGTGCGGGCCGACAAAGAAGCCGTCTTCGTAGCCTTGCAAGCTGAAATCACGGTTATCAACGACCAGCTTGGCGCCTTGTTCGACGCCCGAGTTGATCAGGCCCAAGATACGTTCTTTCGCGGCGGCGGTCACAACCGGGCCCATATCGACATCGTCGCCCGCTGTGTAGGGGCCAACTTTCAGCTTTTCGACACGTGGGATCAGCTTTTCTATCAGCTTGTCTGCTGTTTCTTCACCAACAGGAACCGCGACAGAGATAGCCATGCAACGTTCGCCTGCCGCTCCGAAACCGGCACCAACCAGAGCGTCGGCCGCCTGATCCAGGTCAGCGTCGGGCATGACGATCATGTGGTTCTTGGCACCACCGAAACACTGTGCTCGCTTACCATTCGCGGTTGCGCGGCTATAGATGTATTGCGCGATCGGTGTAGACCCCACAAAGCTGACGCCCTGAATGATCTCGCTGTCGAGGATAGTGTCGACTGCTTCCTTGTCGCCGTTCACAACCTGAAACACGCCCTTGGGAAGGCCGGCTTCGACAAACAGTTCGGCCAGCATCAGCGGCACCGAGGGGTCACGTTCGGACGGCTTCAGGATCACGGCGTTACCGCAGGCCAACGCCGGGCCAACGTGCCACAGTGGCATCATGGCGGGGAAGTTGAACGGCATGATCGAACCGACAACGCCCAGAGGCTGACGCATCGAGTACATATCGATACCCGGGCCTGCGCTGTCGGTGAACTCACCTTTCAGCATCTGTGGCGCACCAATGCAGTACTCGATCACTTCCAGACCACGCTGCAGGTCACCTTTGGCGTCGGGGATGGTTTTGCCGTGCTCGCGGCTCAGCGCCTCGGCCAGCTTGTCCATGTCGCGGTTCATCAGGCCGACCATGGCCATCATGACGCGCGCGCGCTTTTGAGGGTTGGTCGCGCCCCATGCAGGCTGGGCCGCGGCCGCGGCTTCAATGGCGGCTGTGGTTTCTGCTGCGCTGGCCATCGGGCATTTGTACTGAACTTCGCCCGTTGCCGGGTTGTAAATGTCGTCGAAACGACCGGATGTACCGGCGACCATTTCGCCGTTCAGGAAATGGGTCAGGTCTTGCATCAATAGTTCCTCCGATAGATTTGCCCGCAGAATAGGCTTGCAGAAATCCCACGAACAGAGGCAATGTCTCAAAGGAGCTTTGCAAAAATGCAAAAGGAAAGAAATGACCCCAAACTGGGACGATATGCGAATCTTTCTGGCCGTCGCGCGGGAAGAAAGCCTGTCTTCTGCCGGTCGTGTCCTGAAAATCGATCCCGCCACTGTTGGGCGTCGCGTGGCCCGGCTGGAATCCACTTTGGATTCGATTCTGTTCACCAAATCGCAGCAGGGCTATGTTTTGACTCCAGCGGGGCAACGGCTTTTGGAACATGGGCTGCACGCCGAAGAGGCGATACGCGCCGCTGCCGGGGCCGTGGCCGGGTCGACAAGATCGCTGAGTGGGCAAATCAGGATCGGCGCACCGGATGGCAGCGCCAATTACCTTTTGCCGCAGGTCTGTGCGAAAATCAGCGATGCGAACCCTGATCTGGACATTCAGATTCTTGCGCTGCCTCGGGTGATCAACCTGTCCCGGCGTGAGGCGGATATGGCGTTGACGGTCAGTGCGCCGACAGCAGGGCGACTGCTGGTCAAGAAAGTCAGCGATTACAAATTGCACATGGTTGCAACCGAAGACTATCTGAGACGGCATGGACCGATCCAATCTGTCATAGACCTGAAGGGGCACAGGTGGATCGGCTACATCCCAGACATGATCTTCGACCGAGAACTGGATTACCTGAACGACATTGGTATTGACCGTGTCGCGCTTGCATCGAACTCGGTCTCGGTTCAATTGCGCCAGGTTACGCTGGGAACGGGCGTTTGTGTCGCCCATGATTTCACGTTGCCGTTTCATCCGGGGCTTCAGAAAATCCTGACGGATCAAGTGAGTTTGACGCGTAGTTTCTATCTTGTTCGGCATGAGGGAGATCAGCGCAACGAACGGTTGAACCGCTTTGCGGATGCCCTGACACGCGGCATTCGCGAGGAAGTGCTTCGTTTGGAAGCAGGGACCGACGCTTGACAGGTCGCAGCAATCGCGCAACGCTTTGGAATAAGTGTCATTATTTCCGGAGGTATTCTTCATGCTTGTACAGGCCATCCTGAAGTCCAAAGCGACAGACGGTGTTGTGACGGTTGCGCCAACGGCGACGGTCTCGGAGGTATCGAAGATTCTTGCGGAGAAGCGGATCGGAACAGTCGTGATTTCCGAAGACGGTGGGGAAACCGCATCGGGCATCCTGTCCGAGCGTGACATTGTCCGCGAACTGGCGGGCAGTGGCAGTGGCTGCCTGAACCAGCCAGTTAAGTCTTACATGACGCAGGAACTTGTCACGACGACCCGTCAGGCGACGGTCGAAGACATCATGTCCCGGATGACCGAAGGGCGGTTTCGCCATATGCCAGTGGTGGAAGACGGTAAGCTTGTCGGCATTGTCACACTTGGCGATGTCGTGAAGGCACAGTTGGCCGAACTGGCCATGGAAAAAGATGCTTTGGAAGGCATGATAATGGGGCACTAACGGCAAGGGTTGCCACAGCAATCACTTGCACCTGCAGCAAAGTTATGTTTGCTTGCGCAGAAATTTTGTTGCGCAGGAGGGCGCGATGCGGGTTGGTTTGTATCCTGGAACCTTTGATCCCATCACAATGGGACATATCGATATCATCCGTCGAGCGGCAGCTTTGGTGGATAAATTGGTCATTGGCGTCGCCATCAACCGGGACAAGGGCCCTCTGTTTTCGTTGGAAGAGCGCGTGGCCATGATCGAAGCCGAATGCGCCCAACTTTCGGAGCAGACTGGAACCGAGATCATCGCACATCCCTTTGAAAACCTGCTGATTGATTGTGCACGCGACGTTGGGGCGCAGATCATTGTGCGTGGTTTGCGTGCGGTCGCTGATTTCGAATACGAATTTCAGATGGTCGGCATGAACCGTGCTTTGGACGATTCGATTGAAACCGTCTTTTTGATGGCGGAGGCCCGGCATCAGGCGATTGCCTCGAAGCTGGTCAAGGAAATTGCCCGATTGAACGGGGACGTGTCGAAATTCGTCACGCCCCGCGTCAACACCGCATTGAAAGAACGGCTAGGCTAGGCCGCCCATCGCGGCGGCTGTGTCCAGCATCCGGTTCGAGAAGCCCCATTCATTGTCATACCAGGCCAGCACGCGTACCAGCGTGCCATCAGTGACTTTAGTTTCGGCCAACGACACAGTCGAACTGTGCGGGTCGTGGTTGAAATCTATGGACACCAACGGGCGGCTTTCCGCGGCCAACACGCCGGGTATTTTGGCAGCGGCATCGATGAACAACTGGTTTACTTCTTCTTCAGTGGTAGGGCGCGAAACTTCGGCCACCAAATCGACGACCGAGACATTCGGGGTCGGGACCCGGATCGCCTGACCCGTCAGCTTGCCTTGCAATTGCGGCAGAACCAGACCGACGGCTGCGGCCGCGCCAGTTGTGGTGGGGATCATCGACAACGCAGCAGCGCGCGACAGGTAAGGGTCTTTTCCGACCAGATCCTGTACCGGCTGGCTGGCGGTATAGGCGTGAACTGTGGTCATGTTGCCGTGCTTGATGCCAAGCCCAGCATCCAGGGCGGCCGCGACTGGCGAAAGACAGTTGGTGGTGCAGGATGCGTTCGATACAACCAGATCTTCGGCGGTCAGTTCATGATCGTTTACGCCAAACACGACGGTTTTCACGTTACCGTCGCCACGGGCCGGGGCCGAGATCAGAACCTTATTTGATCCGTTCTTGAAGTGACGCTCAGCGGCTTCACGGGTGCGGAACACACCGGTGCATTCCAGAACGACATCAATATCCGACCAAGGCAGATCCTCGGGGTTACGTTCACTGGTCAGTCGGATCGGTCCGCGGCCCACATCCAGACCTGCATCGCTGAGTGTTACCGGGTTGGGATAACGGCCATGCACGCTGTCGAACTCGAACAGATGTGCGTTCATGTCCGGCTTGCCCAGATCGTTGATGGCCACGATCTCTACGTCCGTGCGGCCACTTTCCATCACAGCGCGCAGAACCCCGCGCCCAATCCGTCCAAATCCGTTGATCGCGAGTTTCAAGGTCATGGTCTGCTCCGTCGAAATATCTCTATAAGATGAGTTAGCGCTAACAACTCCAGATCAACAAAAGAGTCAAGAAAAACCTCAATCAGCGCCAGAAGGCGAGCCAGTCCAAAAATTCGTAAAGCTTCTTGGCAAGGAACAGCAGGTGATCGCCATTATACAGGGTCATGTCCAGTATCACGCCCCCAAGCAGAAGGATGCCGAGCCAGATGGCGATTTGATTGGTCATGATCGTTCCGAACAAAAATGCCCGCCCAGATAACCTGAGCGGGCATTAAGGTACAAGCGAAGTCCGAAGGGTCAGTTAAGACGGCCCATCGCAACAGCAACGTCAGCCATGCGGACCGAGAAGCCCCATTCATTGTCGTACCAGGCCAGAACGCGGACCATGCGGTCGTCGACCACGCGGGTCTGATCCGGTGCGAATATCGAGCTTTCTTCGGTATGATTAAAGTCGGTCGACACCAGCGGCGCGGGCTCATATCCCAGAACGCGCTGCATCGGGCCCTTGGCGGCCTCTTCAACGATGGCGTTAATTTCTGCTGTCGACGTGTCACGCGAGGCGCGGAAGGTCAGATCCACAGCCGAGACATTCGGGGTAGGGACGCGGATTGCGGAACCGTCCAGACGGCCCTTCAGATTCGGCAGAACCTCACCCAGTGCTTTGGCCGCACCGGTCGAGGTCGGGATCATCGACATCGCTGCAGCGCGTGCGCGGTAAAGGTCGCTGTGGCGACGATCCAGCGTGGGCTGATCTCCGGTATAGGCGTGGATGGTAGTCATGATGCCGTGTTCGATACCGACACCTTCGTCCAGCACCTTGGCCAGCGGGGCCAGGCAGTTGGTGGTGCAAGAGCCGTTCGACACCATGTTGTTATTGGCAGTCAGAGTGTTGTGGTTCACGCCGAAGACGATGGTCTTGTCGACATTCTTACCAGGGGCCGACAGCAAAACCTTGCCTGCGCCGCGCTCAAGATGGGTTTTCGCCTTGGTCCCGTCATTGAATTTACCAGTGCATTCCAGAACGACGTCGCAGCCTTCCCAGTCCAGCTCGGTCATGTCGTAGGTTGAGAACATCTGCATCGGGCCACGGCCCAGATCCATGGTGTTGCCATCAACGGAAACTTCGCGAGGGAAACGCCCGTGAACACTGTCATACTTCAACAGGTGCGCCGAGGTTTCCAATGGGCCGGTGGCGTTGACTTTGATCACTTCGATGTCGTTGCGCCCCGAAGCGGCGATGTGCGACAAGGTGCAGCGGCCAATGCGGCCAAAACCATTGATACCGACCTTGATGGTCATTTGATGTCTCCTGATGCGCTTGCGTTGAGGGCCATATAGCGGCGAAACGAGAATCTCAAAAGGGCAAAAGAGGTATATTTTTAAGGTGTTAGCGCAAACCTCACGCGATTGCGCTAACGCTTGCGCTAGCTGAGAGATCAGGTAGGGTCCGGGTGCGACAGGTGACGGGAAAGGACACGCGATGAGCGGACTGTTGGCCCTATTGGACGATGTGGCTGGGATCGCAAAGGTGGCGGCAGCCTCGGTCGACGATGTGGTTGCGGCGGCGGGCAAGGCCGGGGCGAAAACAGCGGGTGTTATCATTGATGACGCAGCGGTCACTCCGAAATACGTTCAGGGATTTGCGCCCGCGCGGGAATTGCCGATCATTTGGCGCATCGCGCGAGGGTCGGTGTTCAACAAGATCGTGTTGCTGCTGCCGGTGGCTCTGTTGCTGGCCAATTTCGCGCCATGGCTGATCACCCCTTTGCTGATGCTTGGTGGGTCATATCTTTGCTTTGAAGGGGCTGAGAAGATATTTCATGTCTTATTCCCGCACGGCAGTCACGCCATTGAACAAGACATGGACGTCCGGGATCCCGGACACCTCGAGGAACAAAAGGTCAAGGGTGCGATCAAAACGGACTTTATTCTATCGGCTGAGATCATGACGATTGCCTTAGCCGCGATTGAGGCCCCCAATTTGTGGATGCAGGCCGCGACGCTGGCCGTCGTCGGAATCGGGGTTACGGTGGCCGTTTATGGTTCGGTTGCACTGATCGTGAAAATGGATGACGTGGGGCTGTATCTTGCACAGAACGCGCCAACACCGATTGGTCGCGGCCTTGGCCGTGGTCTGGTCAAGGCGATGCCCGGCGTAATGAAAACGCTGTCAATTGTCGGAACCGCAGCGATGCTGTGGGTGGGTGGATCGATCATCATCCACGGGTTGGAAGTGCTGGGCTTTGGATGGCTGGGCCATCATATCTACGACTGGGCTAACGCAATTGGGCATTCGTTGTCCGAGCAATGGGCCGGGGCGGTTAAATGGATGTCCAAGGCCACCATGGATGGCTTGTTTGGTCTGGCCTGGGGGCTGGTGTTGATCCCGGTGGCGACCAAGGTGATCGGGCCTTTGATTTCAAAGGAATCGAAAACACATTGAAACCCAAATGCAAAGGGCGGCCATGGCCGCCCTTTGCTCGATCAACTGGGTCTGTATTACAGAACCAGCAGGTCTTTTACCTTGGCAACAGTTGCCTCGGCGGTGATGCCGAAATGCTTGTAAAGCTCGCCTGCCGGGGCAGAAGCGCCAAAGCTTGACATGCCGATAAACCCAGCCTTGGCCTCACGCCCGCGTTCGCCCAGCAACCAGCGATCCCAGCCTCCGGCTCGGACAGCGGCTTCGATTCCAACGCGGACAGGACCGGCGGGCAGAACGCGCTTACGATAAGCTTCGTCCTGCTGCGCGAACAGTTCCATGCAGGGCATGGAAACGACGCGGGTTCCGATGCCTTCCGCCTCAAGCGTTGCTTTGGCTTCTATGGCCAAAGACACCTCGGACCCGGTGGCGATCAGGATGGCCTGACGCTTGCCTTCAGCTTCGGCCAGAACATACGCACCCTGAGCGACAAGGTTCTTGGTTTTGTGCTGGGTCCGTACGGTCGGCACGCCCTGACGGGTCAGCGACAGAACCGATGGGCTGTCTTTGAAGGTCAAAGCCAGTTCCCACGCTTCGGCGGTTTCAATCGTGTCGGCGGGGCGGAACACAAAGGTGTTCGGCGTCGCGCGTGAAATTGCCAGGTGTTCGACCGGCTGGTGGGTCGGGCCGTCTTCGCCCAGACCGATAGAGTCATGGGTCATCACAAAGACAGAAGGCACTTTCATCAGCGCCGCCAGACGCATCGACGGGCGGGCATAGTCGGTAAAGGCCATGAATGTACCGCCATAGGGGCGGATGCCGCCATGCAGCGCCATGCCGTTCATCGCAGCAGCCATGCCGTGTTCGCGGATCCCATAGTGGATGTAACGGCCCTTGCGGTTTTCCGGTAGAAACACGCCCATATCGGCTGATTTGGTGTTGTTCGATCCGGTCAGGTCAGCAGAACCGCCTACGGTTTCGGTCATGATCGGGTTGACGACGTTCAGAACCTTTTCAGACGAGGCGCGGGTGGCCAGCTTCGGCTGGTCTTCCGACATCTGCTTTTTGAACGCACGAATGGCACCGGCCAGTTTCTTGGGGACTTCAAACGCATAAGCGCGGTTGAACTCGGCCTGCTTGCGTTCAGACAATTGTGCGAAACGCTCTTCCCACGCGGCACGCTCGGCAGCACCGCGGGCGCCGATGGCTTCCCAAGCGGATTTCACGCTGGCAGGCACTTCGAACGCGTCATGAGGCCAGTCATAGGCTTCTTTTGCCGCCTTCAGTTGATCCTGATCTGTCAGCGCGCCATGGCCCTTCGACGTATCTTGCGCTGCGTGACCCAGTGCAATGTGGCTTTCACACGCGATCATGGTCGGCTTGCTGGATTTCTTCGCGTCGATAATGGCCGCGTCAATGGCTTTTGGATCGTGGCCGTCAACCTCAATCACATGCCAGCCCGAGGCCGCAAAACGGCGGACCTGATCGGTGCGGTCTGCAATATCAACGGTGCCGTCGATGGTGATATTGTTGTTGTCCCAAAAGACGATCAGTTTGCTCAACTCGTGACGACCGGCAAGCGTGATCGCCTCTTGGCTGACGCCTTCCATCAGGCAGCCGTCGCCTGCGATGACGTAGGTATAGTGATCGACAACTTTCTTGCCGTAATGCGCGCGTTGGACTTCCTCGGCCATGGCAAAGCCCACAGCGTTCGAGATACCTTGGCCCAGCGGGCCGGTGGTGGTTTCAACACCGTTGATCAGGAAGTTTTCCGGGTGGCCCGCAGTTTTTGCGCCCAACTGACGGAAATTCTTGATCTCGTTTAGGGTCACGTCAGCGTGGCCGGTGAGATACAGCAGCGAATAGACCAACATCGAGCCGTGACCAGCGGACAGTATGAAGCGATCGCGGTCGGGCCAGCTTGGGTTCGAGGCGTCGAATTTCAGGTGTTTTTCGAACAGCACAGTCGCGACATCGGCCATGCCCATCGGCATACCGGAATGGCCGGAATTTGCCGCCGCGACGGCATCAAGGGTCAGGGTGCGGATGGCCGCAGCTTTGTCCCAGTGTTCGGGGTTGGCTTTGCGCAGCGCAGTCAGGTCCACGGGCGTTGTTCCTTTGGGTTTGAAGCAGATTGCGGGCTCAATACCATCCAACACCCAAAGTGCAAGTAGAACTGGGGTGAATCAGGTCGCAATGCATGAAGAGCGGGGCTCAAGTGGTTGAAAGCAAACAGTGGGTATTTTCTGTCGCATTCCGTTAGACTGTCTGCAGGCGGGATTCGGTTTTGATTCGGATCGCATCGAAACAGAATGAACCTTGATAAAGAGGTGACAGGGGCATGAGCCAGATAGAAGAGTTACAGCACCGTATTATTTCCGCGATGGACCGCATTGGCGTGGGAGTCGAGGCATTGGGTGCTGCACCCGGGGACACCGGGCCGGATGAGGGGCTTCAGACTGCGCTTGAGGATGAACGCGTCGCCAACGCACAGCTTCAGGAACGGCTGAAATCCCTGAAACAGCAGCACGAACAGCAGATGGATGGCTTGCGTGCTGATCTTGAAGAGTTGCGAGCGGCTCCGTCTGACACCGAAGAAACTGACGCGCTACGCACCGAGCTAGAGGAAGCCCGTGTCAAGATCGCTTCGGTGGAAGCTGCACGTGCCGAGCTGGCCGAAGCCAAGGCGGCGTTGGACAACAGCACCGAGCTTGAAACTTTAAAGGCCGAAAACGAAAAGATGCGGGCGGACTTTGACGCGCTTGAAGATCCCGAACCGTTAAGGGCCGAACTGGAACAATTGCGCGGGATGCTGGATCAGGCGAAGGCCGTAGAAGCAGAAAACAACCGCCTCAAGGCCGAGTTGGAAGACACCGTGCGGGTCGACGACCTGAGCGCCGAGCTGGAGATGCTGCGGGCCGAACGCGCCAGCCATGGCGCTGCGATGTCGCGTCTGGATGACGATCTGCAACGTATGCGCAAGGCAAACGAACAGTTGCGCAATGCGGTTGACGAATTACGGGCGGCGGCAACTGACGGGGTGACAGATGCGGAACTTCTGAACCGGGCCACAGTCGCCGAGCTTGAGGCCACACGGGCCGCGCAAGCCTCGGACGCGGCCGAAGCGCAGGCCGTTCTTGCGCGTCTTGAGCCGCTGCTGTCGCAAGCGAAACTTGTAGAAGGTGAGGTGGAGTAATGCCCGAAGTGACCATTAATATCGGCGGTCGCGGCTTTGACGTCTCGTGTCAGGACGGTGAGGAGCCTTTTCTGCATTCCGCAGCCAAAATGCTGGACGATGAAGCCCAGGTGTTGTCCGATCAGATCGGTCGGATGCCTGAATCCCGTATGCTATTGATGGCCGGCCTCATGCTGGCCGACAGGACGGCTGCAACAGAAGACAAAGTGAAATCGCTGGAGGCGAAGTTGGCCGAGGTTGAGGCGACACTACAGAGCCTTAGGAACGCTCCGACACCGGAACCTGAACGGGTCGAAGTGGCGGTGGTGCCGCCCTCTGTCACAGATACATTGGCGGAACTGGCGGCGCGGGCAGAAGCCCTGGCCGCAGTTGTTGAAGAAAAGAAGGCGTAACAACGATGGTGCGAAAGATCTTGTTTGCGGCCGCGCTGGCATTGCCTGCATCGTCCGCCTTGGCAGAGATCGACATATTGTCGGTCACGTTCACCTGTGAAAACGGAGTTCCATTGCCTGTGAGCTATTTCAATGCAACCGATGGCTCAGGCGCGGCGGCGACAATGGTGGACAACACTCTGGTCGCCATGCGCCAGGTGGAAAGCGGATCAGGTATCCGCTATGAATCCACCGGCGGTGAGGGAACGTATATCCTGCGTTCAAAAGGCTGGAACGCGTCGATCAGCTACTCGGCGGAAGGTGCCGCGAATGAGCAGGTGATCTATCAGAACTGTTCCAGCCGATAGGTTAGCTTAGGCGTTTGCTTCACGGATTTTGTCGGCTGCGTCTTTGTTGTAGCCGACACCGTTCTCGTCAAACAGAGTGTCCAGTTCACCCGACAGAGTCATCTCGGTGATGATGTCGCAACCACCGACGAACTCTCCTTTGACATAAAGCTGCGGCACGGTTGGCCAGTCAGAATAATCCTTGATGCCCTGACGGATGTCTTCGTCAGCGAGAACGTTCACATCGGCATATTCAACACCCATGTAGTTCAGCACGCCGGCCACGCGCGACGAGAACCCGCACTGTGGCATCTCTTTGGTGCCTTTCATGTACAGTACCACGTCGTTGGCTTTGACGGTTTCGTCGATCTGAGTTTTAACGTCGCTCATCTTGCTTTTCCTCTTCACCCGCATTCGGGGCGGTCGTTTCGTTCCTTGATGGGTCGGGCACCCATCCTTCTTCTTCTTCCAGCCGCCGATGCTCAGCCTGCGCCAAGGCCAGCGGATCAAGTCCATAGCGTTCGATACCGCCGACTTTGCTGAGTTTGTCTGGGTCGGGATGCATGTCGGCGAGTTTACGACTTCTGTTGCGCTTCACATAGGCTTCGATCAGAGCGGCGGCAACTATCAATGTTGCTATTCCGCCTACCCAGATGAGCCAGTTGTTCATTTCTTCGGTGCCATTGCTTTGGCGTATTCTTGTGGGTCTCGCGTGACCCTTGAGACGGTTACATGGCCGCCTCCGCCACCAAGCACAGTTCCATGATCTATTAACTGATCGCCCTGACCGGGTTTCACACCGCGTATTTTGTCAGTGTGTCTTGGATTTATTGCGAACTTAATTATGGCGAAGCAGCCAATCAGGGTTATCAACCCGCAAGTGCCATATATCCAGAAAGTTGCGTTCATTCAGGCACTTTTGTTGTTAACGCCAATGCGTGCAGCTCTCCATCCGGGCCATCCATCTTGCCCTTTAACGCTGCATAAACCGCGCGTTGCTGTTGCACCCGGTTTTTGCCGCGAAAGCTCTCGTCCACCACCATGGCAGACATATGAACACCGTCCTGACCGCCGACCTGAATCTCGGCATCAGGAAAGGCTTCGCGCAGCAGGTGTTCGATTTCGTGGGTGCTCATCGGCATGTATGTAACTCCAGAAGGTCTTTCCCAAGATGTAGAGCGCATGAACCGGGCGCGCAAGAGCACGAGCACATTCAAAAACAACGAAACCCGCGTCGGAACAAGACGCGGGTTTCGATTGGCTTTTGTGTCGCGTTGTTAGGCGACGGCCTCGGCAAAGCTGCTGCGGAAAACCGCCGTCAGTTCATCCAGCGAAGCTTCCGAGCCGCCGATTTTCACCGCATCACCGGTGAAGCGACCAACCGAAAACAGCGGCACACCGGTCTGACCGGCGGCAATCATAAGTGCCTCTGCCTGATCAAAGTTGCAGGCGACCAGATAACGCGCCTGATCTTCGCCAAACAGGAATTCGGTCGGCGCCTCGTCGAGATGAACGCCAACGCCAGCCGCTTCGGCCAATTCAAAGGCGGCCAATGCAAGACCACCATCGCCAAGGTCGGTGCAGGCTTTGATCATCTCGCGATTGGCGCGAATGAAGTCGCCGTTGCGCTGTTCCGCGCTCAGATCGACATGCGGCGCATCACCGTCTTCGCGGTTGAACACCTCGGCCAATAGGGCGGATTGACCCAGATGGCCCTTGGTTTCGCCGATGACCAGAGCCACGTGGCCCTCGCGGACTTCATTTCCGATAATCTCGTCCGAATGGTTCAGCAGGCCGACCGCGCCGATGGTCGGCGTGGGCAGGATCGCCTGACCATCCGTTTCATTATAAAGTGAGACGTTGCCCGATACGATGGGCATATCCAACGCGCCGACCGCCGCGCCGATGCCTTGAACGGCACCAACGAACTGGCCCATGATTTCGGGCTTTTCGGGGTTGCCGAAATTCAGGTTGTCAGTGGTGGCCAGCGGCTTGGCCCCAACAGCGGTCAGGTTGCGATAGGCTTCGGCCACGGCTTGTTTACCACCTTCGACCGGGTTGGCGCGCACATAGCGTGGTGTCACGTCTGACGTGAAAGCCAGCACCTTGTCGGTGCCGTGGACGCGCACCATGCCAGCGCCCAGACCGGGCGTGCGGGCGCTGTCGGCCATCACCATGGTATCATACTGCTCGTACACCCACTGCTTGCCTGCGTAGTTGGGAGAAGAGAGCAGGGCGCGCAGCCCGTCGATCGGGTCGATTTGAGGCACCTCGGACAGCTCTTCCGCCGCGGGCGTCGGTTCCCACGGGCGGTCATATTCCGGCGCGGTTGAGGAGAGCTTGGACAGGACGAGGTCCGCTTTCACCTCTCCATTGTGCATGATCAGAAAGCGGTCTTCGGCAATCGTCTCACCAACGATGGCAAAGTCCAGATCCCATTTTTCAAAAACAGCGCGGGCCTCGGTTTCAAGTTCGGGCTTGAGGACCATCAGCATCCGTTCCTGAGATTCCGACAGCATCATCTCATAGGCTGTCATGTTTTCTTCGCGCTGAGGCACGTTTTCCAGATCGAGGCGCACGCCCAGACCACCCTTGTCGCCCATTTCTACGGCAGAACAGGTCAGGCCCGCCGCGCCCATGTCCTGGATCGAGATCACGGCGCCGGTCTGCATAAGCTCCAGCGTTGCTTCCATCAGTCGTTTTTCAGTGAAGGGGTCGCCAACCTGAACGGTTGGGCGCTTTTCTTCGATGGTGTCGTCGAACTCGGCAGACGCCATGGTTGCGCCGCCCACGCCGTCACGGCCGGTTTTGGCGCCCAGATAGACCACGGGCATCCCGACGCCGGACGCTGCCGAATAGAAAATCTTGTCACTGTCAGCCAGACCCGCTGCAAAAGCATTCACCAGGCAGTTGCCGTTATAGGCCGGATGGAACCGGACTTCGCCGCCAACGCACGGCACGCCAAAGCAGTTGCCGTAACCGCCGATGCCTTCGACCACACCGTTCACCAGCTGGCGGGTTTTGTGGTGACCGGGTTCACCGAAAGACAGCGCGTTCATGGACGCGATTGGGCGTGCGCCCATGGTGAAAACATCGCGAAGGATGCCGCCTACGCCGGTCGCCGCACCCTGATAAGGTTCGATGTAAGACGGGTGGTTGTGGCTTTCCATTTTGAAAACAACCGCTTGCCCGTCGCCAATGTCAACAACGCCTGCGTTTTCGCCGGGGCCACAAATCACCTGAGGGCCGGATGTTGGCAGAGTGCGCAGCCATTTCTTGGACGACTTGTACGAGCAATGCTCGTTCCACATGGCCGAGAAGATGCCCAGTTCAGTGAAGGTCGGTTCACGCCCGATGATCTCGAGGATCATGTCGTATTCCGCGGGCTTGAGCCCATGTGCAGCAATCAGATCGGGTGTGATGGCGGGCTCTTGCATCTTCTGTCCTGTGTCCAAGTGGGCCGAGATTGCGCGCGTTGTAGGGCAAGGGCGCGCCCGTGGAAAGGGTCAAGACGGCGCAGGTTGCTTCTTTCAAAGAAAAACGGAACCGGCATCACTGCCGGTTCCGAAGGAATGCACCGCAGTACTGGCGCAAATTGAAGGCGTAAACCGCGTAGGTTACGCTGACCCCTGGTCTTTGTTGAGTTGAGCTGCGGCTGCGGCACCTACAGCGGCCTTCTGTTCCGGGCTCAGGTTTTCGGCTTCTTCCTGCCCCGGCATCGCAACACGCACCTCACGGCGGGCAAAGTCGATGCCGTTTTCCTTGAAGGCTGCCTTGACCCGGTTGAAGATTTCCTTGCGCAGTGTGAATTGCTTTCCGGGCTTGGCCATGAACTTGCCGCGGATGATCATGCCGACATCGTCGAAGTCGAATACGCCCTGCGATTTGAAGGGTTGCAGAAAGCCATCCTTGTGGGTCTCGTCGGCCATCATCTCGGCACCGATCTTCTTGAAGATCTTCTTGACCTTGTTAGGGTCGGTATCAAACGGCACGGTGAATTTCAGCTTCATGATAACCCAGTCACGGCTGAAGTTTGTCAGCTTCTGAATCTCACCATACGGGATCGTATGCACAGCACCTCGATGGTGACGCAGCTGCATCGAGCGAACCGAGATCTTCTCGACCGTTCCCATCGTGCCGCCGACGTCGACATATTCTCCAACGCGGAAGGCATCGTCGATCAGGAAGAATACCCCGCCCACGATATCAGCGACCAGCTTCTGCGCGCCAAAGCCGATAGCCAGACCCAGAACACCGGCACCGGCCAGCAGCGGCGTGATGTTGATGCCTAATGCACCCAGTGCCAGCAGGCCAAAAATCACGGCAATTGTGATCTGGGCCGTTATCCGCATCAGGGGCAAAACAGTCGCCAGACGAGACCCACCGGCACCGCCGCCTTCACCGCCTGCTTCTTCGTCCAGCTCCTCGGCCGCAGTTTGTTCCCTTGCCAATCGACGGTTGATCCACAACGAGACGACCTCGTTCAGGATATAGCCAACGGCGATGATCAGCAGGAATTCGATGACAGCACCGCCAACTTCGGCACTGACACCAGCCGAAGCAACGTTGCGCAGATCAAGTTGCCAGGTGCGCGCGATCATGAACACCACGATCAGACCCGCGATAACGCGGCCAATCCGGATGTAACTGCGTTTCGCAGAACGGTAGGCGCGTTCAGCCAGAGGGCCTTCGCCAGACATAGGGGGCTGCAAATGGCGCACCAATCCACGGATCAGTGTGTCGAGCGCGGGGGCTATCAACAACCAGAACATGGTTGTGAAATGCGCACCACTTGTTAGCAACCTCAATGTCGATGGATCGCGCTGTGCAACCAGAAACTCGACCAGAAGCCAGATTGCCACCGAAACGCCGATGGCAAAATAGGGGTAATAGTGCGCGACTTCCTTGTCGAACTTCGTATGATCCGGGTCCGTACCCAGCATCATCTGAGACAGTCCTTCGCGGGCGGTCCATGCGATAACCGCGATGTAGATGTGGATTGCTGCGTTCAGCCAGAAGCCAATGCGGGTATCATCACCCGTGACACCATTGAGCGCGTTGAAGCGAACGACAAACAGCGTGAAGCCGATCAGTATCAACAGACCGATGAGGTTGCGGTACAGGTATTTCGCCCAATGGTCGTCAATGTTGACCAACCGGAGTTGCGGTTTCTCCGGTGCCAAAACAAAGCGTGACGCTGCAGCTCCCAGGCGCGGAATCCAGATCAGGTAGAACACAAACGGAGCGGCATAGGTGATTTGTTCAGGCGTCAGCAAACCACGGCCAACTGCCCTTATGACAACATAGAACACGATCAACCCGGCGATTTCGCGGCAAAACCGGCGGAATAAATAACTGACTGCGCCCCAAAGGTCGCCCTCATCCGAGACTTCCGTCGCTTCATGCCAACGACGGGTCAGGAATATGAACAGCTTTTCAGCTATGAAACCCACAATCAGCACCGAGAGGATAAGCCCGAACAGTGTAAATACGCCGGTCGTTCCGAACGTGTCACTAAAGTTGCTGAACGCGGTAATCTGCGCTGTGACGATGTTGGGAAGCGTGGTCAGAACATGTGTCCAGGACGAGACCATCTCGGCCCAGATCTCGCTTATTTCGGTCAGTGGGTCTTCCACGTCCGCTTTTTCGGCAGCTTGTTTTTCTGCAACTGCATCCAGCCGTTCCAAAAGAATCGCGCGCACCTGGTCATCGGACATGCGCGCAACCAGATCGTCGACCTGTTCGGGTGACAGGTCTTCTGGAATGGTCACTGTAGACGTTGTGCCGGCGTTTTGCGCATACAGCGGTACCGCTAAAAATAAAGCGGAGACAATTGCCAACACGAGGCGGAGTGGTTGGAGCATGGATATTCCCTCGAACACGAAGTTGTTTCGTTTTTTTGGGATCATATGCTTATGCGTGTATTTTTCCCAGAACTTTCGCTGACTTAATGCGGAGCTTTGGGCAAAAAAAAGGCCGAGCAATAAGCTCGGCCGTAGTCCAACAGGGAGGTATGAAGATGATGAGCGTTTCGGCATCATCGCCTTCGATTGCTCATTTAGGGGGCGGTTTGTGTACGTTCAAGGAATTTAACGCTGCTAAGACCTCATGCCCGATATGCTATGGGTGCATAGCTAAAGTTTTCCCATTTTTTTCAATTGTTTACGTTGGGCAATGATTTCGTCCTGAACGAAGTCACGGAAGGCGCCAACGCGTTTTGAATGTCGCAGCTCTTCGGGATAAGCCAAATAGACCGGTACGTCTGCGGTTTCGATGTCTGAAAGTATGGGTACGAGGTGCGGAAAGTCTTGTGTGACGTAATCCGGCAAAACCCCAATGCCCAGATTGTGCAGGACGCCTTGGAGCACACCAAAATAGTTGTTCACTGTCAGCAGTGACCCGGGATTGTAGGTCATCAAATGACGTACCATGGCCGCACTGGCGCCAACCTGCGGTGCAGCGGGGGTTTGGCAGATCAGGCGGTGGTCCTTAATCTCGTCCAAAGATTGCAGCATTCCGCCATGCGTTTCGATGTAATCCTGTGTCGCATACAGCATCATATGAACAGTCATCAGGCGTTTGCGTACCAGATCCGCTTGGCTGGGTTCTTTCATCCGAATGGCGACATCGGCTTCGCGCATCGGAAGGTCCAGAACACGCTCTTCCAGCATCAGGTCGATGTTCAGATCGGGGTATTGCTCGTACAGTTTAGGCAGGCGCGGGGCCAGCCAAAGCGTGCCGAAGCCAAATGTCGTCGTAACCCGCAGGACGCCAAAGACCTCTTCTTCGCTGTCCCGAATGCGCGCGGCTGCAGCGTCCAGTCGTTTCGACATGGCGGATGTGGCGTCGAACAACAGTTCACCTTGTTCGGTGAGAATCAGCCCCCGCGCATGACGATGAAAAAGGGTGGCATCCAGCGATTCTTCCAACGCTCGAATCTGTCGGCTCACGGCGGATTGAGACAAGTTGAGCTTGTCCCCGGCGTGTGTGAGGCTGCCTGCATCGGCCACTGCGTGAAATATTCTAAGCTTGTCCCAATCCATCGCCGCAACTTTCGTTATCCATTTGAACGCCTATATGAAAGAGGTGACAAGTTCTACATTCAAAGGGTGAAATCGTTACTTATCAGTGGATAAATCCTATACAGGTCAGAAATTATGACCTAAAATGAATTGAGATGAAGCACACTGACCTGACGAGGGGAGACGTCTGATGAGTCAGGCACAGATAACGCTAAACGACCGGTTCGATCTTGAGAAAAACCCCGTTCTTTTGAACGGAACTCAGGCGCTGGTCCGGTTAATGCTGATGCAAAAGGCCAGAGACCGACAGGCGGGCCTGAACACAGCAGGCCTTGTTACCGGGTATCGGGGATCACCCCTTGGGGCTGTTGACCAGCAGATGATGCGGGCCCAAAAACCACTTGCCGAAAACGATGTCACGTTTCAGTTCGGATTGAACGAAGATCTGGCTGCCACTGCGCTTTGGGGCAGTCAGCAGGCAGGTTTGCGCGGGGATGGCAAGTTCGACGGGGTTTTCGGGCTTTGGTACGGTAAAGGTCCAGGGGTTGACCGGTCCGGCGACGTCATGCGCCACGCGAACATGGCGGGTACGGCCCAGCATGGCGGCGTTCTTATGGCAATGGGCGATGACCATACTGGTGAAAGCTCTACCGTTCTGCATCAATCCGAATGGTCGCTGGTCGACATGTATATGCCTATCGTCAGCCCTGCTGGCGTTCAGGAAATCCTCGACTATGGAATTTATGGATTTGCACTCAGCCGTTTCGCGGGTGTCTGGGTCGGCCTGAAGACGATGAAGGACACGATCGAGGTTACTTCGGTCGTGGATGGCAGCCCGGACCGGATGCGCGTTGTTGTGCCTGAATTTGATATGCCGGAAGGCGGATTGAACATTCGTTTAGGCGATACACCACATCTGCAAGAAACGCGCGTCATCGACTACAAACGGTTCGCGGCTGAGACGTTTTCACATGCCAATAAGCTCGACAAACGGATGTGGGGTAAATCCGGTGCCAAGATCGGCTTTGTCGCAGCAGGCAAGAACTGGCTGGATCTGACACATGGTCTGTCCCTTCTGAACATCGATGAATCCGAGGCCGAACGGCTGGGGATCACCACATACAAGGTAGGGCAGACTTTCCCCTTGGATATGGCGGGGTTCCACGACTGGGCCGAGGGGCTGGACCTGATCGTGATCGTCGAGGAAAAGCGCAAGTTGATCGAGGTTCAGGTTAAGGAGGCAATCTTTGACGACCGGCGCGGCCGTCGGGTCTATGGTTGGTACAAGGGTGGGGCCGGGACTTTGCACAGGGAAGAACTGTTCCCGACGCGCGGCGCGCTGGATCCGATCATGATCGCCGAAAAGCTCGGCGAGATCCTGATTGAAGAGGGGCGCGAAACCGAAGGTATTCGGGCCGGGCTGGTATCATTGTCCGAGGCACGCAGGGCCGACAACGCACAGGAAATCGCAACGCGACTTCCGTATTTCTGCTCGGGCTGTCCACATAACAGCTCGACCAAGGTGCCGGAAGGCAGCCGCGCCTATGCCGGTATCGGCTGTCACTACATGGTTCAATGGATGGATCGCGAGACAACCGGCTTCACTCAAATGGGTGGTGAAGGCGCGAACTGGATCGGTGAGGCTCCGTTTTCGACCACCAAGCACGTGTTCCAAAACCTGGGCGATGGCACCTATAACCATTCGGGCGTTCAGGCGATCCGGGCTGCCTTGTCCGCAGGGACAAATATTACCTTCAAAATCCTGTTCAACGACGCGGTCGCCATGACCGGCGGGCAGGATAACGAAGGCGACCTGACTGCCGAACGGATCGTTGCCGAGGTGAAGGCGATGGGTGTCCCTGAGGTCGCACTGGTCTATGACGAAAAGGAAGACGTAAATTTCAAGGCACTGCCTGCAAGCGTTCAGACATATGAACGGGCAGATCTCATGAAGGTGCAGGAGAAATTCCGCGAGATTGAGGGCGTTTCGGTCATCGTCTATGTTCAAACCTGCGCAGCCGAAAAGCGTCGTCGGCGCAAGCGGGGCACATTCCCGGACCCGGACAAGCGCGTGTTCATCAACACTGATGTCTGCGAAGGCTGTGGCGATTGCGGTGTGCAGTCCAACTGTGTGTCGATCGTGCCGAAACAAACCGAGCTGGGCCGTAAGCGGGCCATCGATCAGTCAAGCTGCAACAAGGATTTTTCGTGCCTGAACGGCTTTTGCCCTTCTTTTGTAACCCTTGAGGGCGCGAAAATCCGTAAAGAGGCGACGACCGAAATCGACCTGCCTGATCTGCCAATGCCCGATCTGCCCGAGATCCGTGGAACCCATAACGTCGTGATTACGGGTGTAGGTGGTACGGGTGTTGTAACCCTGGGTGCAATCCTTGCGCAGGCCGCCCAGATTGACGGCAAAGGCGCGGGCATGATGGAAATGGCGGGCTTGGCGCAGAAGGGTGGAGCAGTGCATATCCACTGCCGTCTGGCCAACAGCCCCGATGATATCAGTGCCATCCGTGTTGCGACTGGTGAAGCCCATGCGCTGATCGGCGGTGATCTGGTGGTTTCAGCCGGAGCCAAGACCTTGGGTTTGACGCGCAGCGGACGTACCGGCGCCGTCGTGAACAGCCATGAAACGGTCACCGGTGATTTCACGCGTGATACTGAATTCCGCATTCCTGCCGATCAGTTGGAACTGGCGTTGCAGGCGCGAATGAAAGAAGGCGTCTCTTTGTTCGATGCCACCGATCTGGCGCGCGCTGTGATGGGGGATTCGATCTATTCCAACATGATGATCTTTGGCGCGACCTGGCAGCGCGGGTTGTTGCCTGTCAGCTATCAGGCGATCTTTGATGCCATCGAGTTGAACGGAACCGCTGTCGAACGAAACAAGCGTGCGTTTGATATCGGTCGTTGGGCGATACTGCATCCAGAAGAAGTACAGTCCATTCTGTCCCCAGCCGTGGCAGAGATGCCCAAAACGCTGGACCAGATTATCGATTTCCGTGCTCAGCATCTGACCGAATACCAAAGCGCCCGGCTGGCTAAGCGCTATCGCAAACTGGTGGACAGTATTGAGGATGCAGAGGTGCGCGAAGCGGTGGCAAAGGGCTATCACAAGTTGTTGTCCTACAAGGATGAATACGAAGTTGCGCGCCTTCTGCTGACAAGTCGGGAAAAGACGGCTGCCGAGTTTGATGGCGACTTCAAGATGACTTTCCACCTTGCCCCGCCGGTTTTCGGAGGATCGGCCAGTAATGGCAGGCCCCAAAAGCGCGCGTTCGGCGAATCCGTCTTGGGCCCGTTGAAGCTGCTGGCAAAATTGAAGGCGCTTCGAGGCACCCCGCTGGACATCTTCGGGTATTCATCTGAACGCAGGATGGAGCGTGCTTTGATCCGGCAGTATGAAAAGGACATGCGCGACGTGTTGCCCATGGTGTCGCAGGACACACGTGACGCGATTTCGGCCTTGGCCCGTTTGCCGCTGGACATCCGCGGGTTTGGCCCAGTTTTGCAGGAAAACGAAGCCAAAGCCGCGAAAAGGCGCGAAGAATTGCTGGCGACTATCCGTAGCGGCGGGCCTGAAATGCAGGCCGCGGCAGAGTAAATCGTCACAAGGGTGTCACGATAGCTAGGCAAAATTGTTACTTACACCTATTTTGCAGGCAGAAAACCGGAGACCCAAATGCCTTCTCGCCGTCATGTCGTTCGTGACATCTCGTATGCTCATTCCGCCGAAACCAAAAGCGGGCGGATGGTCATCAAGTTGATGGAGAATACCACAGGCCGCATGCGCCTGATCAAACGCGCGGATGGGTACGAAAGAGAAGTCGCCAATGGGCGAGACTTTTGGACCGTTATGGTCGAACGCTACGGGCTGACGCTGGATGTGGTGGGAGGATCGCTGTCGAACATCCCGAAAGACGGTCCCTTGATCCTGATTGCCAACCATCCTTACGGGATTCTGGATGGCATGATGATGGGTCACATGCTGTCGCAGACCCGGGGCGATTTCCGCATTCTGGCGCATCGGGTGTTCCGCAAGGCTGAGGAGTTGAACCGGATCATCTTGCCCATTTCGTTTGATGAGACGAAAGAGGCGATGAAACTGAACCTTGAGACGCGCAAAACCGCGTTAAACTATCTCGACAACGGTGGTTCGATCGGGATTTTTCCGGGAGGAACAGTCAGCACCGCCGTCAAGCCGTTTTCGCATCCAATGGACCCGGGCTGGCGCGGCTTTACCGCCCGGATGGTGGCCAAATCAAATGCCACGGTCGTGCCGGTTTTCTTCGACGGGCACACTTCGCGCCTGTTCCAGATCGCAAGCCATCTGCATAATACGCTGCGTATGGGCCTGCTGATTAAAGAGTTCAAGAAACGGGTGGATACGACTGTCAAAGTGGTGATTGGCGAGCCGATCGGCCGCGACATTCTGGACCCTTTGGGCAAGGATACGCGCAAGATGATGGATTTCTTGCGCAAAGCCACGTATGAGCTGTCTCCGACACCGCTGAAGTCTTATGACTACGGCTATGAATTTGAGGAACGGCATCGCGCCTGAAGGGGCAAATGGCAGTAGGCATCTTTGATTCCGGTTTGGGCGGTCTGACCGTCCTCAACGCCGCGCAGCAACGGCTGCCCGACGTGGATTTCCTGTATTATGCGGACAGTACACATGCACCTTACGGTGTGCGCGATGCCGAGGATATCTATCAGCTGACCCGCAATGCGGTGCACGATCTTTGGGGCCGGGGCTGCAATCTGGTGATTCTGGCCTGCAATACAGCCAGCGCTGCCGCGTTGCGGCGGATGCAGGAAGAAGGCGTGCCCGAGGGCAAGCGGGTGCTGGGCGTCTTTGTTCCCTTGATCGAAGCACTGACTGAGCGGCAGTGGGGCGATAATTCGCCGCCGCGCGAAGTGGCCGTCAAGCATGTGGCCTTGTTCGCGACACCTGCCACCGTGTCCAGCCGGGCGTTTCAGCGGGAACTGGCATTCCGGGCAATCGGCGTGGATGTCGAGGCTCAGGCCTGTGGCGGTGTGGTCGATGCCATTGAAGATGGTGACATGATCCTGGCCGAGGCGCTGGTGCGCAGCCATGTGGATGCTTTGAAACGCAAAATGCCAGAACCCCAGGCGGCTATTCTGGGCTGCACGCATTACCC
Source organism: Ruegeria sp. CDSA021 (assembly GCF_059612325.1). Lineage (NCBI taxonomy): Bacteria > Pseudomonadati > Pseudomonadota > Alphaproteobacteria > Rhodobacterales > Roseobacteraceae > Ruegeria > Ruegeria sp. CDSA021. Next base: position 33,333 of record NZ_JBXWQJ010000001.1, read on the forward strand.
GTTGATGGCAGAGGCCTTTCAGGCGGCGTTGGGACCGGATGTTCAGGTTTTCAGCCAGGGCGATCTGGTTGCTGAAAGCCTTGCTGATTATCTACAGCGTCATCCGAACATGCAGGGCGAAGGCGCGGGTGGGCACCTGACCACGGGCAAGCCGGGTTTTGTCAGCGATCGGGCAACGCAGTTCCTCCGACGACAGATTTCGTTCGAGGCGGCCTGATTTAGGTCAAGGACGCACCCCTTCCGATTTTCTAATTCAAAGACCGTCACATCGGCGGTCGTGATATGTGACACACGTAAAGAAGAGGTCTGACATGACCCATAATATCGCAATTCTGGGCGCTTCCGGCTATACCGGCGCGGAACTGGTGCGGCTGATCGCCGAGCACCCGAATATGGACATCGTTGCTTTGGCTGCCGAGCGGAAGGCCGGCATGAGCATGGCACAGGTCTTCCCGCATCTGCGCCACATGAACTTGCCGGATCTGTGCAAGATTTCCGAGATCGACTTTTCCAATGTTGATTTATGTTTCTGTGCTTTGCCGCACAAGACCAGTCAGGAAGTCATTCGGGCGCTGCCGAAAGATCTTAAAATTATCGACCTGTCAGCGGATTTCCGTCTGCAGGACGCGGATGAATACGAGAAGTGGTATGGAAACCCACACAGCGCGCTGGATCAGCAGGACGAAGCCGTCTATGGCCTGACTGAGTTTTATCGTGACGAGATCCGCTCGGCGCGCCTTGTGGCGGGGACCGGATGTAACGCAGCAACCGGGCAATACGTTCTGCGGCCGTTGATCTCGGCCGGGGTCATCGATCTGGACGATATTATTCTGGACTTGAAATGTGCAGTGTCCGGGGCCGGGCGGTCGCTCAAGGAAAATCTGCTGCACGCTGAACTGAGTGAAGGATACAATGCCTACGCGGTCGGCGGCACGCACCGACATCTGGGCGAGTTCGATCAGGAGTTTTCGAAGCTGGCCGGTCGGACAGTACATGTGCAGTTCACACCGCATCTGATCCCTGCGAATCGGGGCATTCTGGCGACCACCTATGTGAAAGGCGACCCGCAGAGCGTCTATGAAACACTGGCAAAGGCCTATGTGGACGAGCCTTTCATACAGATGCTGCCGATGGGTGAAGCGCCTTCGACACATCATGTGCGGGGGTCGAATTTCTGCCATATCGGCGTGGTCGCAGACCGGATCGAGCGGCGCGTGATTGTGGTTGCTGCGCTGGATAACCTGACAAAAGGTAGCAGTGGCCAAGCCTTGCAGAACGCCAACTTGATGTTAGGTGAGGATGAAACCCGGGGTCTGATGATGGCCCCACTTTTCCCGTGAGGACGGTATGAAAACGCTCAAGAAACGTCGTCGAGTACAAGTCATTCTGGTAGCGGCCGTTGCCTTGGTGGCATCGACGGCTTTGATTGGGTGGGCCTTGCAAGATGGCATCAACTTCTTCCGCTCGCCCAGTGAAGTGATTGCAGAGCCGCCGAAATCGACCGAGGTGTTCCGCATTGGTGGACTGGTTGAAGAAGGCTCGATCATTCGCGGCCAGGGTGAAACTGTGCATTTTGTGGTCACGGATGGGGGCGAGAGTGTTCCGGTATCATTCACGGGTGTTCTGCCAGATTTGTTTACCGAGAACCAAGGTATGGTTGGCACTGGAAGTTACGTGAACGGCGTGTTTGAAGCCACGGAAATCCTTGCAAAACATGACGAGACGTACATGCCGAAAGAGGTCGTTGACGCACTCAAGGAGCAAGGCGTTTATCAAGAAGCAGAGGGAAGCTGAACGCAGCTGCGCTGCGTGCCTCTGGCAGAGGTATTTTTGAGCATAAGAAGTGGGGCGTTGCGCGTGTAAGGCGGGCAGCGCCCTTTGTTTTTTGCTAACTTTAATGAATTTGCAGGACCGTTTCCCCAATCGGTGAATTAGGGGGACGTCATGCAGTTGGTTCAACAGATCGCAGAAGAAATCGTGGCGCGGGAGGGCGGGTTCGTGGATGATCCGGATGATCCCGGTGGCGCTACAAAACATGGCGTGACCATTCACACCCTGCGACGCCTGGGGTTGGACCTCAACGGTGATGGTGTGGTCGATGTAAGCGATGTAAGGGATTTATCCCGGCGGCAAGCAGTCGATATTTTTTTGCGTCACTACTATGAGAAACCGGGGATTGCGCGCCTGCCCGATGCCCTGCAGGCGTCGGTCTTTGACATGCATGTCAATGCCGGGACGCAGGCGGTCAAAATTTTGCAGCGACTTTTGAATGATATGGGGTTCGATGTGGTGACAGACAGCGTGATCGGCCCGAAGACGGCAGCGGCCTGCGCAAGCGCTGCGCAACCGGATCCGACTTCTTTGCGAGATGCCTATGGGGTTGCGCGGCGAAACTATTACTTCCGCCTTGCAGATCGGCGGCCTGCCTCCAGAAGATACGCGCGTTCCCGGTCTGGTGGCAAAGGCGGCTGGATCAATCGCGCCGAAGAATTTCTGTCAGAGCGGTACCATCTGACGGACGCAGAGTTTCAAAGAAGGGTTGCGGCATGGGATTGATCTCGGGTGTTTTGGCGCTGTTGTTTGGGAATGGGCGGAATGCGGTGCAGGAAACCGTCGAGCTATATCGTGAAAATACGGAGGCGCGGGCGCGACGAAGCACTGAGCTGCAAACCCAGGCCATGGCGCAATTTGGCGGGGAATTTCAAATCCCCCAAAAGGGGGCGTTCGATCGCTTCATGGATGGTGTGAATCGATTGCCCCGCCCGGCTTTGGCGTTGGGAACGCTCGGGCTGTTCATTGCGGCCATGGTAGACCCGCTGTGGTTTGCCGCACGGATGCAAGGAATCGCTTTGGTTCCTGAGCCTTTGTGGTGGTTGTTGGGTGTGGTCGTATCCTTCTATTTTGGTGCGCGACATCAGATGAAAATGCAGGAATTTCAGCGCGATATCGGCGCGACACTGCTGCGCTTGCCGACAGTTCTGAACAACATCGATCAAGTGCGCGCGATGCGAGGTGACAGCCCGGGTGGTGCGGATCCCGGTCCGGATTCTGCTTTGTTTCTGGATGTCACACACCCGGATTCCAACCCGGCGCTTGAGGATTGGCGCAAGCGTCGCGGGACCTGACCCGCGACACTATGTGCCCCCGGATCGGGCGAAAGTTATTGGCCCCCGGTTTAGCCTCGGAGTATATTCCGGGGTATGATTACAGAACTCGGCCACTTCGCCCTTATCCTCGCCTTCTTTGTCGCCATCGTACAAAGTGTAGTGCCCCTGATCGGGGCTTCGAAACGCTGGGCCGGATGGATGGCGTTTGCGGAACCTTCAGCCATCGTTCAGTTTCTGCTGACGGCTTTTTCCTTCGGTGCTTTGATCTGGGCTTTCGTCGTATCCGACTTTTCCCTGAGGATCGTGGTTGAGAACAGCCATTCTGCCAAGCCGATGATCTACAAGATCAGTGGAACATGGGGCAACCACGAAGGATCCATGTTGCTTTGGGTGTTGATCGTCACCTTGTTTGGCGCATTGGCTGCGTTCTTTGGGGGCGGGTTGCCGCCGTCGCTCAAGGCGCGTGTGCTGGCAGTGCAGTCGGCAATTGCTGTCGCGTTCTTCGCCTTCATTTTGTTCACCTCGAACCCGTTCGACCGGCTTGCAATTGCACCGTTTGACGGGCGCGATCTGAACCCGTTGCTGCAAGACCCCGGGTTGGCCTTTCATCCGCCATTTCTGTATCTGGGTTACGTGGGGCTGAGCATGGCGTTCAGCTTTGCCATTGCGGCCCTGATCGAAGGGCGCGTTGATGCGGCCTGGGGGCGCTGGGTGCGCCCATGGACATTGGCGGCCTGGATCTTTCTGACCATAGGTATCGCGCTGGGGTCGTGGTGGGCCTATTACGAATTGGGTTGGGGGGGATTCTGGTTCTGGGATCCGGTCGAGAATGCCTCGTTCATGCCTTGGCTTCTGGCGGCAGCCCTTTTGCACTCTGCCATTGTTGTGGAAAAGCGCGAGGCGCTAAAAAGCTGGACCATTCTACTGGCGATCATCGCGTTCGGATTTTCACTGATCGGCACGTTCATTGTGCGGTCTGGCCTTCTGACGTCAGTTCATGCCTTTGCAACCGATCCTGAACGGGGCGTGTTTATTCTGCTGATCTTGGTGTTCTTTATCGGTGGTGCGCTGACCCTGTTTGCCGCGCGTGCGCAAACGATGGAGGCAAAGGGCGTCTTTGGCATGGTCAGCCGGGAAAGCGCTTTGATTGTAAACAACGTCCTGCTGGCGGTCAGCTGTTTCGTCGTGTTCGTTGGAACCATGTGGCCGATGGTGGCCGAGATGATGTTCGACCGAAAGCTCTCGGTCGGGGCTCCGTTTTTCAATGCAGCGTTTTCTCCGTTCATGGTGCTGCTTGGGCTGGTTCTGCCGATTGGGGCGATGTTACCCTGGAAGCGGGGACGGATTGGCAAGACGGCGTGGTCGTTGCGCTATGCCTTTGGGCTTGCGTTGGCGATCGCCCTGCTGGTCTGGGCGATGCAAACCGGACGCAGCGCGCTGGGGCCGGTGGGTCTTTTCCTTGGGGCCTGGATCACCTTTGGGGCGGCAATCGATTTGTGGAGCCGCACGGGCCGCAATGGTAGTCTGAAACGCCTTTTCCGCCTGCCGGGTGCGGATTGGGGGAAGGCGGTTGCCCATACGGGTCTGGGTGTCACCATTTTCGCCGTGGCTGGCCTGACTGCGTGGGAGGACGAGGATATCCGCGTGGCGCAACCCAACCAACCGTTCGAAGTGGGGCAGTTCACGCTGACGCTGAAAGATGTGCGGCAGGTCGAGGGGCCGAACTATTTCTCGACCACGGCAGATGTTCTGGTTGAAAAGAACGGGCGCCTGATGGGAACATTGCACCCTGAAAAACGCGACTATCCGGTGGCGCGTATGCCCACGACTGAAGCTGCGATAGACTATCGTTTCCTGGGTGACCTTTACGTCGTGATCGGTGATCAGCAGGCAGATGGGGGGTGGGTCATGCGCACCTATATCAAGCCGCTCGCAAACTGGATCTGGGGCGGCTGCATTCTGATGGCGCTTGGCGGTATCCTAAGCCTGTGCGACAGGCGGTTCCGTGTCGCCGCAGGGGCCAGAAAAACCCCGGTTGGTGGAGTGCCGGCAGAATGAAACGTCTTGTACTGATCCTGATGCTGCTGGCATCGCCCGTGTTTTCGGTGCAGCCGGATGAGGTGCTGGATGATCCGGTGCTTGAACAAAGGGCCCGCGATCTCAGCACCGGGTTGCGTTGCCTTGTTTGCCGGAACGAGAGCATCGACGAAAGCAACGCTGATCTGGCGCGAGACTTGCGTCTATTGCTGCGTGAGCGTCTGGTGGCAGGTGACAGCGATGAAGAGGCGATTGCCTTTATCGTGGATCGTTATGGCGAATATGTTCTTCTGAAGCCGACCACCAGCGGTTCAAACCTGTTTCTTTGGCTCGCCGGGCCGATCATGTTGTTGATTGCGGCGGGCGTTGGCCTCAATTTCCTACGCAATCGCTCGAAAGCCCATGCATCGGTTGCGGACACTTCGCTGAGTGAGGATGAAAAAGAACGTCTGCGCCGAATTCTTGAAGACTGACGTATGGTTCTGCTTTTCCCATCTCGCTTGGGCCAGTAAGTGTGCAGAAAAGCGAGGCGCGACGGGAGGGTTTTCATGAAGTACGAAACGGTTGTTCTGGACATTACGGACGGTCTGGCGGTTCTGACATTGAACAGACCAGACAAGATGAACGCTCTGACAACTCAGATGCGCGCTGAAATCACCCATGCAATGAAAGATGCGGCAACCAGAGCCCGGTGCATCGTGATCACCGGTGCTGGTCCTGCCTTTTGTTCCGGTCAGGATCTCGGCGATGCATCGTCAACCGGCAAGATTGATCTGGAGCGGTCGCTGCGGGACGAATATGAACCGATGCTGGAGATGATCCACAGCTGTCCGGTGCCGACCATTGCAGCCGTAAATGGACCCGCGGCCGGGGCAGGGGCCAACCTTGCCCTTTGCGCGGACGTGGTGATTGCAGCTGAAAGTGCCTACTTCCTGCAAGCCTTTGCGCGGATCGGGTTGTTGCCCGATGCCGGAGGAACCTGGTTCATGCCGCGTCAGATGGGGCTGGCCAAGGCGATGGGGGCCGCTCTGTTTGCCGATAAGATCACCGCGCGGCAAGCGGATGAATGGGGCATGATCTGGGAAGCCGTACCCGATGAAGACTTCGCTGCGCATTGGCGTAAACGGGCGGAATATCTGGCCAATGGTCCTACGGCAGCTTATGGCGCGATCAAGCAGGCCATTCGTGGAACATACGAAAACACCCTGCCACAACAGCTAGCAAAAGAGGCGCATCTGCAAGGTGAATGTGGTCGTTCGCGCGATTTCGCCGAAGGTGTGGTGGCTTTCATGGAAAAACGCCCCCCGAAATTCGAAGGGCGCTGATTGAGGCTGTTTTAGGCGCGGCGACGGCGGCGCGTGCGGCGCTCGGGTGTGGCATCGTCGCCTGTTCCGTCAGAGGCCGACGTGAACGGCCCCAACGCATCGGTGATCTGGTCCAGGGTCGGACGTTCGCCACGCGACGTGGTATCCAGCGCTTCACGCATACTGCGCAGGTGATCGGGCATGGTACCGCAGCACCCGCCAATGATCGTGGCACCGGCATCGCGTGCCATTGCCGCATATTGGCCCATCAACGCGGGTGTGCCGTCATAATGGATGTGACCATCCACATATTTCGGAATGCCCGCATTGCCCTTTGAAATCAAAGGGCGCTCAGTGCCCTGCGCGGCAAAGCCCAGAACAGTGCGCAGAATATCCGACGCGCCGGTTCCGCAGTTTGCGCCAAAGGCGATGGGCGGGTTGGCCAGTGTTTCAACCAGTTGCGCCAGATCGGCCGAGGTCACGCCCATCATCGTGCGCCCAGCGGTGTCAAAGCTCATTGTGCCACACCAGGGCATGTCAACCAGGGCAAAGGCTTCGGCTGCTGCGCGGAATTCTTCGGGTGCGCTTATGGTCTCAACCCAGAGAACATCCACACCGCCTTCTTTCAGTGCGGCAGCTTGTTCGTGGAACATTTCCACGGCCTCGGAATGTGACAGGCTTCCCACAGGTTTCATGATCTCGCCGGTCGGGCCAACGGATCCAGCGACCACAACGGGGCGCCCGGCCTTGTCGGCGACTTCGCGTCCCAGTTCTGCACCGATGCGGTTCAGTTCGCCCACACGGTTTTGGGCGTCATGCAGCTTGAGCCGCGCCGACGTGCCGCCAAACGTGTTGGTCAGGAACAGGTCGCTGCCCGCATCTACCGAACCTTGATACAGGGCTTTGATCTTTTCGGGTGCGTCAACGTTCCAAAGTTCGGGGGCGTCACCAGATTGCAGGCCCATGTTAAACAGGTTGGTCCCGGTCGCACCATCCGCCAGAATTGCGTCATTGTTGTCCAGAAGTTTGCTCAGAGCATTTGTCATTGGGTCAATCCAGGAAAAGGTGCAAGTCGCCGTTAAAAATAGAGACGCCCCATCTCACATGACCGGGGCGTCAAATCAAATTCATAAAACTCATGAAGATCATGAGTCGTCTAGGAGTGCTTTAGTCGGATTCACTCATGACCTGAGCTTTGGCTTCAGGCAGAATCTCAGCCATCTTGGCGCGAATTTCTTCGGCCGATGACAGATTACCCAGATCACCGGCGACCTTGCGTATTACGTCTTCGTGCCCGGCCTCTTCGAAATCAGCGACTACAACGGTTTTGGCGTATTCTTCGGCTTCTTGACCTGATTTGCCCAGCTTTTCTGCGGCCCACAAGCCCAGCAGTTTGTTGCAGCGGGCCTGCGCCTTGAACTGCATTTCTTCATCATGGGCAAATTTGGCTTCAAATGCGTTTTCGCGTTCGTCGAACGTGGTCATTGGGTGAGGACCTCTTGGGTTACATCTTCTTTCCTGATGATATGACCATACGATGTCCGGTGCGCAAGGTATTTGCGCTGCGTCAAACCCTCTCGGGCACATGAACTTGCGGGAAAAGGGGGCTTGCACTATGAGGACGCCTAACGAGAGGGGACTCAATCCCTCTGCTCTGATCGGAAAGGTCGCTTATGGCGCGTCGCAAGAAAATCTACGAAGGCAAAGCCAAGATTTTGTATGAAGGCCCAGAACCGGGCACCATCGTGCAGTATTTCAAGGATGACGCCACCGCGTTTAACGCGGAAAAGAAGGATGTGATTGACGGCAAGGGCGTGCTGAACAATCGCCTGTCCGAGTTCTTCATGACCGGCCTGACCCAGATTGGCATCCCGAACCACTTCATCCGCCGCTTGAACATGCGTGAGCAACTTGTTCGCAACTGTGAAATCGTGCCCCTGGAAGTGATCGTGCGCAACTATGCCGCCGGATCGATGTCGAAACGTCTGGGTATTGCCGAAGGTACCCAACTGCCACGTCCGATTGTCGAGTATTGCTACAAAGACGACTCTCTGGGTGATCCGCTTGTCACGGAAGAGCACATCGCTGCCTTTGGCTGGGCCAGCCAGCAGGACATGGAAGATATTCTCAGCCTGGCGCTGCGTGTGAACGATTTCATGAGCGGTGTCATGCTGGCGGTGGGTATCCGACTGGTTGACTTCAAGATTGAGATCGGACGCGTGTTCGAAGGTGATTATCAGCGCCTGATCGTTGCTGATGAAATCAGCCCCGACAGCTGCCGTTTGTGGGATATCGAAACTGGCCAGAAACTGGACAAAGACGTGTTCCGTCGTGATCTGGGCAGCCTGACCGATGCGTATTCCGAGGTCGCGCGGCGACTGGGTGTTCTGCCCAGTAACAACGTGACCAAACCGACTTTAATCAACTGATCAAGTTTGCCTCTGAGTTTAAAAAAGGCGCCGCTCATTCAGTAGCGGCGCTTTTTCGTTCTTGTTGAATTTGACAGCTCCTCGTTTCCTGAGCATGTTTGCCTCGTGCAGCCGTGAAGGGCGCGATAAGGATGGTTTTCGAATGGCTGAACTGTTTGATCAGACGATATTTCTGAAGTTTCTGGCAGCCGTGCTTGCGATCTTCAATCCGCTCTACAACATCCCGATCTTTCTGAGCATGACCAAGAACTGTTCGGCGGCTGAACGCCGCCACGTTGCGATCGTCGTGATGATTTCGGTTACCGTTATCGCCTTGATTGCCGTTGTGATCGGCGAAGAAGTGCTTGGGATTTTCGGCATAGACGTCTCGTCCTTTCGAATAGCCGGCGGCATCATCATTTTCGGAATTGGCATGTCTATGTTGAATGCCGAAGACCGCCCTCCGGGTGATCAGGCCGCGGTGGCGGACGGACATGAACGCAAACTGAATTTCGCAGTTGTTCCCTTGGCCATTCCTCTGACCATCGGGCCGGGCACGATTGCCGTCACCGTTGTCTTTTCCCACCAGCTGTCGGACGGGGCAGAAATCGTGACACTGGGTTCAGCGATCCTGATTGCCTGCGCAATCGTGGGGGTGGGGCTTTTGTTTGCAGATCAGATCTCGCGCTTTTTGGGCGAGACAATGATCAACGTACTGACCCGGATCATGGCGATTCTGTTGGTTGCCGTCGCTGTCGAGATGGTTTTGACCGGAACATTCGATGCAATAGATGCGCATTACCCGGGATTATCCAAGGAGGCAGGTTAGGCCGCACACTGCGTCAAACTGCGTAGCAAACAGGGTTGTCCAAAAGCATTTGGCACGTTATCCCCCGCGCAACGAAAATGGCCCGGATGTGGCCCTCAGGTGGAGTTGCCAAGATGAAAGCACGGGTTCACGTGATGCTCAAAAACGGGGTGCTGGACCCGCAGGGCGAAGCAGTTCGACACGCATTGGGCGCAATGGGATTTGATCAGGTCGAAGGTGTCCGTCAGGGCAAAGTGATCGACCTTGAGCTGGCCGACGGTGCGACCGAAGCGGATGTCACGAAGATGTGCGAAAAGCTGTTGGCCAACACAGTCATCGAACGCTACGAGATCGAACTGGTCTAATTGATGCGGGCCGCGCGTCTGATCACCTATCGTCAACCGCTTGAAGTTATGACGGTACCGGATCCCGAACCCGCCGAAGACGGTGTTGTGGTGCGGGTATTGGCCTGTGGTGTGTGTCGGTCCGACTGGCACGCGTGGGGGGGCGCAGACCCGGACGTTGTTTTGCCGATCACACCCGGCCACGAATATTGTGGCGAAGTTGTCTCGGTTGGCGCCCGCGTCACGCGTTGGCGTGTTGGCGACAAGGTGATCGCACCCTTCATTCTGGCCTGCGGACATTGCACGGACTGTTCCCAGGGTCATCAGACAATCTGCAGCGACCAGATTGTGCCCGGGTTCACCTGTGATGGCGCTTTTGCGGAATACATTGCTGTTTCCCATGCGGACGCGAACCTTACATCGTTGCCCGAAAGCATCGCGCCCGAAGTGGCAGCCGCCCTGGGGTGCCGAGTTACGACGGCCTGGCAGGCTTTGGTCGGACGGGCGCACGTTCAGGGTGGTGAATGGATCGCCGTCTTTGGCGGCGGTGGAGTTGGGATCTCGACCCTGTTGTTGGGCAAGGCGCTTGGCGCGCGGGTTGTTGTTGTCGATGTTGTGGATGACAAACTGCGCTATGCCACGTCTTTGGGGGCGGATGCGGTGGTCAATGCGGCCACCTGTGATGCTCCGCTGGCAGTGAAGGACATCACCGGCGGCGGCGCGCATGTGGCGATTGAAGCCCTGGGTATCGAAGTGACGACCGTGTCCGCGATGCGGTCCCTGCGCAAAATGGGGCGCATGGTGCAAATCGGGATGCCTGCTGGGGATCACACCCAGATGGCGTTGCCGATGGATGTGCTGTATTCCGGTCAACTTTCCGTCTTTGGAACGCGCGGGATGCCAAGCTGGCGCTATCCTTCACTCTTGTCGTTGATCGCGGGGGGCGGGATCGACCTGACGCCGCTGGTCACACGAAAAATTTCTCTCAACCAGGTGAGCGAAGAGCTTGCCGCCTTTGATCATCCAACCCCTCCGGGTGTTGCGGTGGTCACTGATTTTGTCTCGTAGGAGGGCCCGCCATGCGCGCAGCCGTAATCGTATTCCCCGGATCCAACTGTGACCGAGACCTCGCCGTCGCTTTCGAGCAGGCCGGTTTCAAGGTCGATATGGTTTGGCACAAAGACGCGGCACTGCCCGAAGGTGTTGATATCGTGGGCGTTCCGGGTGGTTTTTCTTATGGTGACTATCTGCGCTGCGGCGCAATTGCCGCGCAATCTCCGATCTGCAAGGCGGTCGTCGAGCATACCGAACGCGGTGGATATGCGGTGGGCATTTGCAACGGGTTTCAGGTTCTGACCGAAACCGGCATCCTGCCGGGCGCGCTGTTGCGCAATGCCGGGCTAAAATACATTTGCAAAACCGTGGGCCTGAAGGTCGAAACCAGCGATAGCGTGTTTACTGGGGGCTATAATGCGGGTGACGTGATCGGTATCCCGATTGCGCATCATGATGGCAACTACTTTGCGGATGACGAAACGCTGTCGGCGCTGAAAGATCAGGACCGGATCGCATTCACCTATGCCGAGAATCCGAACGGTTCGGTCGGTGACATTGCAGGCATTCTGTCGGAAAACCGTCGTGTGTTGGGGATGATGCCTCACCCCGAGCGGGCCGCTGACGAAGGTCATGGCGGCACCGACGGGGTGGCGCTGTTCCGCGCATTGTCAGGTGTGTTTGAAGTCGCGTGACTTGAGGTCATGCGCGCCCGCGCGTAACGTTTGGACATGAACTCGGACGTGCGATCAGCCTGGTCAGATATGTTGAAACCGCTTCGCGGCGCCCCGCTGGGCTGGCGTTTGCGTTTTGCTGTGCTTGTTCTGCTTGTCGCGACTATCGCGACAGTCTGGATCACCAACCGGCTGCTAACCGACAGATTCACGGAATCCACCCGAAATCGAGCCGAGCTGCGACTGGCCCTGTATTCCGGCAACCTACTGAGTGAGCTGCGTCGAAACTCGATCGTGCCGCAGTTGCTGGCGCGGGACCCGACCCTCATATCAGCGCTGCAATCCAGTGATTATACACTGTCGACGCAGCGCCTGATTTCCTTCGTTGAAGAAATTGGCGCGGCGTCACTGATGCTCTTGGACAGTGATGGGCGAACCGTCGCTGCAACAGATCGCAACAAGCTGGGCGAAGGGCATAGAAATACAGCTTATTTTGTGGATGCGATTCGGTCCAATGCGACGATCTTTTCGGTCATTCCCAAGGAATCCGGCGGATACAGCTTTGTTTATTCCCGGCGACTGGAAAGTGGATCGGAAATTCTGGGCGTCATCGTTGTTGAGGTCGATCTGCAGAAATTCGAACGCGCCTGGGCTGGTATCTCGGACGCGGTGATGGTCACGGACAGCACCGGAACGATCATCCTGTCCACCGAGCCCCGTTGGCGTGGGTTGGAAGAAAGCACGGCGATGCTGCGCCAGCCGCCGCAGGGCGCGATTCAGCGCGCTATAAGGGCCACAACCGATTGGACCGCTTTACCGCCGGATGCCTACCTGCAGGGCGAGGCGGTCATGCGGTTGGAAACGCGTATTCCGTTCCGGGGTTGGCAAATGACGTCGTTCACCACCTTTGCCTCGATCCGCGAAAAGGTGAACAGCGTTCTAGCGCTGGAAATCATGGGCTTTGCGATTCTTCTAGCGCTGACGTTTTATGCGCTCAGCCGCCGGGCCACCTTGCGCATGGCGCTGTTTCAGCGCGAGTCGGCAGAGCTTCGCGCATTGAACGCGCGGCTACAGCGAGAAATTGCTGAGCGGGAACGGGTTGAAAAGACGCTGGATTTGGCGGAACAGACCCTCGCGCAAAGCTCGAAACTTGCCGCCTTGGGCGAGATGTCCGCAGCAGTCAGTCACGAGCTTAATCAACCTCTGGCTGCAATGAAAACCTATCTCGCCGGGGCGCGTCTGTTGTTGCGGCGTAACCGTCCGGAAGAGGCACTTGCCAGCTTTGGACGCATCGATGGTCTCATCGAACGGATGGGGGCGATCACGCGTCAGCTCAAGTCTTATGCACGCAAGGGGGCGGATGCGCTTTCGCCAGTAAACCTTGGCGAAGCGCTGGCCTCGGCCTTGTCGATGATGGAACCGCAGCTGCGTCAACGCCATGTGAAGATCACTCAAATACTTCCCGAAGAACCCGTGATGGCCATGGGGGACCGGATGCGGATCGAGCAAGTGATGGTCAACCTCTTGCGGAATGCGTTGGATGCCACCAAATCAGTGGCAGAGCCGGATGTGGAAATCATCCTGGCGGCGGGCGATATGGCGGTTCTGACCGTACGTGACAACGGTCACGGTATCGAGGATATCGAGAACCTGTTCGAACCGTTTTATACCACCAAACAACCCGGTGACGGGGTCGGTCTGGGGCTTGCTATCTCGTCGGGGATCGTGAACGACCATGGGGGACGGCTGACTGCGCGCAACGGCCAATACGGTGGCGCGGTGTTTGAAATGCAGTTGCCAGCACTGGGAAGCGACGGCCTTGAGGCCGCGGAATAACGAGGAATGACTATGGCACAGGCCATGAAAATTGCCATTGTGGATGACGAACAGGACATGCGCCAGTCTATCAGCCAATGGCTAGCTTTGTCCGGATATGACACCGAGACCTTTGCCAGCGCGGAAGATGCGCTCAAGGTTCTGGGGCCGGATTATCCAGGGATCGTGATCTCGGACATCAAAATGCCGGGGATGGATGGCATTCAGCTTTTGAAAAAGCTGATGGGGGCTGACAGCACCTTGCCTGTGATCATGATCACCGGTCACGGCGATGTTCCTATGGCGGTCGAGGCGATGCGCGTTGGTGCGTTTGATTTCCTTGAAAAACCTTTCAATCCAGACCGCATGTCCGAATTGGCCAAACGCGCCAGCAATGCACGCCGCCTGACTTTGGACAACCGTGCGCTTAGGCGCGAACTGTCCGGCGGGACGCAGATCATGAACAAGCTGATCGGTGCCAGCCCGGTGATGGAGCGGCTGCGCGAAGATATTCTGGATCTTGGGCAAGCTGATGGCCATGTGCTGATCGACGGTGAAACCGGAACCGGTAAAACCCTGGTGGCTCATGCGCTGCACGCGGTGGGCAGCCGTGCCGGCAAGAAGTTTGTCCTTGTTTCCTGTGCGGCACTTGAAGAAGACGCCTTGGCCAAGCGTCTGTTTGGTCCGATGATGCCAGAAGATGCGCAACTGCCCGCCATCGAAGAAGCGCGCGGTGGCACGCTGGTGCTGGAAGACGTCGAGGCACTGGGCGATACGTTGCAGGCCAAGCTGTTGAGCGTGATGAACGAGCAGGGCACCCCTGCGGAAACGCGGATTGTTGCGATTTCGAACCTGCAGGAAGCGGGCAAAACATCCGAGGATGTTCTGCGCCCGGATCTGTTTTATCGATTGGCCGCGTTGCGTATTACCATGCCGCCTCTGCGCCAGCGCGGGGAGGATATCCTGACCCTGTTCACCCGTCTCAGCGAGCAATTTGCCGAGGAATACGGGTGTGACGCGCCTCAGGTCAGTGCGCAGGAGGCCGCGCAATTGTTGCAAGCCCCGTGGCCGGGCAACGTGCGCCAACTGATCAATATTGCCGAGCGTGCCGTGCTGCAGTCGCGCCGCGGGTCGGGCACAATTGCGTCGCTGTTGATGTCAGATCATGAAGAAATGCAGCCGGTGATGACCACCGAGGGTAAGCCGTTGAAAGAATATGTCGAGGCGTTCGAACGGATGCTGATCGACAACACGATGCGGCGTCACAAGGGCTCGATTGCATCCGTTATGGATGAGCTGTGCCTGCCGCGCCGGACGCTGAATGAAAAAATGGCCAAATATGGCCTCCAGCGTTCGGACTATCTGTAAGCTTTGCGGTTGGGGGCTCTGCCCCCGTCGCCAATGGCGACTCCCCTGAGATATTTTTGGCCAGATGAAGGGGATCCGTCGCGCGGGAAGACTGACGGAATGCAGTTTGCCCATTGTCTTTTCCACAGGGTTGCTTTTATTGTATCCGGACGGGCCGGGCGAATTCGACGCCCATAAGCCCCGAATCTTTGAGTTTCGCTGCTGATCCGTTGATGAGGATCAACCCCTCACGGTTCAGCAGACCGATTGTGCCCCGATAGGGGCAGTAGAATACCTGAGCCCAGGAAATCTGGGTGAAAGGAATAAATGGGCAGGCAGCGACCCGCGCCTGTCGGAGAAGAACCGCGATGACGCGCGCGCAACGATTGAGAGAACGGGCAGGGGGCCACAGCGCCAGACCCTGCCGCGCGCCGTCTGATATCGCCCTGACAAGACACCTCCCCAAAAGCGCCTGTCCGCCTGGACAGGTAAGGACAACGCGTTTGGCGCGGTGCACCAAGGAAACATGGCTAAGAAAATGCTTATCGATGCCACCCACGCGGAGGAAACTCGCGTTGTGGTGGTTGACGGAAATAAGGTCGAGGAGTTCGACTTTGAATCCGAAAACAAACGCCAGCTTGCTGGCAACATCTATCTTGCAAAAGTAACACGGGTTGAGCCGTCGCTGCAGGCGGCATTTGTCGACTACGGTGGGAACCGTCACGGTTTCCTCGCGTTTTCGGAAATTCATCCGGATTATTATCAGATCCCCGTCGCCGACCGTGAGGCGCTGATGGAAGAAGAGCGCGCCTATGCCGAGGCGATGAAGGCGCGTGACGAAGCTGAAGAAGCCAAGCCCAAAAAGCGGCGGTCCCGGACGCGATCCAAGGCCGCTGATGTGAAGTCGGACGATCCGGTTGAAACGATGGAGGTTTCAGCCGAGCCGACTGGTATGGAAACCATCGATCTGGCCGACGGCGAAGAAACGGATTCAGAGGTGCCTGAGGGGACCTCACCCATGGAGATTGTGGCTGATACGCCGGTGGAAGAGCCGGAAGCCAGTGATGCAACCCCATCGGAAGCTGGTTCTGAGGACGCTGAGCAGGCGACTGTTGTCGAGGGCGATGACACGTTTGATGCGGTCGAAGCAACCAGCGACGATGTGCGTGAAGCTGTTGAAGATGCCGGTGAAACCTCTGATGAGGCATCTGAAAACATTGCAGATGCACTCAGCGAACCTTCGGACGAGGCGAATGTGGTAGAGGCTGAAAAGTCAGCCGCTGACGACGCCGACGCCTTGGACGAAAACCCATCGGAGTCGGATGGCGACCAGGACGCGAATGGTGAAGGTGCTGAAAGCAAGGGAGCCGATGCGTCTTCGAAGGACGATTCGATTGAATCGGTGGCCGACGAGGATGACAGCGAAGACATCCGTCCGCCTCGCAAACCACGCCCGCGTCGCTACAAGATCCAGGAAGTCATCAAAGTACGTCAGGTTCTTCTGGTGCAGGTCGTCAAGGAAGAACGCGGCAACAAGGGTGCTGCGCTGACAACCTATCTGTCGCTGGCGGGTCGGTATTGCGTATTGATGCCGAACACCGCACGTGGCGGCGGCATCAGCCGCAAGATCACCAATGCGCCCGACCGCAAGAAACTGAAAGAAATTGCCTCGGACATTGATGTGCCGACCGGGGCGGGTTTGATCATCCGAACGGCAGGGGCCAAGCGAACAAAATCCGAAATCAAGCGCGATTATGAATATCTGCAACGGTTGTGGGAACAGATCCGCGCGCTGACGCTGGAGTCGATTGCGCCTGCAAAGATCTATGAGGAAGGCGACCTGATCAAACGGTCGATCCGGGATCTTTATAACCGCGAAATCGACGAAGTTCTGGTCGAAGGTGAGGGCGGCTATCGCATCGCCAAGGACTTCATGAAAATGATCATGCCGTCCCACGCCAAGAACGTGAAACGGTATGAAGATGCGCTGCCTCTGTTTGCGCGCTATCAGGTGGAAAGCTATCTGGCGGGCATGTTCAACCCGACAGTTCAGCTGAGATCCGGCGGTTATATCGTGATCGGTGTCACTGAGGCTCTGGTGGCGATCGACGTGAACTCAGGTCGAGCAACCAAGGAAGGATCGATCGAGGAAACCGCGCTGAAAACCAACCTGGAGGCCGCCGAAGAAGTGGCGCGTCAGTTGCGTCTGCGGGATTTGGCTGGTCTGATCGTTATCGATTTCATCGATATGGACGAGCGCAAGAACAATGCGGCGGTCGAAAAACGTCTGAAGGACAAGCTGAAAACCGACCGTGCGCGCATTCAAGTGGGCCGGATTTCGGGCTTTGGTCTGTTGGAGATGAGCCGCCAGCGTCTGCGCCCCGGTATGATCGAGGCCACCACGCAGCCATGCCCGGCCTGTCATGGAACCGGTCTGATCCGCTCGGACGACAATATGGCCCTGTCGATTCTGCGTCAGATCGAAGAGGAAGGCACCCGCCGTCGCTCGCGTGAGGTTCTGGTGCGCTGCCCGGTCAGCATCGCCAACTTCCTTATGAACCAGAAGCGGGAGCACATTGCGCAGATAGAAGCGCGCTATGGTCTGTCAGTGCGGATCGAAGGCGATATTCATTTGGTCAGCCCTGATTTTTCGATGGAAAAATTCAAGACCGCCAGCAGAATCGTACCTGAAGCCACAGCACCTGTTGTATCCGTCGATGCCTCATTGATGGATTTGGTGGATTCGTCCGATGAGGAAGAGGTCGAAGACGAAATTGCTCAGACCGAGGAAGAAACTAAACCCAAGCGCAAACGCCGCCGGCGTCGGCGCAAGAAGGGCGGGGTCAATGGTGACGCGACAGAGCAATCCAGCGATGGTACTGACGCCGAGACGCAGGAAAGCACGTCGATAGACAAAGCCGATGAAGAGGGTGCGGCTGAGGTTGTCGAAGAAGAAGTTACCGAAGAAGAAGTTGCTGACGAAGAAAAACCCGCCAAGCCCAAGCGCAAACGCGCACCGCGTCGTCGGAAGAAAGACGTAGTCGCGGAAGAAACGGCCGAACAGATTGAAACGGCAGTTGCCGAAGCTGAGGTCGTTACGGATACGCCTGCGGCAGATGAGGTTGTTGAGAGCCCACAGGTCGAAACACCAGAAGTTGCTGAAGACCATGGCGAGGGTGTTAAAGCGGAAGCTGAGACCGTTGAAACCACGCCTGAAGCACCCGCGATTGCCGAAGAGGCCACCGTTGAGGATTCACCAGCCGAAGAAACTTCTGCTGTTGTGGAAGTACTTGCAACGGAAGCGGCGGAAGCGGCGGAAGACTCCAGCTCAGATGATGTCGAGCCTGCCGCAGAATCCCCTGAGGAAAAGACGTCCGAACCTGTTCTGGAAACTGTGGCGGAAGAACCGGAACCTGGCCCTGCCAAGCCGAAGCGACGCGGGTGGTGGTCGCTGGGCAACTAAAGACAAGGCGGGCCGATGGGCCCGCCTTTTTCGTAAGCGGAGGGTTATTCAAACAGTTTTTTGGATCAGATACACCTGATGTGCCCCATCAAGATCTTGTGACAACAGCGTATGCCCGACCTCAGCGCAAAAATGCGGAACATCGACGATAGCGGCCGGATCATCGGCCAGCACGCGCAGGACGGCCCCTGCGGGCATGGATTTCAGCCGTTTACGGGCTTTGAGAACGGGCAGAGGGCACAACAGCCCCAGAGCGTCCAGCGTTTCTGTAATCTCGGTCATGCAAATCGGGATAGGGCCAAGTTGAAATATTGTCCAGATTCCAACCACGAGGATGTGACCGAATGGCCCCGTGACGGATCGCCAATCATCACTTATGTGCAGAGACATGTTCGGAATTGAAATCATAGACGCGGGACTGCTGCCCGCCATGTTCGTCGCCCTCCTGGGTGGTTTGATCAGCTTTCTGTCGCCTTGCGTGCTGCCCATCGTGCCACCCTATTTGGCGTATATGAGCGGTGTCACAATTAACGAGATGCAGGACGAGGCCCGCGCGCGGCGCAAGGCAACCCTGTCGGCTTTGTTCTTTGTGATGGGACTGTCGACCGTCTTTCTGCTTTTGGGCTTCACCGCGTCGGCCTTTGGGGTGTTTGTTCTGCAAAATCAGGTTCTTTTCGCCAAACTCTCGGGCGCTGTGGTGATCGTGTTTGGCCTGCATTTCCTGAACGTTTTCCGCATCCCGTTTCTGGACCGTGAAGCACGTATCGACACCAGCGAATCCGGCGGCTCGGTCTTTGGTGCGTATATCCTGGGTTTGGCGTTTGCTTTCGGCTGGACGCCCTGCATCGGCCCTCAACTGGGCGCGATCCTCTCGCTGGCGGCGAATGAGGCGTCTGTTGCGCGGGGAACAGTATTGCTGGGTGTCTATGCGGCAGGGCTTGGCATTCCATTCCTGCTGGCCGCAATGTTCCTGAACCGCTCGATGACCGTGATGAACCGCATCAAGCCCTATATGGGTACAATCGAAAAGGTTATGGGCGGCTTGTTGTTGTTTGTGGGGATCATGCTGATCACCGGCCTCTTTACCCGGTTCAGCTGGTGGTTGCTGGAAACCTTCCCGGCTTTGGCAAACTTCGGTTAAACCGCTGACCCCCTTACCTTGACCTCAAGCCTGCGTTAACCTGCACGGCAGAAGGTAAGGGCATGAGCAGTCAGATAAATAGGCCTCGGGTGCGCAAACGCAGGGTGTTCTACATACCCGGCTATGATCCGTTTCCGCCCAGACGATACCGCGAGTTGTATAGGTCCGAAGCACAGGCCCAAGCCGCGATTTCCGGCTACGAGATTTCTGTGTCAGCCAAGCCGCGGTCCGAGGTCTTTGGCTGGCACGTCACGTCGGTTCAAGATGATGACCGGGTACACACGGAGATCGACGTACTGGTCTGGTCGGATATCGTGCGCGACAGCATGACAGGGTCGATCTTGTCGACCTATCTGCAACTGGTTCGAACCGCTTGGATTTACATCTCAACAGGAACACTGCGCCGGTTGATGGGGCTACGTAAAGGGCCTGTAATTGCCGCGCTATATCCGGTTGGAATGCTGTTGTTGCAATTGCTGGTTGCGATCCTGGTTGCCTGGGCGATGACGAAACTGTTGAACCCGATGGTGGGGCTGTGGGCTTTGGTTCCGGCAGGTGTCCTGGCCTATTTCGTACTTCATTGGTTTCGCACAATCGATAACCGCTTGTTCGCGTATTACCTCATGTATGACTACGCATACTCTGCGCAATTGAATGGGGAAACACCGCCGCAGTTGCAGGCAAGACTGAACACGTTCCAAGACCTGATCAAACAGGCTTTGACCGAAGACGTGGATGAGGTTCTGGTGATCGGCCACAGCTCGGGCGCGCATCTTGGTGTGTCGGTGTTGGCTGATCTGATCCGCAACCAAGGAGGGCACGACGGTGGCCCGGTATTGTCGTTTCTGACTTTGGGGCAGGTGATTCCGATGGTGTCTTTTCTGCCAAGCGCGTACCGTTTGCGCGCGGATTTGCAGTTTTTGTCCACGCAACCCAATGTGGCATGGGTCGACGTTACCGCCCCCGGCGACGGCTGTGCTTTTGCGCTGTGCGACCCGGTTGCGGTCAGCGGAGTGGGCAGCCCTGACAAGAAGTGGCCATTGGTCCTGTCAGCAGCGTTCACTCAAACTCTGTCGCCTGAGCGCTGGAAGGCGGAGCGTTGGCGGTTCTTCAAACTGCATTTTCAGTATCTCTGCGCTTTTGACCGTCCGGGTGCATACGATTATTTTCGCATCACGGCGGGCCCGCAAACACTGGCCTCGCGATTTGCCGGACGCGCGCCTTCGCCGACATGTATTGATCGTCCCGTGTCAAAATACACCACGGTCCACACATGATCCCGCCAAAGCCAACCCCGCGTCCTGACAAGGTATCGCTTTGGCAGTATCTGAGGCTGTTTCGAAAGGATCTGCTTTCGGCACAACCGCAACGGCTCTATCGCGCCTGGATGGCCGAGTTTCGAACGCCGTTCTTTAGATCCTACATGATAAATCAGCCTGAACTTGTTGATCTTGTTTTAAAAAAAAGACCCGACGACTTCCCGAAATCCAACAGGATCAGTGAAGGTTTGCGACCTCTTCTGGGGGAATCGGTGTTTTTGACCAATGGCGAGGCTTGGAAACGGCAACGTCGCATCATTGATCCGGCATTCGAAGGCGGGCGGTTGAAGGACACGTTTCCAGCTATGCTTGCTGCCTCGCAGGCCTGCGCAAGTCGGCTGCGTGCCAGAGTTGGGGATGAGATCGAAGTAGAAGAAGTCACCAGCCATGTCGCTGCGGATGTCATTTTCAGGACGCTGTTCTCGGTGCCTATCGAACATGAAATCGCGGCGGAAGTGTTCCAGAAGTTTCGCGCCTATCAGCGGCAGCAACCGCTTTTGAACCTTGCTGCCTTTGTACCTCTTCCGCGTTGGGCCCCCCGGTTTCATTCTGATAACGCATGGAATAGTGCAAACGATATCAAGAAGTTGATCGAGCAACTTACAGTGAAACGTGCGGCGGGCATAGCCGAAGGGCGGGCACCTGACGATCTGGCGACCAAGATCATGACAACACCAGATCCGGAAACCGGGACGTGTTTTGAGACCAACGAGATGATCGACCAAGTGGCGATATTCTTTCTGGCTGGACATGAGACCAGCGCGTCTGCTCTGGCCTGGGCACTTTACCTTTTGGCGCTTCACCCCGACTGGCAGGATAAAGTCGCGCATGAGGCTCAGGCACTGCGCGATCCGTCCTTTTCGACCATGTCCAGACTAAAGATCAGCCGGGATGTGTTTCGCGAAGCTTTGCGGCTTTATCCACCTGTGCCGATGATGGTGCGCGAATCCCAGTGTCCTGAACGGTTCCGGGACAGGGACATTTCCAAAGGAGCACAAATCGTCATCAGCCCGTGGCACCTGCATCGACAGGAACGGTTATGGGACAATCCGGATGGGTTCGATCCTTCGCGTTGGAGTACCGCGAACGGCAAGGCGTGCCAGCGCAATGCCTACATTCCGTTCTCTGCCGGACCAAGGGTCTGTACCGGGGCCGGGTTTGCGATGGTTGAGGGGCCTTTGATCCTGTCGATGCTGTTGCGCCATTTCAAATTCGAAACAATCCCAAACAAAACGCCGGTTCCAGTGGCGCATCTGACCGTTCGATCCAAAGATGGGATATGGTTAAGGTTGGTTGAGCGCTAACAAACTACCATCGTCCATCACCGTGCTGTATGCGAGGGATGAAATCGGAATCATTCTTGAACGGGAAAGCATTATGTCCAAAGCAGAACAGCGCGCGCAGATGTCCAACGGAGCAGGCTTTATTGCTGCACTGGATCAAAGCGGCGGATCGACCCCCAAGGCGCTGGCGCTGTATGGGGTGGACGCGTCGGATTACGCCTCGGAAGAAGAGATGTTTGGCGAAATCCAGAACATGCGTGCGCGGATTATTCTGGCGGACGACTTCACCAAGGACAAAGTCATCGGCGCAATACTGTTCGAACGCACGCTGAGCGAACAAGTCGAAGGCCGCAAAGTCGCGGATTACCTTTGGTCGGTCAAAGGTATCGTTCCCTTCCTTAAAATCGATAAAGGTCTGGAAGAGACAGCCAATGGCGTTCAGATGATGAAACCGATTCCGGGTCTGGCAGAAACGCTTGCAAAGGCAGAGGGTTTGTTCGGCACCAAAGAGCGTTCGGTGATCCACGAAGCCAACGCAGAGGGCATTGCCGCCGTTGTGGCGCAGCAATTCGACGTCGCGCGCGAAGTTGTTGCCGCAGGGATGGTTCCGATTGTCGAGCCCGAGGTGAATATCAACTCGGAAACCAAAGCCGAAGCGGAAGAGATCCTGAAGGCTGAAATCCTGAAAAACCTCGACCAGCTGGGCGAGGGGCAGGATATCATGCTGAAACTGACGATCCCAAGCGCGGCAAACCTTTATGACGACTTGGCCGATCACCCCCGTGTGGTGCGTGTGGTCGCTTTGTCAGGTGGATATTCAACGGAACAAGCGTGTGATCTGCTGGCCCGGAACGGCAAGATGATCGCATCTTTTTCGCGCGCGCTGACCGAAGGTCTGTCGAAACAGCAATCGGATGCCGAGTTCAATGCAGCCCTGGGCGGAAACATCGACAAGATTTTCAAAGCGTCAGTTTGAGCTTTGAAACAAAATTAAAAAGCGGCGCAGTTGCGCCGCTTTTTTTGTTCTAACCGCGGGCCTGAAATCTACCGATTAAATTCCTTTAGACGTCAAAACAGCGCGTGAAGGATGAACACACTTGCGCCGTATCATGTCTTTCTCCATGCGGTGCAGAAGTTATCCTTGCGTGGTTCTCAGGATGCGGGGCAGGTGCCTCGATCAAACTTCTGGACCGCACCTTTGACCATCATATCGTATTTCAAGCTGTCGTAGTTCACCACAAACGTGACGACCTGTTCGTCTTGCATCAGCAGAACCGTCATTGATTCTCCGACAGGATAAATTGTGGCCTCGCCCTGCAGATCACCTGTGGCAAGATAGCCTTTGTCCGAACCGTCCGACCGCTTTACAGTAACGTTGCTGCCATCGACATCCGACACACATTCAACTGTAAAATCATCTTGTTGTAAAACGTTCTTAGCCAAAACCGGGGTGGCCGCCGTCGTTGCAACAGCCAGCACGAAGAGGTATTTTTTTACCATTTTGAGTTCCAAGGTTGGGAGTTTTCTGTTCGCTGGGTCCGGCGAAATGGGCAATCATTCCGCCCGAACCTGGCGAGCAGGTGCCTGCCATTTGCGCCAGGAATGAGGCATATGTTTGAACTTTAAATGTCGCTCGAAAAATGGGATGGCCTCTGGCGTTCTGAAGGGGAAACTTCGAGAATTCAGGTCATATATGCGGTTTGGCGGGATCAATCTTGGCGCTGACCTTGACAATCAGTGTCTCTGAATGAAACCTCTTAAGGGTTGGGAGACACTGGAAAATTCAAATGGTTAGACCTGTTGCAGGACGGGCCGATTTTCAGTATCGGCACGCTTCCCTGAGCAGAGAAACCCATTTGGTTCCAACTGCCAGAAAAAAATTGGGAGTTAACACATGAAAAACAGTAGCAAACTGAGCCTTGGCGCGTTTGTGACGGCTGCCATGATGGCGCCTGCCGCATATGCCGAAGAATTCATCACCATCGGCACCGGTGGCGTGACCGGCGTGTACTATCCGACAGGGGGCGCGATCTGCCGTCTGGTGAACAAAGGCCGTAAAGAACATGGCGTGCGCTGCTCGGTCGAATCGACCGGTGGTTCGGTCTACAACATCAACACCATTCGCGAAGGCGAGCTGGAATTTGGTGTGGCGCAGTCCGACTGGCAGTACCATGCGTATAACGGCAGCTCGAAATTCGAAGAGGCTGGCCCGTTTGAAAATCTGCGTGCGGTTTTCTCGGTACACCCCGAGCCCTTCACCGTTGTGGCGCGTGCCGATTCCGGCATCACTAACTTTGAGGACCTGAAAGGCAAGCGCGTCAACATCGGTAACCCCGGTTCCGGTCAGCGCGGCACCATGGAGGTTCTGCTGGGTGAAATGGGCTGGACCACCGGTGATTTCGAACTGGCGACCGAGCTGAAAGCGGCTGAGCAATCGGCGGCTCTGTGTGACAACCAGATTGACGCGATGGTCTACACCGTGGGCCACCCCTCGGGTTCGATCCAGGAAGCCACCACCGCGTGTGATTCAGTTTTGGTAAATGTCAGCGGCGACGCTGTGGACAAGCTGGTGGGCGACAACTCGTTCTACCGCACCGCAACCATCCCAGGTGGCATGTACCGTGGGTCCGATGGCGACACCGCGACTTTCGGTGTGGGCGCAACTTTTGTGACCTCGGCGGACGTGTCGGATGACGCGGTTTACGCGGTTGTCAGCTCGGTGTTTGAGAACTTCGATGACTTCAAGAAGCTGCACCCTGCATTTGCCAACCTGAAGCCGGAAGAGATGATCGCGGATGGCCTGTCGGCACCGCTGCATCCGGGCGCCGAGAAGTACTACAAAGAAAAAGGCTGGATTCAATAAACCAGACCTGACGCAGGGCGCCCACGGGCGCCCTGCACACAACCCGTGTGAAACGGGGTTCCAAAAGGCCAGAAAAGGCCGTGACGGGGAGACATTGCATGAGTTCCGACACACAATCCAATCGCCCGCTATCCGAAGAAGAACTTCAGGATCTGGTCGCATCTTCCGACGCCGGAGGGCGTAACCCGGTCGGGAACGTAGGGATTTTTCTGGCCATCGTGGCCGCGATCTGGTCGATTTTTCAGGTTGTTCTGGCCTCACCAATCTCGAACTATGTTCTGCCCGGAAGCGTTGTGAACAACGCGCGTCAGTTCCATCTGGCCTTTGCGATGTTCCTGGCGTTTGCGGCTTATCCGGCGCTGAAATCCAGCCCGCGCGGCTATATCCCGATCCAGGATTGGATCATGGGGCTATTGGGCGCGTTTGTCGCGCTGTACGGTTATTTCTTCTATGACAAGATCGTCAATGCGGGCGGTCTGGCCGATAATACGGATAAGTGGATCGCTTTGGGCGGTCTGCTGTTGCTGTTCGAGGCCGCGCGCCGTGCGCTTGGCCCGGCCATGGCAATCATCGCAACGATTTTTCTGGCTTATGTTTTCTTTGGCTCATCTGAATACGTTCCCGAAGTTATCCGCTGGAAGGGTGCGAGCCTGAAAAAGGCAATGAGCCATATGTGGATCACGTCCGAAGGCGTATTTGGTATCGCGTTGGGTGTTTCCACGAAATTCGTGTTCCTCTTCGTTCTGTTCGGGGCCTTGTTGGATAAGGCCGGGGCAGGGAACTATTTCATCAAAATGGCCTTCGGGGCGCTTGGCCACCTGCGTGGCGGTCCCGCCAAGGCGGCTGTTGTGGGCTCTGCTGCGACCGGGCTGATCTCGGGCTCGTCGATTGCAAATGTTGTTACCACCGGGACCTTCACCATACCGCTGATGAAACGCGTGGGCTTTTCCAGCGAACAGGCGGGTTCGGTTGAGGTTGCAAGCTCGGTCAACGGGCAGATCATGCCGCCCGTGATGGGCGCTGCGGCCTTCCTGATGGTGGAATATGTTGGCATCTCATATGTTGAGGTCATCACCCACGCATTTTTGCCCGCCGCGATTTCTTACATCGCGCTGGTCTACATCGTGCATCTTGAAGCGGTGAAGCGGAACATGCCGACCTTGGGCGACCGGGAAGTGCATCTGGCGCGAACCGTTGTCGGAATGTTGTCGTTCTTCCTTGTGTTTGCCGGCCTGTGTTACAGTTCACAATTCCCGGTGGAGGCGGTGACACGCTGGGCACCTTCTGCCGCAGGATTGATCCTTAGCCTGATTGTCTGTGCGATCTATGTCGTGCTGCTCTATCTGGCTTCTAAAGTGCCGGATCTTGAGCCCGACGATCCAAACGCCAAAGAGGTCACGCTGCCGGTCATCGCCGACATCTACAAGGCCGGTTTGCACTACCTTCTGCCGATCATCGTGCTGGTTTATTTCCTGATGATCGAACAGAAATCGCCCGGCCTTTCGGCCTTCTGGGCCACCGCTTTGCTTTTCGTGATCTTGCTGACCCAGAAACCGCTTAAAGCGATCTTCCGGGGTGAAAGCGATGTCTATAACCGCTTTATCGACGGCATCGCCGACCTGTGGCAGGGCCTGATCGACGGCGCGCGCAACATGATCGGGATCGCTCTGGCTACGGCCACGGCGGGCGTAATCGTCGGCACAGTAACCCTGACCGGTGTAGGGCAGGTGATGGCCGATTTGGTCGAGTTCCTTTCGGGCGGCAACCTGATCCTGATGCTGATCATGGTTGGTATCCTCAGCCTGATCCTGGGCATGGGTCTGCCGACCACGGCGAACTATATCGTTGTCAGCTCGTTGATGGCCGGTGTGGTTGTCGAACTGGGTGCACAGAGCGGCCTGATCGTGCCGCTGATCGCCGTACATCTGTTCGTGTTCTACTTCGGGATCATGGCGGACGTCACACCTCCAGTCGGTCTGGCCAGCTTCGCTGCGGCCGCTGTTTCTGGTGGTGACGCGATCAAGACCGGCTTCACGGCGTTTTTCTACAGCTTGCGCACTGTAGCGTTGCCCTTCGTTTTCATCTTCAACACAGACTTGCTGTTGATCGATGTGACTTGGGTCGAAGGTATCATAGTCGCCATATTTGCGACCATAGCCATTTTGGTCTTCACAGCTGGCACCATGGGGTACTTCCTGACCCACAGCCGTATCTATGAAAGCATTGCCCTGATCTTTGTGGCCTTTGCCCTGTTCAGGCCGGACTTTTTCATGGATCGCATTTCGCCCCCGTTCCAGTTGGTTGAGCCTGCTGCATTCGAAGAGACAATCGGTCAGGCACTTCCGGGTTCAGAAGTTCGGCTGGTTGTGTCCGGACCCGATTTCGACACGCTTGAAATGGTGGATACAACTGTTGTCGTCACCGTGGGCGAAGAAGAAGGCGGCGCCGCACGGGTCGAGGCAATGGGCCTGCTGCTGATCCCCGAAGACGGACTGGTTAAGTTGGAAGAGCCCTTATTCGGCACACCAGTAGCCGATGATCTTGGCAACTTCGACTATTATGGGGATGAGGCCGTGCGCCTGACCTCGGTCAGCCTGCCGTCCAGCCAGCCACCGAAGCAGCTGATTTATATTCCTGCGATGATCCTTCTGGGTTTCATCGCCTTCCTGCAACGCGGCCGGGCCGCCAGAGAAGAGGTGCTCGCATGACTGGTTCGGTACTGTGCGCCATTGATATCAGCAATGGCGAAATTGATGCGCCCGTCCTGCAAAAGGCGGCCGCTCTGGCGGATTTGGAAGGGGCGCAGTTGGATGTGGTGACCGTGCTGCCGGATTTCGGTGAAAGCTGGGTGTCCGGTTTCTTTGAATCCGATTTCCACGAAAAAGCGCTGGAGGAGGCTCAGGCCAAACTAACGGCGCTGTGCGTTTCGGCTTTGGGGGCAGAGCGTAATGAAAGCATCCGCCATGTTGTTGCGACGGGAACAGCCTATCAGGAGATTCTGAAAACCGCAGAAGGGGCCGGATCCGATCTGATCGTGATCGGCGCGCATAAGCCGGATCTCAAGGATTATCTGCTTGGCCCGAATGCCGCGCGCGTGGTGCGGCATTCTACTGTTTCGGTCTACGTGGTCCGCTGATTATTCGGCCAGCCCCTACGCGCAGTGGTGTTGAAATCCAGGCGGCACATCGCAGCTGTTGCGTAGCTCCAAAACCAAACGCGCGTCCGGGGCGCTTTCTGTCAGTGCTTCAAAAACGGCCGGCCAATTGACTGTCCCCTTGCCGTGCGCCCAGTGGCGGTCGGCATATCCGTCGGCGTCCTGCAGATGCACATGGGCCAACCGCGTGCCCGCCGTCCGCACATAATAATCTACCGGAGGAGCGCCGGTCGCCCCAAGGGCGGCTGCAGCGTCCAGCCCCTGAGGCAGGCGTTTTTACACAATTGCGCGCACATCAGGGTCGCGGCAATCCAGAGGCAGGTTGTAAAACGGTCCGTGGATACCCAACCGCCCGGTATGACCCTGTAACGTTTCCTTGGCCGGGCGTTCATAAGGACCAGGTGTGACAGCGTGGCGACACAAAGATCAGTAGCCTGTCATTTCCAGATAACCGATACCATCATGGCTGCCTGTCACGGTGACAGGGCCTTCCCAATACTCAAAGCGGGTGCCCATCCATGCCTCGGGTGTCAGGGCCAAAACTTCGACATCCACCTCTCGGTCCGGCAATGCGATGCGCCAATGCGTCGGCACTGCGCGCCCGGCGACCTGATCGGTGCGCAGTGGCGTCATTTGGATGGAACCGTCAGGGATCCTCTCGGTGCTGCCGTCGGCATTGATCCATGTGGCTGAGGTGAAATCGCCCCGCGCCCCACGCAACCGAAAGGCCATCATCTTGTCTCCGCCCTCGAAACTCAGCGAAAACCAATCCCACCCGCTTTGATCCGCAGCCAGAGGTTGCGATGACCATTCGCGGTCCAGCCAGCCTTGACCGGTTACGCGCATATCTCCGTCCGGCAGGCGCAAAGTGCCTTCAACCGCATAGAACGGTTGAGAGTAATAGTAGCTGGCCTGCCCATCAGCGGATTTGACCGAATAGCCTGCATCGCCGTGAAACACCAATGGCCCCTGAGCGGTCAGCGACAGATCATATCCAAAATCTTCTCCGTTAGCCGAAAGGGTCAGTGTGCCGAAATCCGGCCCGGCCATGCGCCATTCGTCGATCCATGCCTCAAAGGGTTGAGCAGTCACACCCGCCTGACCGATCCCACCGCGCGAAAGACGCTCGGCAAAGAAGTGCGCGTCAGGCGTTGTTGTGGCCGCGTGGCCCATCCAGATTTGCGGGCTTTGCCAGCCTTCCGTTTCAAAAGGTTTCAGTGCAGATCGGAACAAGGTCCATTGAATTCCATAGTCGCGCCCATCCTCACCCTTGAGGTTGGCTGTCAGATACCACCATTCGATCCTATAGGCAGGGTGGGGACCGTGATCTTTGGGGAAATCAAACGCATACCCTGATTGGGGCACGTTAAAGCCTTCGGCTGATCCGCCCAGACCTGCATATCCCTGCGCCCACAGTGGCAGCGGGAAATAGATGAATAGGCAGAGCAATAGGGTCTTAACGTTCATTTGCGAACACTTTCAGCAATTCAGCAGGCGGCAGGCGCAGCATACGAAACGCGGGCACCGTCGCGGCGATCAGAGCGGCCAACAGTGTCAGCAGGAACAACCACAGCCAATCCCATGGGAAGGTGAACATCGGCAGACGCCAACCGAAGGCTTGCACATTGATCACCGCCAGAAGAACCCAAGCCAGAACCAAGCCCAGCGGCAGGGCCAGGCACGCGGTCAGCGCGGCCAGTAACACGCTGCGCAATAGCTCCAGCCGGGCCAATTGCGTGCGGTTCAGACCCAATGCCCAAACGGGGGCGATCTGTGGCAGGCGTTGGGTCCATAAGGTCAATAGGCTGGTCAGGATAGCAAAGCCTGCCACGCCAAGGGTCAGAACGTTGAGTGCCGAGGTCACGACGAAGGTTTTTTCAAAGATCGCAAGCGATTGCGCCTTCATCGCGGCTTGCTGCACGACAGTACCTGGCGACAAGTCAAACTGGTCCCGCACGGTTTGTGCCATGGCGGTCGCGTCTTCAGGCGGCATTCTGACGCCAAACCGCCGCGTTTCGGCCCCCGGTGTGATATGGTCCAACTGTGCCATTGAAACGATCGCTTGCCCGGTTGGGTTGCCGTAATCGGAATAGACGCCAGCGATGGGCAGAATGTGTTCAGATGACAGTTTCAGTTCATCGCCGGGCCAAAGAGATGCGCGTCGCGCCAGTTGTTCGTTGATAAGCACCGCGTCTCCGGCCATCACATCATCCCAAACGGTGGAGGTTGAGGCAATCAATGGCCAGTGTTGCCGATACACGGGATCATCCACCACGCCGTACAGGAACAGCGGGCCGGTTTCATGGGACAGTTCCACATTGCGGATCGGCAGGATGGCATCGACTTGTGGGCGTAACCAGGCGGTGATCGCGTGCGCCTGGTCCTCATCACGCGCGGTCACGTACAGCTCGGAGGTCAATCGTTGATCCAGCCAGCCGACAAAGGTTAACCGGAAGCTGGACACCATTGTGCCCACGCCAATATTTGCCGCCAGTGCCAGCAAAAGCGCCATCAGGGCCAGAGACAATCCAGGCAATTGCGCCCGCATGTCGGCCCAGACCCATTGGGCAACCGGACCACGCGCCGTGCGTGCCAAGGCAGACAGAGCTATAGCCAAAAGGGCAGGTAACAACAGCGCGGCACCTGTCAGCAGCCCGGCCAGCAAAATAAAACCTGCAACCAGCCCTCCGATACTGACATAGGCCAGCGACCCGCCGACGATCAGGACCAGACCAGTTGCTCCGCCGATGCGGCGTGCGCGGGAATTGCTTTGCCACGCCTGCACGCCGGGCCCTTCCAGCAAAGGCATGTTGGATAAACGCCACAGCGCATGACCGCTGGCCAGTAAGGTTCCGAATACCGCCATGGCGAGCCCAGCCAAAACCCACTGCGGTTGCAACGTCAGCTGTCCGATTACGGGCGCACCATAGAGGCCACGTAACGTGGCGGCGACGTCAGGCAGCAACGCCCCGGCAAGAAAGAAACCCAGCAGCAATCCAAGACCGCCACCGACTAGCGCAAATACGGTCAGTTCGGTCAGGACCAGCCAAACCAACCTCTGCATCGAAACACCCAACGAACGCAGAGTGCGGATCATGCCGCGCCGCTGGGCAAAGGCCAGACCAACGGTGCCGTTTACAATGAACAGGCCAACGGCAAAGGACAGCAGACCAAAGGCCGACAGGTTCAGGTGAAAGCTGTCGGTCAACCGCGCGGTGTCGACTTGTGAGGACGGGCGCACACGCTCAAGTTCCGGCGCGATTTGAGATAACGGCAACAGGTCGCGCGGTTGGTTTGGCAGCACAACAAGCCTCGAGATGACGCCCGGTTGATTCAGAAGCCGCTCGGCCACGCCGATGTCAGTCAGGATAACGTCGGTGGGCAAGGCCGAGGTAGTAAGAATAGGGGGCAGGTTGATCTGATCCTGCAGCAGTGGCTCCAATTCCGGAGATGCAAGTACACGACCCGGAGCGGTCAGCATGTCGGCAGGCTCAGGTGGCGCCTTGCTTTGCTCCGCTTCGGTCACGGCCGGCAATGCTGGGTAGGCAACCATGTCCACGCCCATCAGGCGCAAGGTCCGCCCGCTGACCCGGTAAGGACCTTCCAGAACCGCAGCGACCTGCCAACCCGCGCGACGCAGGTCGACATAACGAGAGATCGGAATCGGGCCCGACGGGTCACGCAGCTCGTCAAATTGCCCAATTGCCAGTTGAGCATTGGCACGTGCATACCTGGCGCGCGCCTCGGCGTTGATGGCTTGCACAGCCGACCATAATCCGGTGGCCAAAGCGATGCCGATCAGCAGGGTCGCCAGTTGTAATCGATGCGCCCGCCAATGCGACAGAAGCGCCTGAATGACGGCCCGTGTCATTGAATGCGCCCGCCGGTCAGTCTGACCTGGCGGTCCAAACGCGCGGCGATCTGCTGTGAATGCGTCACCAGCAATAACGCCGCCCCGGTATCGGCCACAAGCGTCAACATCAGGTCCAGCACAGTTGCGCTGGCGGTTTCATCCAGATTGCCTGTCGGCTCGTCCGCTAATAATAGCTTGGGGCGTGCGGCCATGGCCCGCCCGATGGCAACCCTTTGTTGTTGACCGCCCGACAGATTCTCGGGGTAGCGATCGCGTAACTCCGACAGGCCCAGACGTTCAGCCAAGTGGGTGTTCCATGCAGGATCTTCGACACCGGCAAGACGGGCGTGAAACGACAGGTTCTGCGCGACGGTCAGGGATGGGATCAGGTTGAATTGTTGAAACACCAGCGACACCTGCTTGCGCCTCAACTCGGCCCGACCTGCATCGTTCAAAGGAGACAAGGCCGTGCCGTCGAGCGTTATCTCTCCACCATCAAAACTGTCCAGGGCTGCAGCGAGGTTCAGCAGGGTGCTCTTCCCGCTGCCGCTTTCCCCGGTCAGCGCCAGTGTTTGCCCGTGATCCAGAACCAGCGATACATCGCGCAGAACAGGCCGTCCGCCGCGGTAGGTTTTCTGAACACGGTCGATGGTCAACAACATGGTCTGCCCTTTTTCTTCACAGGATGTGCGTCAGACTTCCAGACTGTCCAGTGTGGACCAACGCCCGGTTCCATTCGCCGCAGGTTAAATCGCTTCGGGCCGGGCTTGTGCCTTCCTGCCCAAGCCGTCATTCTGCGCCGATGATCCACTGCCGTAAATCAGGACGAAAAACATGACGTTGCTGCATCAGATCATTTGGGGCAGTACCTTTTTGGGTATCTGCTTTGTGATCGAGATCCTTCTACTGACCTGGTGTACCGTCACGATCATAAAATGGGATAAAAAATGGTCCAATAAAGGGGTGTTTTTCGCAACCGCCGCACCCATTGCCGTTTCTTTGGCGTTCATCATTGCGACACATACGATTCAAGTCTGGATATGGGCCATCGTGTGGGTGCTGCTTGAGGTTTTGCCGGATTGGAACACGGCCATCTATTTCTCGCTGGTGACATTCACAACACTGGGCTACGGCGACATCGTTTTGGGTGAAGGTTTGCGCATCTTCGGCTCATTTGCCTCGGTTGCCGGTCTGTTGGCCTTTGGTCTGTCGACCGCATATCTGGTGGCCATGATGACCCGCGTCTTTCAAGAGAAGTTCTTTACCTAGAGAATCGGAGCAAACAACCGCGCCAGTGGGGCACCAAACCGGATATGCGCTGGTTGTTGTGCCAACCTGCGGGTCAGCTCATAGCTGGCTTCGAAATCCTTTCTTAGCATTTGATCGACGGCCAAAGTGGCGCGCGCATCGAAGAACAAGGCCATGGCTTCGAAATTCAGGCGGAAGGATCGGTTGTCCAGATTGGTGGTGCCAACGGCCGCCAAAGTGTCGTCAACGACAAACACCTTTTGATGCATGAACCCGTCGGTGTACCGATACACCCGCACGCCGCAATCGCGGATTTCGTCGAAATAGGCAAAAGCGGCCAGCCAGGGCAGGCGGTGGTCGATGACATCCGGGACAAGAATACGCACATCCACGCCCCGCATCGCCGCGTGTTGCAGGGCTGTCATGATGTCGATGTCTGGCACAAAGTACGGGGAGGCGATCCAAAGCCGCTCTTTCGCCTCAGCGATGGCTGAAAAGAACAACATCGCGCCGGTTTCGGTGTCATCTCCGGGTCCGGTTGCGACCAGCAACGCGTTCATGTTCTGCTCTGACTCGCTCCCGGCCCAGTCGAGATCGTCGATCAGATCCTCGTCGCGGGCCCAGTGCCAATCTTCCGTGAAGATAAGCTGCAATTGCCGGACAATGTGTCCGGCCATCTTGATATGCGTGTCCCGCCAATGGCCGAAATGCGGGTCTTGCCCCAGATACTCGACTCCGATGTTGTGACCACCGATGAAACCGGTTTCCCCGTCGATGATCACAGTCTTGCGGTGGTTGCGGTAGTTCAGTTGAAACCGGAAGTTCGGCCCGCGCTGCTGTCGCGGGTCCGCCACGTCAATTCCCGCATCCCGCATGGAGTCCAGGTACGTACTGGGCAAACCATAACTGCCCACGGCGTCGGTCATGAAACGGACGTGAACACCCCGTTTGGCTGCCTCCATAAGTTTGGATTGAAGCTCTTGGCCCAGAGTGTCGTCGCGGACGATGTAGAACTGAATGAGAATATAATTCTGGGCGCTGTCGATAGCTTGAAAAATCGCATCGAATGTGGCCTGACCATCGACCAGAAGCTGAGCGCCGTTACCGCTGGAGACCGGTAGATGTGCCAAATACTCAAACGGACGCGGATTCAGCGACATGGTGTCCGGATCAGGTCGCGAGTAGTCGGCAAAGGTTTTAATCCCCTCGACAACCCGCTCGCTTTGCTGGCGTGCAATACGATAGCCGCGAAACCTGTGATGTCCCAGAAACAGATACAATGGCACCGCAAAAAACGGGGCAGAGATCAGAAAGACAACCCATCCAACTGCACCTTGTGGTGTGCGCGCGGTTTGTGCCGCGCGGACTGAAAACACAAAAGCAGTGGCGTAAAGCGCAAAAACAAAGACGGAAACAAGCACTGTCCACATGAGGTCTTAAGCCTTTCTGGCCGTTCAGTTTCCTCCAGTGTAGACCCGTGACCAGTCATTCGCCATATCGACTATGACCCAGCCTTTGTTTGGCCCCTGATCCAGACCGTCAACCAGTTTTCCAATCGGGCTTTCGCGGTCATAGGCCCATTCACGCTTGTCGTCTGTGTGGTGGATCAGGACGCCCAGACGTGGCCCATCACCCGAGGTGGTCCAGTCAAGCATCGCGAAATCCCCGTCCGAGTTGCCTCCGGCCAGAATGGGGCGCTTGCCGATGGTGCGTTCGATGTTGATCGGTTTGCCGTCCTTGTCATCGATAAAAGCAATGCCCGGGGCCTTGATCACAGTCGGGACACCATCGACATTTTCGAAAGTCGAATTTCCGTAGGTGCCCAGAATCTGCTCTGGCGGAATGCCATAAGCCTGTTCAGCGAAGACTCGCATGAAATGAATGCCGCCGCCTGAGACAATGTAGGTTTTGAACTCTTCATCCCGTAGATAGCGCAACAGTTCGACCATGGGTTGATAGGTCATCTGGTCATAAGGCAAACCGGTGTCCGGGTGCCTGGCTTCGGCCAGCCATTGCGCGACTGCGGCCTGAAACTCTTCGACGCTGGTTCCGGAATGCGATGCGTTGACGACTTGGATCAACGCATCGTGACCGCCTTGAAGAACGGTCGCAAGATCACCTTCGGCAGCGGCTTTCAAAGCAGGTGTGGACAGGATCGAAGGATCCTGTTCCGCCAACTCAGACAGCCTGTCCATGGCAAAAATGAACTGGAAATACACCGGCTGTTCAGCCCAGAGTGTTCCGTCATTGTCGAATACTGCGATCCGGGCTGCCGGGGTTACATAGCTTGCGTTTTCAGGGTCCGTAACCGCCTCGACAAATTCAACGATACGGTCCCGCGTTTCCGAGTTCGCCCATGAGGGCAGCGGATCTGCGAATGCCGTGACGCTTGCAAATCCACTCAGTACGGCTGCAACAGCCAAGGCTAGGGGCGCTCTTGTCATGGCTTGTTTCCTTCGACGCATGTTTTGGCAAAAAATACCGTGGTTAAAACAAGAAACCCGCAGCGCCGTTCAGGTGCTGCGGGTTCAGGTGTCGCGAATTTACTTGGAGCCGACCTGACTGAAGATCTTGTCCTTGGCGTCGCCAATCGTGAAGCTGCCCGGCTTCTGACGCGGCGGGAACTCTTCGAAGGTTTCCAGGAACTGGCCCACATATTCTGCCGCCGGCAGCAGCAGATAAACACGGTCTATGTACCAATCCCAATAGGTGTTGGAAGTGATATTGGCCCGCTCGTACGGATCGCGGCGAAGGTTAAAGAGCAACGGAATACGCAGTTCGGTCCAGGGCTCAGCCCAAGCGCGCAAAGTCTGCGGATAGCGATGCTCCAGAAACACTGCTTTCCAATCATCATAACGCAACGCAGTCAGGTCACCATCGTCAGAGAAGTAGAAAATCTCGTGACGTGGGCCTTCATCTGTTTCACCGGTCAAGTACGGCAGGAAGTTGTATCCATCCAAATGCACTTTGTAGTCTCGTCCGCCGCCAACTTCGGCCACGGTGATCCCTTCAAGCAGCTGTTCCTTGATGTCTGGATTTCCCGCAACCGCCAAATAGGTCGGCAACCAGTCCATGTGATGCATGATCTCGTTGCTGACTGTGCCGGCGTCGATTTTGCCGGGCCAGCGTACCATTGACGGCACACGCCAACCGCCTTCGTAGTTGGTGTTCTTTTCACCACGGAACGGTGTCATTGCCGCATCCGGCCAAGTGTTCATGTGCGGGCCGTTGTCGGTGGAATAATGTACGATCGTGTTGTCCGCGATCCCCAGTTCATCCAGCAGGGCAAGGAACTGGCCGATATGCATGTCATGCTCGATCATCCCTGCTTGGTACTCATCCATATGCTTGCCGGCGATTTCGTCGGCTTTTGCGCGCATCTCGTCTTTGACATGAGTGCGGAAGTGCATTCTGGTGCCGGACCACCAAACGAACCACGGAACACCTTCTTCCGTCTTGCGCGTAATGAACTCGAGCGCGGCCGCAACCGTTTCGTCATCCACCGTTTCCATGCGCTTTTTGGTCAATGGGCCGGTGTCTTCGATCATTCCGTCAGCACTGGATTTTATGACCCCGCGCGGACCGAACCGTTCGCGGAATTCGGGGTTTTGGGGGTAGTCTTCGTTTTCAGGCTCTTCCTCGGCGTTCAGGTGGTAGAGATTTCCGAAAAACTCATCAAACCCATGATTGGTCGGCAACATCTCGTCCCGATCGCCCAAGTGGTTCTTACCAAACTGACCGGTTGCATAGCCTTGAGCTTTTAGTAGGCCGGCAATCGTTGGATCTGCAACCTGCATGCCCTCTTTCGCGCCCGGCAAGCCAACTTTGGACAGTCCGGTACGGAACACAGACTGGCCCATAATGAACGAGGACCTGCCAGCCGTACAGGATTGTTCACCGTAGTAGTCGGTGAAGATCATGCCTTCCTTTGCAACCCTGTCGATATTGGGTGTCTGATATCCCATCAGACCCATGGTATAGGCAGAGATGTTGGATTGACCGATGTCGTCGCCCCAAATCACAAGAATATTGGGTTTCTGGTCCTGCGCCCACGCGGGCAGAGCCAGCGCCAACGCAACGGATGCAACGGCAAACCGGCGCAACCCGATGCGCCACGTATCGGTTAAGGAACGGGGTGGTGACATGATGTGCTCCTGATCTGAGCGAGCCACGAGGCTCGGAGTACGAAAGAAAAAGCCAACCTTCGAAATATTTGAAGAACGCGGCTGTAAATTATTGATTCCCATCTGAAATGAACGGAA
This sequence comes from Ruegeria sp. CDSA021, assembly GCF_059612325.1. Lineage (NCBI taxonomy): Bacteria > Pseudomonadati > Pseudomonadota > Alphaproteobacteria > Rhodobacterales > Roseobacteraceae > Ruegeria > Ruegeria sp. CDSA021. The sequence continues at coordinate 70,816 of NZ_JBXWQJ010000001.1, forward strand.
GACGACAGGAAACAAACACGCTTAGTCTAAGTCAGTTCTGATGCTATAAACTCATCATATGATTATATTGCGAAATACTTATGTGAGGATGAATGGAGATTCTGAAGCAGTTGCAAGACACAGGGTGGTTCCGCGAGCGTTCGGCTGTTTTTCAGACCGATTTGGCGGCGTGCGGGATAGCAAAATCCGTCGAAGCATTTGAAACCCTTTATCATTTTGGCGATCCGGCAAACGGTGTCTATGCGATCCTCAGCGGTGGTGTTCAGATCACCGCCCCGGCAGATGACGGCCATGAATTTGTGCTGCATCGCGAAGGCGCGGGGTTCTGGATTGGCGACTTGGCTTTGTTTGCAGGTGCATTAAGACTGGTCAGTGTGATCACCACGCAGGCGACGCAGGCGGTGTTCTTTCCAAACGCGCGCATCATGCGGATGGTGCAGAAAAACCCCGAATATATCCGCGATTTCTATGCGCTGACCCATGACAACATGCAAACCGCCTTACGGATCATGGCCAACCTTGCAGTCACAGGCACCGAGAAACGGTTGGTTCTGCGCTTGCTGCATCTGGATGAGGGGACCGCGAAGCACGAGGATTGGATTGTCGTGTCGCAAGACGAACTGGCAGCCATGATTGCTGTGTCGCAACCGACTTTGCACAGAAACCTGCACCGGCTGGTGGATCTGGGCCTGATCGAGCTAGGCTATGGCCGTGTACGACTGCTGGACCGGCGCGCGTTGATCGCCAGTTGTCAGACCTGATTTCCGGGGTCCTTTACGAAATTCGCTTCGACAAATAGGTCAGATCGCTTTTCAACTCAGGTCTGATTTCACCCCAATTCGGGCTGTCTTTGAGTGTTTCGATCCAATGGCGCGGAGGGTTTTTTCCGGCAGAACGCGACCACGTCAGAGATTCAAGAATGGTCTGTGCCTCTGCGCTCAAAACTTCTGGAACGTCATATCCGTTCAGTGTTGCCCAGACGCCGGACCACAAGCGCGCAACAGACCAGGGGTTGTAACCGCCGCCGCCCAAAACCAGAAAGCGGGGTGCCATGTCTCGCAAACTGGCAACGGCGTGCCAATGCGCGTTGTTCGACAGGGACAACCGTGACAGGGGGTCCTCGGCCACCGCATCCGCGCCGCATTGCAGGACGATGGCTTCGGGCTTGAACACTTCGGTGGCGGGAAGGATCAACTGTTCCAGGATCATGCGGAATTCGTCGTCGTTCAAATTCCGATCAACTGGCAGATTGAATGCGGCCCCGCCTGCGTCATCGTCGAGAGTTCCGGTAAAGGGCCATCGCCGCGCTTCGTGCAGGGAAATCATGCGCAGTTTTGTTGAGCCGTGAAAGGCGGCTTCGACTCCGTCACAGTGATGGGCATCGATGTCGATATAGACCACGCGATCCAGCCCCGCATTCAACAGCGTTTGGATCGCGAGCACCGGATCGTTGAGATAGCAGAACCCGTTGGCCCGACCTGCCAGACCATGATGCGTGCCGCCAGCCGGGTTGAAAGCGATACCGCCGTCGCGGATCAGTTCCGCCGCCAGCATCGAACCGCCAGCCGCCGTGGCCGGGCGTCGGTACATTTCAGCAAACACCGGGTTAGACAACGTCCCCAGACCGTATTGCTCCCGAGTTTTGTCCGTAACGTACTGCTCCTGTTCCGCCTTTTGCAGCGCGGCGATGTAGTCCGGAGTATGAAACGTCTCTAACGCGCAGGGTTTCGCGCAGGGGCTGACCCGGTAGTTCTGGGGCGTCACCCAGCCCAGCGCGCGGCAGAGGTCAATTGCGGTTGAAACCCTTGGAATGGCCAGCGGGTGTTTCGAGCCGTAGGTGGAGTTGCGGTAGATTTCCGATCCGATGAACAGGGGCTTCTGCATGGTTCAGCGGGCAGGGGCCTGACGGTTGTCTTCGCCCAACCTGCCATCCAGCGACATCAGTATCGCAACCGGGCGCAACGCGGGAATGTGACTGAATACGATGAGAATACACACGGTCAGAGGGACACTCAGGAAAGCTCCGATCAGGCCCCAGACAGTGGTCCAGAACGTCAAGGCCAGAATAACCAGAAAGGTCGACATGTTCAGCGACCGGCCCAGCATTGCCGGATCAAGGAAGTTGCCGATCAGAAACTGCAATGTTCCGCAGCCGAAGATGATGATCAGAAACGGGGCAATCGAGTCGAACTGAACCAGCGAAATCATGGCTGGAAAGAACACGGCGATGATTGATCCGATGGACGGGATGAAGTTCAGCGCAAAGGTAAGAACGGCCCAGGTTTCCGCATACTCCAGCCCCAGAGTGCGAAATACAGTATAGCTGATGGCTGCGGTAATCAGGCTGATCAGTGTTTTGACACCGACATAGCGCTGAAGGCTGACCGAGATTGCGTCCAACATCGTTGAAAACTCGGCTCCGGTTTTGGGGTCTCCGGCGGCCAGTTGTATCTTATTGCGAAAGGCCAAGCGCTCGGCCATCAGGAAGGCGACATAGAGGCTGATCAGAAAGAACTGGTTCAGCAGCGACGTGGCGCTGCCCAGAAGCAGGCGACCGACAAAGTTCATGTCGATATTGACCAGATTGTCCCGAATGAACCTAGTCACGTCATTGCCAACCAGGCCGGTAACGCGTTCAACCGCTCCGTCGAACTGGTTTTCATAGGTGCTGATCGACCGCGCAAACTGCGTGGCCTGACTGCCCAGCACGTACATGATCATAAACAAACCCACCAGAACCACTGTGACACCGGCGATATTGGCCAGCCAGACCGGTGCACGGGTCAGGGCCACGACACGGTCGCTCAGCGCGATGATCAGGACATTGATCAAAAGCGCCATGGCCAGCGGGATCAAAAAGGCCGCCCCGGCATAAAGGCCCAGCACAATCAGTGTTGCGATGATGCATGTGTCGCGAACAACGGACAATCGCAACCTGGGTCGAACATCGGTGTCACTCTGATCCGGGGTCATTTGCCCTCCTGTGTGTTCGACGAGGCTTGGGCCGCTACGGCCCTGAGTTGCCCAATCCTGCACGTGCGGCTGGTTGGATGCAATGTGTTCGCCGCCCCGTCGGCCGCTTTTGTCACTTTGGTACCGATGACGGGTTCTGTGTTTTATTTCGGCGGGTTAGGGTTGCAGGATGACCGAAATTGCGAATCCCCTGTTTGGCCGACTTGTTCAGGGCCTGTTGCTGGCTCTGCGCCGGTTCGGCAGAAAGAACGGAGCCGTCATGAGCAGCCATGTCGCCATGTCCCTGATGATGGCGTTGTTTCCTTTTGTGCTGTTCACTGTCGCGTTGGCCGGCGCACTATCGCAGGGCTATATGACCGATGAGTTGATCGAGTTGCTTTTTGGCGCTTGGCCCAAAGATGTCGCCGATCCCATTGTGGCTGAACTGCGTGCGGTTCTGGCCGGATCGGGCACGGGGGTCATCACTTTGGGTGGTCTGCTCGCGATTTATTTTGCCTCAAACGGAGTGGCGGCAGTGCGTGCTGCCATGAACCAAGCGTATCACGACCAGGATAGCTGGCCGTTTTGGAAAACGCGGCTGCTGTGTCTGGTGCTGGTTATCCTTGGGGGTACCGCCATCCTAATCATCGCCACGGTAGAGGTGATCTTGCCGGTCTACACCAATCTTGTGGCCGAGCATACGGACGTGGCCGTAACACAATGGCTGTCGGTGGATCGCCTGCGCTGGACATTTACCGTGGCTGTTCCGGTGGGTACGGTCCTGCTGGCGCATCTGATTCTGCCGACGCGTCGGCACAGCCTGCCGCAAATTCTGCCAGGGGTGATACTCACCTTGACTTTGTGGGCGGCAGGAGGATGGGCGTTTTCGATCTATATCAGCCAATTTGCCACCTATAGCGCCACGTATGCAGGACTGGCTGGTGCTATGGCGGCGCTGATCTTTCTATATCTGTGCTCGGCGATGCTGATCCTCGGGGCGGAATACAATGGTGCGTTGATCGACCTGAAAAACGCAGCAGACGGGAGCAAGTCATGAGAAATGTAGCTCTTTCTTTCTGCCTGATGCTGGCGGGCGGGGCGCAGGCTCAAAATTATGTCGGTTCGGAACAATGCACTGACTGCCATCAGGAAGAAGCCGAGGCCTGGGCCACCTCACACCACGCCCTGGCCTGGACGGATGTAGATGACGGCGCGCTGGTCGCAGATTTTGACGGCACCCAGTTTTCCCTTGAGGGGATGAAAGTTGAGTTCGGCGAAGGCGCAGGTAAATACACGGCACGTGTCACCGAACTGGACGGTGTGACAACAGACTACGATGTGCATTCCGTCGTCGGGATTGAACCATTGCAGCAATACCTTTTCGAAACCGAACCGGGGCGTCTGCAAAGCTTTGACGTGGTCTGGGACACCGAGCGCAAGCAATGGTATCATCTCTATCCCGATCAGGACTTGCCACCGGATGACGGGTTGCATTGGACGGGTCCTTACAAGAATTGGAACAGCCGCTGCGCCGAATGCCATGCCACAGGGTTTGAAAAGAGCTATTTGCCTCAATCCAGAACCTATTCGTCGCAACAGGTTGAGATCGGCGTCGGGTGCGAAGCCTGTCACGGTCCGGGCTCCGCGCATATCGATTGGGTGAAAGGGCAGGGCACTTCTGAAAATCTTGGACCGGCAGGTTTTCTGATGAACTGGGGCAAAGGCCAGACCGAGGCAGAAATTCAGCAATGTGCCGGGTGCCATTCCCGACGTGAGGCGCATGGCGACGGAAACCCGGTGCCCGGCACCCCGTATCACGACGCTTACAACCTGGCTCTGTTGCGCCCTGGATCCTACCACCCGGACGGGCAGATATTGGATGAGGTGTATGTCTATGGCTCGTTCCTGCAATCCAAGATGTATGCGCAGGGCGTCGGGTGCATGAACTGTCATGAGGCCCACAGCGCCGGGTTGAAGGCGGAAGGGAACGGTGTTTGCACTCAGTGTCATTCCCCAGTAGGGAACCCGGACTTTCCGACTCTTACAGCAAAGGAATACGACACACCCGCGCATCACCAACATTCAGAAGGCAGTGACGGCGCGCAGTGCAAAAGCTGCCACATGATCGAGCGGGTCTATATGGGCGTCGATGGGCGTCGCGATCATAGCTTCCGCATCCCAAGGCCCGATCTGGGGTTGGGCGTCGATGCTTGCACCGATTGTCATGAAGATCAGGATCAGGACTGGGCAGCAAATCAGATCGAAGGGTGGTTCCCGGACGCCTCACACCGAGACCCGCATTTTGGTACGGTCTTCAAAGCCGCGTTTGAGGGCAGGCTGGACACGCCCGAAGGATTGCTTGCCGTTGCGATGGACACGTCACATGCGGGGATAGTGCGGGCAACGGCCGCCTATTTGCTGCAACCCTTCGCTTCTCCGGATTTGGCTCAAGCGACCGCCTCATTGTTGCAAGATGATGATCCTCTGATCCGCGCCAATGCAGCGGCCTTGCAGCGTCAGGCCAGCCCTTCCGAACAGGTGCAGCGATTGGAACCATTGTTGTCCGACCCGCTGCGCAATGTGCGCATCGCTGCCGCGAAAGAATTCCTGACGATACCGCCGCAAGCTCTCACGCCCCAGCAACAAACGCTGGCCGGACAGGGCATGTCAGAGTGGCAGCAGGCGATTGCGAACAGATTGGATTTCCCGGAAACCCATCTTGTTTTGGGGGGCATGGCTTTGACGCTACGCAATGCGCCTGCTGCAGAACAGGCCTTTCGAGAAGTCGTAACTTTAGACCCGCAAAGAGGCGAAGCGTGGCCCATGTTGGTGCAACTGGCGCAAATAAATCGCGGTCCTGATGCTGCGCGTATGGTGCTGAGTGAGGCTTTGAACCTGTTGCCAAATGACCCGAACCTGCAGCAGTTATCGCAACAGCTTGGCCCCTGACCCGGCACATCGCCGCCTGAATTGTTCCATCTTCACGGCAGAATTTCACGCTACAGACATTACAAATGTGTGTTCAAAGGTGAGTTATGTCCAAAGAAACCAAGAAACAGAAGATGCAGGGTTTAAGTTCGGTTTCGTTTGCCCAGCGGATTGAAGAGCTACGTGGGCGGGCGGCACTTTACGTGTCTCATGGCGATACGCTGATGTTGCAGGGTATGGCTGCAGCGTCTTTACGCGAGCAATGCCTGACACAGGATCGCATTACGCTCGAAGATTAACTTTGCCCTCGAAATCCTGTTGCTACAACAAATTTTTCCGAACTGTCTGAGCGCGATGCAGGCGGTTTGACATGAGCGACCTTCTGAAACTTCTGCTTAAGGAGTTTTTGAAGATCACCTTCCGCACCCCCGGCCAGAACCTTGGCGACGAACGTGCCGCCTTCTTCCAGCACGTCAAAAGCGAAATAGGCTGCGGTTTCGCACAGCGCCATGATTCGCATGTGATCTGTCTGTTTGTGCCCCGATGATGCGGCAGCCATGTCCGACATAACCACATCCGCCTTATCGCCCAACCAATCCTTGACCTTCTGGTCGGCGTCATCCTCCATGAAGTCCAACACATGGATATCAGCCCCAGCGACCGGTTCAACTTCTTGCAGGTCAATGCCCAGCACAGTACCGATCCGCTTGCCCGACTTCTCGCCCAGCGCGTTCACGCGTTTGACGGCCACCTGACACCAGCCACCGGGTGCACAGCCCAGATCAACCACGCGCGCACCGGGTACAAGAAAACGGAATTTGTCGTCCAACTCCAGAATCTTATACGCGGCACGCCCACGATAGCCCTCGGATTGGGCACGCTTGACATAAGGATCGTTCAATTGCCGCTCAAGCCAACGGGTTGAGCTCAGCTTGCGCCCGCGCGCCGTCTTGACCTTGACCTTCAGGTCGCGCTGCCCGCGGCCCGAGTTGTTTTTTCCAGTCGGTGTCTTCGCCATCAGAACGGTCCGTCTTCCAATACCCCGTCCGCGCTCATCTGCGCATAAAGCAGGCCTTCGCGCAGCCCACGATCCGCCACGGAAAGGCGGTCGGTGGGCCAGCAGCGTAGCAATGCCTGCAAAATGGCCGAGCCGGACATGATCAGGGCCTGCCGGTCATCCCCAATCCGAGGGTCCCGGCGCCGCCCATGAGGGCCGAGTTCTAAATACCCGCGTATGACTTTGTCAATCTGATCGCTGGTCATCCGCAGGCCGTCCACTTTGGTCCGGTCATACCGCTTGAGCCCCAGATGCGAGGCCGCAACTGTTGTGACCGTGCCGCTGGTGCCGACGATCTGAAACCCCTCGCGGGTTTGTTCGTCTTTGTAGGGTGCAAAATCGGCCAGGTTTTCTTCAAAAAACCAGCTCATCAGGGCGAAGCGGGCCGCATCATCTTCGACGTCGTGGAATTGATCGCGCAAGGTGGCGACACCCAGGGGAACGCTGATCCAGTCCACGACCTTCGCCGCCGGAAATGGGCTGTCGGCTGTGTGAAACCCATTGTGCAAGCGCATGATTGCTGCTGGACGGTCACGTCGCGCAATAGACGAAATGTCGATCCAAACCAACTCGGTCGAGCCGCCACCGATATCCACGACCAACAATTGCTCGGTCTTGGTCGAGACCAGCGGAGCACAGGAAATCACCGCCAAACGCGCTTCTTCCTCGGGCTGGATGATTTCAAGCGTCAGTCCGGTTTCCCGCTTCACCTGTCGGATGAATTCGCGCGAGTTCTTGGCTCGACGGCAGGCTTCGGTTGCGATCAAACGCATCCGTTTGACCTTGTTCCGCTTAAGCTTTTGCTGGCAAATTCGCAGCGCCTGAATGGTGCGCGCCATCGATGACCGCGACAAACGTCCGGTCCGTTCAAGCCCGGCACCCAGTTGCACGGACTTGGAAAAACTGTCTACCACATGGAACCCGCTGCCCTTGGGCTGGGCTATCAACATGCGGCAGCTATTTGTCCCCAGATCCAGCGCCGCATACAACGCATCTGGATCGGGTCTTGCCGGCGCGGGGCTTTCGACCGCTTTCGGGAACGCGCCCGCACCTTTGGGACGCTTGGGCGCCATTGTCACGCCCTCCGATTTTCGAGTTAGTTTGACCCTAGGCGGGGGATCGCCGAGGCGCAAGCAAATTCAATTTTGAAATTACCGTGAGTGTCACAAGCCGTTCATACTGAGGTGCGATGGGCATCCACAGAACCCTCTGCAGGATTCTTTAAAAACTTACAGCCAGATACGGAGGTTACCATGAAAGACGATCGCACCCTTTCCTTTGATGAGTACGATGAAGTTGTAAATCCACGCCCTGAAGAATGCGAATTTGACCGCGTCGTCGAGCGTGCTTTGTCGCGTCGCGGCTTTATGGGTGGCGTCTTGGCGATGGGCAGCTTCGCTGCCGTTGGCGGCTCGATTCTGCCGACAAGTGCGCGCGCTGCAGCAGACCGTTTCTCGTTCGAAGCGATTCCGGTTTCGACGGCCGACGAAGTGATTGTGCCTTCGGGCTATAAGGCCGAGGTCATAGTACGCTGGGGTGATCCGCTGTGGTCGGATGTGCCTGAATTCGATCATGCCACCCGAGGCACCGCGGCCAGTCAGGAACGCGCCTTTGGCGACAACACGGATGGTCAGGATGTATTCTTCCATGACGGTCATGTTCTGTTGGTTGTGAACAATGAATACACCAACCGCGACATCCTTTGGGGCAACAATCCTGATGCCAAGGCGGCATCTGACGACGACGTTGCCAAAGGCATGATGGCGCATGGTGTTACGGTTGTTGAAATCGCCAACGCGGATGGCGGGTGGGGCATCGTGAAGGACAGTCAGTATAACCGCCGCGTTACACCTCAGACCGACATGACGATCACTGGCCCGGCAGCAGGTCACGACCTTATGAAAACAACCGCCGATCCGTCGGGCACAGCTTGCAAAGGGACCTGGAACAATTGCGGCAACGGCAAGACGCCGTGGGGCACCTATCTGGCCTGTGAAGAGAATTTCAACGGCTACTTCTCGGCTGAGGACGAAAACCACGAAGTGAGCCCGGAACTGAAGCGTTATGGCGTATCAGCCAGCGATTGGGGCTATGGCTGGGCCAAAATTGACGACCGTTTCGACGTTGCTAAAGACCCCAATGAGCCAAACCGCGCTGGTTATGTCGTCGAGATTGATCCGACCGATCCGAATTCGACCCCGCGCAAGCTGACCGCTCTGGGTCGCTTCAAGCATGAGAACGCGGATACTGTGGTCAACAACGACGGTCGTGTTGTAGTGTATATGGGCGATGACGAGCGTGGTGAATTCCTGTACCGCTTCGTTTCCGATGGCGTTTACGCAGCCGGAGTGGACACGAATGCGCTGTTTGAGAATGGCACGCTTTCGGTGGCCAAGTTCAACGATGATGGCACAGGTGAGTGGCTGGCGCTGACGCCCGAAACCACCGGCCTTACGTCACAGGCCGAGGTTTGCATCCACACGCGTCAAGGCGCCTCGGCGGTTGGTGCCACAACCATGGACCGTCCGGAGTGGGTTGCGTCAAACCCGAACGCGCCAGAAGTCTATTGCTGCCTGACCAACAACAAGAACCGTGGAGTCAAACCAAACGCCGGGGGTGATGACACTTCGGCCAATGGTCCGAACCCGCGGGACAAGAACAACTACGGTCAGATTGTTCGTTGGCGCCCGGATGGCGGCGATCATACTGCCGCTGGCTTTGGCTGGGATTTGTATGTACTTGCGGGCAATCCCACTGTGCATGAAGATGCCTATGCCGGGTCCCAGAACGTGAACGCCGACAACATGTTTAACTCGCCCGACGGGTTGAAATTTGACAGCAATGGCCTGCTGTGGATCCAAACCGACGGCAATTATGGCAACGAAGGTGACTTCGCCGGTCAAGGCAACAACCAGATGCTGGCGGGTGATCCAGTCACCGGTGAAATCCGCCGCTTCCTCGTCGGTCCGAACGAATGTGAGATCACCGGCCTAAGCTGGTCGCCGGATCGCCGTACAATGTTTGTCGGCGTTCAGCACCCGGGCGAAGATGGCAACAGCCACTGGCCCGAGGGCGGCGACTCGGTCCCGCGTTCGGCGATCATCGCCATTACCCGCGAAGATGGCGGTTTGGTTGGTTGAAGCGATCTGACCCCTGAAATCTTGCCTCGGACGGTACTTTCCGTCCGGGTTTTTTCGTTTTTATGCAGCACTTTCATAGAGACGATGAGAAATATGATATGCGCGTTTGCCTGGAAACTGGTTAAAAGCCCGGTACACCACCTTGGGCAAAAACGTCGCTGGAAAAGCGCCGTGTGTCGAAAATCGACCGACCCAAGCCTACATTGAAGTTTAGAACCGGCCCATTGGGTTAGGAGGAATCACAACAATGCCTGACGTTACCATCGTTTACTGGCGCGACATTCCCGCTCAGGTCATCGTCGGCAAAGGCCGTCGTGGCGCAAAGCGGCAGTTGGAAGAACGGTTCGAGCAAGCCATCGACCGTGCCGCAATGAAGGTGAACGCCAAAGACAGTGATGCCTATCTGGCCGAATGGCGCAAGGCCGCACCTTTTGCAGTCGACGGCGACCCGTCCGAGATTGCCGAAGCCGAAGCCGTGCGTCTGGAAACGGAATACGATCAGGACCGCATCAAAGCTCTGATCGCCAACGACGGTTGGGCGTGAGCCCAGACTTTTATGGGAGGCCGAAATGGCTTTGCTGAACTTCAAGAAACGTGATGCGGTCGAAACGGGCCCTGTGAACCCGACCGTCGAAGCCTTTTTGCAAGGCTATTCGATCGAGGTGATGCCGCGAACCGCTGAAAAGGTCGACGATTTCCGCGCTCTGCTGCCTGAGGGCACTCGCGTCTACATCGCCCATATCGAGGGCACGCCCATCGAGGATATGGTCAAGACCGCCAAACGTATTGCGGCAGAAGGCTACCCTGTCATGCCGCACTTCCCGGCGCGGATCATCAAGGATGCCGCGACGCTGGAAAACTGGATCTCGATGTATCAGGGTGAAGCGGGCGTTGATCAGGCACTGCTGCTGGCCGGCGGCGTCGCAAAACCGCACGGCGATTTCGACAGCTCGATGCAACTGTTGGAAACAGGTCTGTTTGACAAGGCGGGCTTCAAGCGTTTGCATGTTGCAGGCCACCCCGAGGGCAACAAGGACATCGACCCCGACGGTTCGACAAAGAACGTAGACGACGCGCTGCGTTGGAAGCAAAAGTTCAGCGAAACCACCGATGCCGAAATGGCGTTGGCAACCCAGTTTGCCTTTGACGCCAAGCCGATCATCGCTTGGGCCGACAGCCTGAAAGAGGCGGGGATCGATCTGCCGATCCATATCGGTATCGCAGGTCCGGCCAAGCTGCAGACGCTGATCAAGTTCGCTATCGCTTGTGGCGTCGGTCCGTCGCTGAAGGTTCTGCAAAAGCGCGCCATGGACGTCTCCAAGCTGCTGCTGCCCTATGAGCCGACCGACGTTGTGACTGAACTGGCCGAGCACAAGGCGGCCAACCCGGATTTCAATATCACCAACGTACACTTCTTTCCGCTGGGCGGGATCAAGACCAACGCCAACTGGGCGATCAATAACGGCGGCGCTTCGGCAAAGCCTGTAAACTCCTAAGGAACGGACATGACCCGTACAGTCGTAGAATCAAAAACAAAAACTGCCGTTCTGGGCTTTGACGAACCGTTCTGCGTGATCGGCGAGCGGATCAACCCGACCGGCCGCAAGAAACTGGCGGCCGAGCTGGAAGCGGGTGATTTCTCGACCGTCGAGAAAGACGCGCTGGCGCAGGTGATGGCAGGCGCAACCGTTCTGGATATCAACGCAGGCGTTGTCTACAACTCGAACCCTAACCCGAACGAGACCGAGCCGCCGCTGATGCGCAAGATCGTCGAGATGGTGCAGGGTCTGGTCGAAGTGCCGCTGTGCATCGACTCGTCGGTTCCCGGTGCCCTGGAGGCTGGTCTTGAAGCCGCTGAAGGCCGTCCTCTGCTGAACTCGGTCACGGGCGAAGAAGAGCGTCTGGAACTGGTTCTGCCGCTGGTCAAGAAGTACAACGTGCCTGTTGTGGCGATCTCGAACGATGACACTGGTATCTCGGAAGATCCCAATGTGCGTTTCGAAGTGGCCAAGAAGATTGTCGAGCGCGCTGCCGATTTCGGCATCCCCGCGCATGACATCGTGGTCGATCCGCTGGTCATGCCCATCGGTGCAATGGCAACTGCGGGTCAGCAGGTGTTCGCTCTGGTCCGTCGCTTGCGCGAAGAGCTGGGCGTAAACACCACCTGTGGTGCGTCCAACGTGTCGTTTGGTCTGCCGAACCGTCATGGCATCAACAACGCTTTCCTTCCGATGGCGATGGGCGCCGGGATGACTTCGGCCATCATGAACCCCGTTGCACTGCCAACAGGGCCCAAGAAAATTGCCGAGAAGAGGGCCGAGATCGAAGCCAAAGGCGTAATTTTGCCTGCGGACATGGATGATGAAACTTTCTGCCAGCTGTTCGGGCTGGGTTCGACCAAGCCGCGGGCCGGTAAGGAAATGGAGGCCATCCGCGCCGCCAACCTGTTGACCAACAATGACCCCCATGGCGGTGAGTGGATCCGGTTCAACAAAGCGCCCGACGAGGCCGGTGCCGCCGGTGGCCGTCGCGGTGGTGGTCGTCGCCGCCGCGCCTGATCTGATCCAAACTAATTCCAAAGGCCGGGCCCAGCGCCCGGCCTTTTGTTGTTTTTGACCCTGATCAATGTCGATTGCGCAGAAGGTTTCACAATAGCCCGATCAATCGAACAAGGATCAGGTGGCAACATGAGCAAACATCATCCCCCGAAACTCTCGGAGGCGGACCTGAGCAAGCGTCTGAACAAGAAAGATTATTTCGACCAGTTGATTGATTTGCAGGCCAAGCTTGCCAGAATTCAACAAGCCTATCTGTTTCACGGGCTCAAGGGTGTTTTGGTGTTTGAAGGCTGGGATGCAGCAGGCAAAGGGGGAACCATTCGCCGGGTCAGCCAGGCTCTGGACCCGCGCAGTTTCAAAGTCTGGCCTATCGGAGCCCCCCGAAACTACTATCTCAACCGGCATTATCTGCTGCGGTTCTGGGAACGTCTGCCGCCCTCGGGTGCGATCTCTGCCTTCGATCGCAGCTGGTACGGCCGGGTTCTGGTCGAGCGGATCGAAAAGCTGACGCCCGAAGAACGCTGGCGCGCGGCTTATCAGGAAATCAACGATTTTGAACGGATGCTGGTCGATGACGGCACGCGGATCGTGAAACTGTTCTTCCATATTTCGCAAGAGGAACAGATGCGCCGTTTCACGGAGAGGCTGACAAACCCATTGAAACGCTGGAAGCTGACCTACGAAGATTTCAGAAACCGTGAGAAATGGGACATTGCCGAAGTTGCGGTTGATGAAATGTTGGCGCGTACGTCGACCAAAGTGGCTCCGTGGCATGTCATTCCAGCGAACAACAAGAAATTCGCCCGGATCAATGCGATGCAAGCCATTGTTGATGCGTTCGCAGATGGTGTTGACCTAAACCCGCAACACTTGGACCAGCGGACAATAGAGGCTGCCGGCGAAGCCCTCGACGTCGACCAATCACTGATCGACAGCTTGCGCGCGCGAACGGAATGACAAATTGCGTACGATCTACCCATAGTCGGGTTGAACCTGTCTCCTCACTGGTGATATCTCAAGGAAAGCGGCGGGTATGATGTAATGGTAGCCTGTCAGCTTCCCAAGCTGAACGCGCGGGTTCGATTCCCGCTACCCGCTCCATAAAAACCCGATAAGCGCTAATAAAATAAAGAAATAAAAAAGGGGGAAGCTGAAGCTGCCCCACATCTGAGTTTTTTTACCCGCCGATTATGCGGCCTTTCCTTCGATCAGGTTTTCCAGATCTTCGACCTTCACCATCTTGCAGCCCGTGCCCCGGTGAATCTTCAATTTACGGTTTTTCTCGGTGCAAAAGATCGGTTGATCCGATTGGCATGGTGTATAGAGATTTCACTCTTTTTCCAGGGCGGACCCCTTAGCTACTTTTGCCCATTCGAGCCAAGCTTTTCGCTGTTCGGGGGAAAGGGCACGGAACGCCTCGAGAAGAAGCGCCTCGTCGTCTTTGTCAGGTGCGCTGAAATCTACAAGCTCAGTTGGCTCCACATCAAGGGCTGCGGCAATAATAGCTTGCTTCCTGGTGGTGAGTGGACGTTTTCCCTTTTCTAATTGCGCCAAATAAGATCGAGATAAATCAACCTTCACTGAAAGTTCGTCCTGAGTAAGCCCTTTGGCTTGCCGGATTTCTTTAATGCGTATCTTCATGATCGATCTTTGGAGTCATTGTGGGGCCCGCATTGGCGGTTTCTATGGGGTTTGCTGTGCGGTGAACCGCATCTGCCGCGGAGTCTATCAATTGGGCTTTGTGGGAGGTTGCGTCGTATCGGTTGAGAACTGCAGGTTCGACGAACTTTGTTGGGGGATGATCCGTTTGATGAGTGCCATTTCCACTCTTTGTTGCATTGGTGGATCACAAGCTCAGGGTTAGGCACTTTCTCGACCCATGATCTTTTCCATGCGAGTTCTCCTTGGTCTCTTTTATAAAGTAAACATGTTGCATTAAGCAACAACAAAGTGAACATGTTGACAAGAAACCGGCGCAACCCAAAAGGTCAGGCGCAAGGTCAATATAAGGTCAGATATATTATAGATTTAAAACAATAAAATAGAGTACGGAAGTCAAGATAAGGTCAGGTTCGAGGTCGGCGAAAGGTCACTAAAGTAACAAGTAAACAAATACATTGATGCTGATGATAGGGTTTTCGCCTTTACAGTTTGTTGCTTAATGCAGAGTTCGCGCCTATCCTGCGGTCGATCTTGAGGCGAAAGAGGCACCGCCCCGGAATGAGCAGCACAACCGACAATCCAGCCTTGGCAGACACAACCCGGCTCGATCAATTCGACCTGAACCCGCGTCAGCGGGCCTTTGTGCTTGCCTACCTTGCTGATCCGAACGCGAAAAAGGCCGCAATCGACGCCGGATATGCAGAAGGATCAGCATAGGCCCAAGGTTCGCGATTGTTAAGCAATGTTAAGGTTGCCCGCGCCATCGCTGAGGGTCGCAAACAGGTTGAGAGCAAGACCATGCTGGATGCAGAGGGCATTGTGAACCTCTGGACGCAAATCGCCCTGTCAGACCCAAACGAACTGACACAGCACATCCACGCGCCTTGTCGCTACTGCTACGGCATCGACCATCAGTACCGGTGGAAGACAGAGCGGGAGTTCACCGAGCGCAAGGCTGAAAAGGTGTTCTTCCTGTTCCACGACGACAATGAGCGCGACGGCGCAATGTCAGGTGCAATCGTAGACCCGCGTATCCCAGACGACGCAAGCGGCTACGGTTATCGCCTCACAGACCCGCCAAACCCGGCCTGTCCTGAGTGTTCCGGCATGGGGATCGAAATCACCCGCATGGCAGAGACCCGCAAACTCAGCCCCGCCGCGCGCCTCGTGTTCGATGGTGTGAAGGAAACCAAGCAGGGTGTCGAAATCAAGATGCAGGACCGGACCAAGACCCTTGAGAACATAGCCAATGACTTGGACATGTTCGCGGGCAAGGTCGATGCAGAAGAGGCCAGCCTACTCGACCACCTTGTTCAGCGCATGATGGGCTCAGGCAACGCAGTGCCCGTCAATCCCGGCAACGAAAGTGACTACTTGGTTGGTGCGCCCTCCATCGCAGGCCGTTGCTGGTGATATGGATGGTACCGCTGAGAACCTTGCGGTCGTGGAGCCCAGCAACGCCGCGTGGTTTCGAGAAAATGTTCTTGATGCGGTTGAGACCCTCGTGGTCGAGCCAGAACAGATGCGATATGGATAATCCTCCTGTCGCCCTTGAATCACGATAACGCAGTTGACGGAATCTACTGAGTAATGACCGCTCAGCATGAGAACCCGTCATCCGATTGAAACCGTCTTATGACGGCAGAGAACCCAAATCGACCCTAAAAAATGGCGCAACCTATCGCCCGCGGTGAATGTAGATAGCGCGCTTTAGGTTGGGTCGCGATAGAATATCGAAAGCCGAGAATGTCTTACATGTCTGCCATTCGATTACTAGCCTATGCTCTAGTAACCCATCTAGGCCTCTATGCTTGGATCGGATCACCTGGCAACCCTATCGCCTCTCTGATGTGGTCAGGCAGATGAAGATTTTGTGCGAGGATATCCGCCTTTTCTGACAGCGCTTCCGCACGTTCTGCAGCAGTTTCCGCGTTGGAGAGCATTCCCGACTTCCTGAGTATCCACGACTTCACTAACCAGAAGTGTCTGCAGTAGGGGCGCATTTCAGTCGCGTCTGAAATTGCTTCGATCGCGAGTTGGTTATCACCCGCCATCATGTGTGCAATCGAAAGGGGATAAAGCCGGTACGGCAAAAACGGATCCTCGGTGGAACGACTCACGGCCTTCGCTAAACTCTTCCGAGCAGCTTCCCAGTTGCCGGCAATGACTTCGGTGTAACCACTCGCCTCCATACCCAAAACGTAGCTGGGATTCAGTCGGAAAATCCTATCAATGTCCTTCCGGGCGCCATGCAGATCACCCGCGAGGCGCGCGCGTACCTGCGCCCGCGTATACCAGCAGTAGTCAGAGCGAGGCGCAGCTTGAACGGCCTTGTTCGAAGATTCAATGATCCGCACACGCAAATCAGGATCAGCCTCGCGATAGCATGCTTCTAGGGGGTAGAGTTTGGCTTCACACCACATTGCAAGCCCGGACCCGTTCTCGGGATCAAGTCCAAGCGCTCGCTCCAGTAATTTACCCGCATGACTATAGTCCTCGACGGTGGCACGGTAAAACAGCATTGCCGCTCGGGATCTCAACTCACTAGGGCTCAATTGATCGTCTGGAATATCATTAAGCCGGTCACCGTCAAACGCATTGATTTGCAGACGTAAATCGTCTGACAGCTGTTCTGCAGCCCGGTCGCTTAATTCAAACAAATCTTCAGACTCTCCGTTTAAGAAGCGCGACCAGGTTACCTGTCCATCTCCCAACCGGGTAAGGCTGGACGATATCCTTGCTTCGCTCTCCCGGCAGCGCAACCTGCACCTCAGGCTGTAAGTTGCTTCGGTCTCGGATGTTGAATCTGTTGCAATTACACGCACACCAGTGCGGCGCGAAAGACTGTGAACCAACTGCTCCTGCAGGTCAGCACAAACCTCAAGCGTCTCTCTCGTTTCGGGAGCACTTGTGACCGGCTCGACTGCAATGGAAGGCAATTCGGTGAGTTCAATTTCACGCTGTGTGGCGGGCCGCCATTGAAACCCATTTACAGGATTGGCAAGGTTCTTTAAATCGAATCTACCCGCATCGCTGAAGCCCGCTGAAAGCTTTTCGTCCAACTGCCGCTTAAGGTCTTCGGAGATCATCACACCACCAGGTGGAGCCTCAGTTTGCAAGCGTGCGGTGATGTTTATACCGGCACCATAAATGTCGGCCTCGTCTTGAACAATTTCCCCGAGATGCGCAGCCATCCTAAGCCTGATTTTCTCATGGTCGACCAAGGCCAACTGCACAAACTGAGCGGTTTCGATTGCCGCTGATACTGAAGGAAAGGCAATTATCCATCCATCACCCAAGCGCTTCAGTATCTCGCCGCCTCTTTGTACCGCCTCTGGTTCCAGTAGTTTATCCCGAAGTTCGCGGACCAGCCCGATTGCGAGCGACTGATCCGCCTCCATCGCGGACGTATAGCCGACCAGGTCAGCCATCAAGATCACAGCAAGGCGAGCTCTCATAAAGCAAGGATAAAACAACGTTCAGGTATTGTCATCTTTTGAAGCGGGCGAAGTGACCGCTGGGTATCATCAAAGCAATGCAGTGAATGGCGGCTTCGTCAGCGCAGCGGTCGTTGGGATGGGTCGCAGCGAATTAGCGGTTTGAGCCCAAAATACCGGATGATGCAAGTCGCACAAATGGCCGCTAATCAACCTGTGCGGCAAGCCATTTGGCTAGGATGCCGATCAGTATCACGGTTGGACGAATGACCTCGGGACTGCTTTTGAAGTACTTGACGGAGTTTGGTCTGGTCATCACGCGGTCTTGTGGCCAAGCAATCGCTGAAGTCTATAGCGCGCGGTCTTCACCGAGCGCCCTCAACCATCAGCCGTAAGCAGCGATGGCCGCAAGCCCAATCGCAAAGCCTACTAATCGCAGCAAGGGGATCAACTGGTACATGGCGGGAAGCTTCGGGTTTGTGGTTTCGGTTTGCACTGGATCAGTTCTCTTTTTGTTTGGCGTAGAAATGTGCGCAGCGTGAAACCCAGGAAACACACAGTTTGTCTTCCGTCCTTCGCTTCAGCTGCGCATGCATGTTCTGGTCTATGGAAGGTTTGTAGAAAGGCTGGCGCAGTCCACGTCTGTCTTGCGAGAACCAAACATATCCGCCAACAGGTTTCGGCCTGGGTTGATAACAAATCCGGTGTCCGCCGAAAGGCCTTTCGCAAGAAACAAGTCCGCCCCCTGATCCGTGGCATCGGATGAAGCGCGCACCATGTCGCTGATCAGATCCCGCCCTGCCAGCAGTTCGCGCATCACATTGGGGTTCGTGATGACAATTCGGATCGATCCCGTTCGACCCACATCGATATGTTCACCAGTAAAGTCACCTGCCACAAAACGGACAGGCATCGTGCGACAAGCACTGTTGATGCGAAACGAGGCGGTGCCTTTGCCGGCAATCCCGCGCAGCATCAAAAGATTCCCTTCCTTTGGGTGCGGAATATTGATGACGGCGATGTCGCTTTCCGGCTTGGTGATCGCTTCGGCGTTTGCAACATCGGTTGTTGCGACGGAGATCAAAATCAGGCTGACCGCCAATCCAATGGTCGCCAGTTAACCTTTTGGCGTTCTGAGTTTCATGACAATTCCTTTCATGGTTGCTGTCCCAAGCTTGTGGGTTGTGCAAACAAGAAAGTTGAAAGGTGCGAAACCCGCGCCCGGATCTACGTTTCCGAACGTTTGAAATCGCGATTGCGAACGTATTTGTCGCCGCTCCCCTGGCGTTTATAGGCAGAAGGAGTTTGGCCGGTCAGGCGACGAAACTCCGTGTTGAAGCTGGACTTGCTTTGGAATCCGGCCTCTAACATGATGTCTGTCACGAGCAGATCAGTGGTTGTTAGCAGCATTGCTGCATGGCGCACGCGAAAGCCGTTGATATAGCGAGAAATATTCTCTCCGTGAACGCGATTGACCGCTTTTGATACGCTTCGTGCGGGGCAGTGAAGCCGCCGGCCCAACCGCGCGAGCGTCAGATCCGGGTCCTTGAAGATATGCTGTTCTGCCATCAGCTGATCTAGCTTGCGCAACAGGTCCTGATCTTCTTCCAGAGGAGGCTCTGCCGCGGGAGCGCCTGAAGCGTGCCGCGTCTGGCCCCCAAGGACAATTGGCACACCGACAAGCGCACAGAGCAAGACGGCCGTAACAATCACACCTGATATGCCTGTCAGCAGCTGGATGACCCCTGCATTGCCTGCAGAAAGCACCGCAACAAAGATCATATCAGCCGCAACGATCAGGGCGATGAAGAGGAGTGCAAAGAGCAACGCAAGCCTGGTCATGCGAAATTTGTTGGGGGCGACCTGAACAAATGCTTCCGGCGGCTGGCGCAACATCCTCGCCAGCAAAATGGCACAGATGGCATTGGTGCCGATCACGACCAAATCAGCGGACCAGGCCGTTGGTAGAAAAAGCGCAAGTTGCCCAATCACAATACCAATGGCGGCCATCAGAAGCCTCTCTCGGGTTGGGAACCCGGTCGTTGACGCAAGTGATTGAAAACCAAGCCATAGCGTGGGAGCTATCAGTATCGCAATATGAGGCTGTATCCGGCTCAGCCCATCAATCCCATATTCCGATCTCAATCCCACAAAGACGGTGACCACTGCAACAAGGCCAAGTGCAAGGCTAAAAAGTACGCGCGCAGCAACGGGCAGCGGCGGTCTGCTGACAACTGCTACTGCGACGAAAACCGCGAGAATCGAAATGAGCCAAGAAGTGGGAACCGTGCTCACGGTGGTATTCCTCAAATCAGGTTCTCAAGTGCAATGGCTTAGATGCCCAAAGCATTTCAGGCGCTGTTTATCCGAGCTGTTTGACACGCAAGGCTACAATGTCATCGAATTTAACACCACATGCATTGGAGCTTGCTAGTAGTCTCCGGTACAAGATCGCGTTTTAGAACTTTGTTCAGGTCAAACGGCGGCATAGGGCATTCGTGATGTTTCGTGGATGCTGCAAGCGGCTCACTCTCAATGGAGTGAAAGACCTCTGACCATCGGTAGCAGACATCGCTCCACCGGCCACGGACAACGGCTTTGTCCCGCAACTAGGAAGTAGTTCCCGTTCAAACCAACGACCGGTTCCAGCTCAAGCGGTCAGTGGCGCTCCAAAGCAGACGTTGTCGCGGAGCCGACCGGTATTGAGAGTCCGGTTTCAATCGCTTTGTGGACATCCGACAAAAATGCTCAGATGACCGCATCGAGCCCAATCTGCTCATTCATGAAAGGTGCGGCATCCGTCACGAAGGGCGGAAAGCAGTCATTCGCTGCAGGCGCATGAAATGCAAGCCAAAATAGAAAAGCGGTCACTCGAGATGGATGAATGAGGCCTCAGGAGGCGTCCCGTTCGAATATGGAGCATGCTTTCTTCACACCCCACAGAACACTCAGACGTTTTTATGTTTTGCAGGGGCTCTGCCTCGCCTTCACCGTTCGTGAAAAGAAGTTGGAGCAAGTACGCTCCAAGGCGATCGGCTTCAGTTAGCGTTCAGTGATTTGGACGACAACGATGAGTGTCCGCCCGAAACCAATTCATCTATGAACTTCGAAAACAACTCACCTTGAGATCGGATCTGCAGTTTTGAATATACATTCCTTCGGTGGATACGCACAGTGCCGGGGGAAATTTCGAGGATGCGCCCCACAGCGTCTGCGGAATGACCTTTGAGCGTGTATTCGACGACCTGGCGTTCTCTTGGTGTCAGGGCACCCTGTCCGAAATTGGTAAAAGCAAGGGCCACGCTTTGATAAAGATCATCATCTGCTACCTCGCCTTCAACAGATCCAAACCGGTTGGCAAGATCGTCCCAGTGTCTTTTGCATGTCGCCTGCACAATGGGCCAAAACTCATTGAGTTGTCGGAAATCCTTGGCTGAAAAAGCCTTTTGCTCACGCATCACGGAAACAACCACACTGGCGGATTCAGGAAGCCGGATCACAAAGCCCATTTCTTCCGCAAGCCCGGTTCGGGCATAATAGCTGCGATAGTATTCGCCCTGAAAAAACCTGTCCGGTGCCAGATCGCGAATTCGATGCAGTCCGGGAACGAAATCGGTCTCGCAAACAAGATAAAATGGGTCAAGCAAGTATGGGCCTTCCTGATAGTCCTCAACAAAGACCTTGCGCTTATTTTTTGGGAAATCGTCATACAAATCCAAAGGGCGGGCTTGGCCAAAATATCCAAATACAACAGTGTAATCGAACGGGGTGATCTGCCTCAGCGTATCAGACAAGGTTTGTGCAAAGCTCTCTGAGCCGATAGCGTCAATGAGCGTGCCGGTTGCTTCGTACAAAGCTTTCATGATCCTCCTCCGCGCCCTGCTATTCAGATTGATATACTAAAAACATGGTATATACACTGAAACAAGTTTTTCTTACAGTTTTTCCAATATAGATAGTAGTCAACAAATCGGAAAAAGATAGAAATAAATGGAAAACGGGGGATATGTTGGCGAGGTTGAGCCAGCTGGCAAAAAACCGATCGCAGAACTGCGTGGAGTGACAAAGCGCTTTGGCGAAGTGTTGGCCGCCAGTGATTTGAACCTTTCGATTGCCGAGGGCGAGTTCCTTTCCTTTCTAGGCCCGTCCGGATGCGGCAAGACAACAGCTTTGAGGATACTGGCAGGTTTCGAAACCCCCACCGAAGGGGATGTGTTGCTGGATGGAAAGGTGGTGAACACGCTCGAGGCGCACCACCGTCCGGTGAACATGGTGTTTCAGCAATATGCACTGTTCCCACATATGACCGTGGCGCAAAACATCGGGTACGGGTTACGCCAGATCCGCCCGCGCATACCAAAGGCAGAGATTTCGGAACGGGTGAGCAAAGCCCTTGATGTGGTGCAACTGGCAGGCTTTGAGGATCGCAAGATCTGGGAGATGTCAGGCGGCCAGCAACAGCGCGTGGCCCTGGCCCGCGCTATCATCAATGAGCCCAAACTCCTGTTGCTGGACGAACCCATGGCCGCGCTTGATCGCAAGTTGCGTAAGGAGATGCAGATCGAACTACAGGATCTGCAACGCCAGTTGGGTATCACCTTTGTACTGGTGACACACGACCAGGAAGAGGCACTATCGATGAGCGATCGCATTTGCATCATGCGGGACGGCAGAATTGTGCAGATCGGTAGCCCGCAAGAGTTGTATGATCGCCCAAATTCTCGCTATGTCGCTGATTTTGTAGGCACGTCCAACTTCTTTAATGGCAAACTTCAGCGTTCGACGAACGGCTTGTCTGAGGTGCTTCTGGACAATGGAATGCGGATACAGGGCATGCCCGGTGATGGTCTTGTCGACGGGCAGGAGGTGTGCGTTAGCGTGCGCCCTGAACAAATGAAACTGCGCCGTCAGGGCAAAGGTCTTGAGGTCGAAGTCCACAACCGAATTTTTCTTGGCGAACACACTGAATACCTGGTGACGCACGAAACCCTTGGTGACTTCCTCGTACTCGCTCCGCGTCAGGCGGACCTTAGCGAAGGTGCTTTTGCCGTCCGCGACAAAGCCCTGGTCTCGTGGGAGACATCGGCGGCGCTCATTCTCGACCGAAATTAACGACGTCCACAACAACCATGCAAAAGGGAGTAAAGAAAATGACAAAGACCATCGACCATATCTCCAAGAAGGAGTTCATGGAGAAGCTGGAAAGCTACCGGAAGGGCTCAATCACGCGGCGCCATTTCCTGAATGTAACCGGCCTTGGTGCGGCAGCGGCTGTGATGGGGGCCTCGGTGCCCGGTTTGCGCCCACAACCTGCATATGCTGGCGATATTGGTGATCGCGTGGTTCTGGCTACATGGCCGAACTATCATGATCTGGCCAACTTTGACGCCTTTACCGAGGCGACGGGCGCACATGTGCAGGTCAACGTCTTTGGCTCGAACGAAGAAATGCTAGCCAAGTTGCAGGCCGGTGCCACCGGTTGGGATGTCTATGTGCCCACCAACTACACGTTTGAAGATTACGTCAAAGAGGATCTGATCGAACCGTTGGATACGTCGATGTTGCCGAACTATGATGCGTCGGCCTTTGATGCGCGCTACGCTGAGGCAGGTTCAGTCAACGGTAAGCTCTATGGTGTTCCCAAGAACTGGGGATCGACCGGCATGGCCGTCAACACTAAGCACAATGGTGGAAATGCGATTTCATCATGGCGAGAGTTCTTTGATATCACCATGGGCAAGTTCTCGGGTCGTACCATCGTGCACGACTATCAGCTGACCACGATTGGCAGCGCCCTGAACGCCTTTGGCTATTCGTTCAATTCGGTTGACGAGAAAGAGCTGGCCGATGCCGAGAAACTGCTGATTGACGTGAAGCCACATCTGTTTGCCATTACGTCGGACTATCAGCCGGGTATGCGTAATGGGGATGCCTGGTTGACCATCTGCTGGTCCGGCGACGGCAAGCAGCTGAACACCGACATACCCGAGATCGCCTATGTGCTTGGCAAAGAGGGCGGCGAAATCTGGAGCGATTACTGGGCGATCCCCAAAAGCTCCGAGCGCAAGGCAGCGGCCTATGCGTTGATCAACTTCATGCTGGATCCGAATGTTAACGTCAAAGAAGTGCTGGCGCACGGCTATCCGACGGCAGATTCCCGAACATATGATCAACTGCCCGAAGAGTTGAAGAATGATCCGATCATCTTCCCGGCTCAGGAGCTTTTGAGCCCACTGGAATTCGGGGCCGCAGTCACTCTGACCGATCCGAACCGCGCCGAGCTGATGGCTCGGTTCAAGTCGGCCTGATCTGAACTAAGGTGAAGACAACATGACGAATAGAACACGCAACTGGTTGTTGTTGGCACCTGCGGGAACTTGGTTCCTC
Source organism: Ruegeria sp. CDSA021 (assembly GCF_059612325.1). Taxonomy (NCBI): domain Bacteria; kingdom Pseudomonadati; phylum Pseudomonadota; class Alphaproteobacteria; order Rhodobacterales; family Roseobacteraceae; genus Ruegeria; species Ruegeria sp. CDSA021. The sequence continues at coordinate 94,937 of NZ_JBXWQJ010000001.1, forward strand.
GTGATGCTGATCATTCCGTTAACAGTTGTCTTCATCTTTAGCTTTGGAGAGCGAGCCTCGTCAGGTGGCGTTGAGCTCGCTCTCACTTTGGAACAATACACCAACCTTCCTGCACGCTGGGCAGCGTTCAAAAATACGATGACGTTGGCGCCGTTAGGAACCATGGCGGCGCTGCTTATCGCCTATCCCCTGGCTTACTTTCTCGCTGTCAAAACGACTCCGAGGTGGAAAACCATCCTGTTGGTTCTGGTGATCGTGCCATTCTGGACGTCGATCCTGATCCGCAGTTACGCTTGGATTTTCCTGCTGGGTGGACGCGGGATACCTGCCTTGTTCGAATGGGTCGGAATTGAGGGACTACGCCTAATCAACACGCCGTTTGCGGTGTTGGTTGGGATTATCTATGGGTATCTACCGCTGATGGTGTTCCCAATCTATGTCAGCCTCGACAAACTCGACAAACGCCTGCTCGAGGCGTCGTCTGATCTGGGCGCAAAGCCGTGGAAGACCTTTCTTCAGATCACGCTCCCGCTTTCGGTGCCCGGCATTGCGACTGGTTGCATGCTCGTCTTTATCCTGTTGATGGGCGAATACTTGATCCCGGCTCTGCTGGGCGGTGGCAAAGTGTTCTTTGTTGGCAATGCACTGGTCGATCTGTTCCTGCAGTCACGCAACTGGGCCTATGGGTCGGCGGTTGCTGTCACCCTTGTGGTCGTCATGCTGATTACCGTCACGATCTACATGCGGCTGATTAGCCGCCTCGGCGCAAGCCGTGAAGACGTATCGATTATGTGAGGCTATGCGATGAGACTGTATGCAATCTGCGTTTACCTTTTTCTCTACATTCCTATCGGTGTCATCGCCCTGTTCAGCTTTAACGCCGGTCGACACGCGAGCCAGCTTCAGGGGTTCTCAACCAAATGGTATGGCAAGGCGCTGTCCAATCCGTTCGTGATGGACGCGCTGGAAACCAGCCTGATCGTGGCATTTTGTTCGGCGCTGTTTGCCAGCGTCTTTGGCACCATGGCCGCCGTCGCCCTGCAGGGCATTCGTGGTCCCGTGCGAGCTACCTTTGATCTGCTGATCTATGTTGCGGTGATGATCCCCGGCATTGTAATTGGGATCGCCACTTTGATCGGGCTGGTCACCGTATTTGACCAACTGAACCCGCTGATTGCGGCGATTTGGCCGGACGGGTTCAAGCCGCCAAAGCTGCGCATGGGCATCGGCTCGCTGATCGCCGCCCACACGATGTTCCTGATGGCGCTTGTGGTAATTATCGTACGGGCACGGCTCGCGGGGATGGATCGCGCGCTGACCGAGGCCTCTTCGGATCTCTACGCCACGCCGATGGGAACGTTCCGACAGGTGACATTGCCGATGATCTTTCCGGCCATCCTGGCGGGTTTTTTGCTGAGTTTCACCTTTAGCTTCGACGACTTCATCATCGCGTTCTTTGTGGCGGGCTCAGAAACGACGCTGCCGATCTATGTGTTCTCATCCATCCGACGCGGTGTGACACCTGAAATCAACGCGATTGGAACGATGGTGATGGGGGTGTCTCTGTTACTGCTGATTACCGCCCAGTTGTTGCTGCAACGCGGAGGTAAAAAGTCCCGATGACCCTTGCAGAAAAATCTCTTAAGGCCCGACCTTTTCCGATACTCGGCGGCAAGGTTGTTCTGGTGACAGGCGCCGGATCAGGAATTGGCCGGGCAGGGGCAATGGCCATGGCCCGTCATGGCGCCAAAGTTATTGTGACAGATCTGGATGCCGACAAGGCTGCGCATGTGGTCGAAGACTTACATGGCGAGGGGCTGGTGGCGGCCTCGAGAGGGCTAGATGTCACCGACGATCAGGCAGTCAAAGCCGAGGTCGACAGAGTCGTCAAAGCTTACGGGCGCCTTGATGTCCTGCACTCTCACGCTGGCTATCAGATTGAAGGCAACCTTGAGCAGGTGCCCGTTGAAGGTTTGGACATGTCCTGGCGATTGAACGTGCGGTCGCATTTTATCGCGGCTCGCGCTGCGGTGGGTCCCATGCGCGAGCAGGGAGGTGGCAGTGTAATCATCACTTCGTCAAACTCGGGTGTGCAATACGACCGCGAAATGATTGCCTATGCCACTACCAAGCATGCAGTGGTCGCCATGACCCGTCAGATGGCCGCAGATTATGCCAAACACAATGTTCGTTTTAACGCCCTGTGTCCGGGTTTTATCGACACGCCGTTTAACGCCGGTTTCGAAGTGCAAATGGGCGGGCGCGAAAAGCTAGAAAGCTACGTGTCTGAAACCATTCCGATGGGACGCTGGGGCACGACCGAAGAAATGGCCGATTCAATCCTGTTTCTGGCCTCCGACATGTCCACCTTTATGACGGGCCATGCGCTGGTCATCGATGGCGGAGAATGCATCTGAACTTCTGTACGGAGCACCAATATGACCAATAGCCTCAAGACACCCAATGGCCGCCTCGCGGGAAAAGTTGCCGTGATTACAGGGGGAGCCACTGGAATGGGGCGGGCCACCGCGCTGATGTTTGCCGAAGAAGGTGCCAAGGTCAGCATCTTTGATATCAAGAATGAAGAGGGTCGGAAAACAGTCGACATGATCCGCGACACAGGTGGTGAGGCGGCATTTTTTCATGCTGATGTCACCAAGGACGCCGAGATCAATGCTGCCTTTGACGCTGCCCTTGAAGCCTTTGGACCCTATAATGTCCTGTTCAATCACGCAGGAACCATCATCGTCAAAGCGATGCATGAAACCAGCGAAGAAGAATATGACTGGTTGATGGATGTAAACGTGAAATCGGCCTTTCTGACCTGCCGTCGTGCGGTTCAGGACATGAGCGCAAATGGCGGCGGCTCAATCGTGATTACTTCGTCTATTGCGGCTGAACTGGGCTATGCGTTGGAGTCAGTCTACTGCATGTCAAAAGGCGCGGTTCTTCAACTGGCGCGCACGATCTCAACCGAATATCGCGATGCGGGCATCCGGTGTAACGCGGTCTGCCCTGGGTTTGTTGAAACGGCGCATGGCCTCAAGGAAATAGCAGAGTTGGACGCCGCCGGACAGGAATGGGAAGACTCTGGGATGGCGGCAACGCAGGGACGCATTTGCTATCCAGAGGAAGTGGCCGCGGCGGTGGTTTTTCTTGCATCTGATGAGGCCAGCTTTGTGAACGGCAATGCAACCTATGTTGACAACGGCTGGTACGCAAAAGGTTAAATGCCAAGCGAATAGGACAATCATGACCATCGGACTTTGAGTTGCACGATCACTTTGGCGGCGCAGCGAATGGCTGGATCGGTGGAGCCGCAATGCGGCGAGAACTTTCACGACGAATGACTGCAATGGGCCGGATGCGGCTTCTGGAGCATTTCAGCCGAAGGTCGGGAAAGTCCGCAAGTCTGCCGTTCAGAAGATCTCAGCGAACGTCCACTGCCGTTCAACGCAGAACTTCAGGCGAAACTTCTCGAAATGACCACCAGCAATGACCGCCATCCGTTTCAGAGCCGTCATCTGACGAAAAGACTCAGATGACCGGATCGAGCCCAAAGCGGAAACGAATATAACTCGCTCGGTGGCCCCACAAGCCGAACGCAAAGCTGAGTTCGGGTGTGCTAGTCCTAGCGATTTTCCATAAGAAAAGTTAAGGATCAGGTAGAGGTGGAATGGTGCGTAGATACATCACGATAGCCTCAAGGTCTTCGGGCGCCATTGTCGCATAGTAGGCGTAACCCATCGGCGGTTGCATTTGTGTCCCGTCTGGGCGTTCACCCGAAACGATCATGGTTTTCAGCTCTTCTTCCGTATATCCGACCAACCCATCTTCGTGGCTCGTGATATTGGGAGCGACGGATACCCCCCACGGTCCATGGAACTCGAACCCACCTGCGCCAAGATGAGTTTCGAACATAGGACCCTTGGGGCCGAATGTCGTATGGCATTCCGTGCAATGCGCGACTGGCCCTGCGAGATATGCGCCATATTCGACAGTTGCGCCTTGCGGTGGCGATGAAACGGTATCAATCGGCGGACCGTAGTCCGGAGGAAGTGGAAAGCCATACGTTGAACCGGGCGTCTCATTGCCACTTGCAGGCATTGTTCTGAGAAACATAACCATCGACATGACGTCGTCGTCACTCAGACCGCGATATAAGCCGATCGGCATAGGCGGCCCTATGACCGTACCATCTGGACGAATACCTTCGCGTATCGCTCGGGCAAGCTCTTCGTCACTCCAATCCGCAACCCGGCTACCGGGTGTTATGTTGACAGCCCAGGCCTCCATCAAGTCGTTCTTTTCAACCATCATACCGCCCAACTCGTTGGACATATCAGGCCCATTTGGTCCTTGAGGTGTATGGCAGTTTCCGCACGCTGCAGGACCACGGACGAGGTATTCACCACGTTCCAAACTCGGTTCGGCCATCGCCGCAAACGGAAAAGAAATAGCTGAAATAGCTATGATTAGTTTATGCATGTTTTGTCCCCCCAACGTTGGGTGTGAACCGGTCAACTATAAAATACTCGTTTAAAGTCCCAACAATTTGAGATCATACATTACTTTGAGAAAATCCAAAAAAACTTTGCCGCTCCACGTTCGCTTCATTAACGAAACTTCCGTTTGATCTGCAGGCAAAAAGTGATTTGTAGAGTTCTTCCCAACCTCCTCAAGCCGATTGCTTGGGCGAGCGTTCACCCATGAAGAATGCTATCAGGAGGTTGGATTTAGGTAAGCCTAATTTGTGGGGGCTGGTCCTAGTCCCGCATTGGCGACAACCAAACCAAGTTCTTCGTCTGAAACCGATCCAGAGTACTTGTCCCGCGGAGGCATAGGTCTGGTTTTCCAATGTGGTTCAAACGTGAAGCTGGACATATTTCGACCGTCCACCAAGGCACCGTTCCCAGCGCCCAGTGCGTAATCATAATAAAGTTTGAGAATCTCTTCTTCCGTCACCTGTTCAGTCGCTGCATGTTTCAAACAGGCAGCCCTCCATTTTTTGACACGGGCATATTCGTCGCCAATCGGCAATTCGAAATCCTCATAGTAGTCAAGAAACCAAAAACGCTTGAATACCGGCGTAAAAACCGCCTCTGCTAATCCGAAATCATCAAACAAGAATACGCCGTCCGGATTGTGGGCAAGCAGGAAGTCGTTTAGATCGCGGTACAGTGCAAGCAGCTTTTCGTTGTGCACATCTTTCTGCCCTTGGTCTTGGTTCATGACATAGACATAGCCTGCCATTGTGAATGGACCCTCCTTGGCAATCAACATAGACTCCACTACGTGTTCGCCAGGGTTAGAGCGCCGCAGTTTTGGCCCCTCAAGTACTTCGTCAAGGTAACGAAGAATAACCAGACTTTCCTTTACAATCTGACCTTCCACGGTTTCGAGAACTGGAAGCGCCGTTGTTCCTCGTGTTTTCCTTAGAAGCTCTGGGTCGCGAGGCTTCGTGATGTCCACGACGCGGAATTCAACTGCATCTTGCAGACCTCGAAGTGCCAACAGAATCACAAGGCGCTGAGAAAAGGGGCATACAGGGATATGATAGACGGTATGCTTTGCCATATTGCTTAATCCAGTGGAGAGCCGATGAAAGTCATATCGTGTTGCTGCTACATTAGTCTAAGGATTGGTTGCCACAAGGAAAAAGTCTGCAATGTCTTCAAAGTGGAAATCTTACACGATTTGGAAAATGACCGCATCGAGCCTCGAGCGGGCTTCTTTACGTCTCATTAGTCCGGCAATCCTGCGGCTTTCAGGCCCGCCACAATCTTTAGTCTGTGCTCTTCCTTTGCGTAGGGCAATTGGGAATTCAGTGTGGATACCGTAGCTACAGGGATCAATTTGAGAAGCCTCGAACCGGCTTCCTCTGCTTCTTGTAATTTGCCCTGCGCCGTTTTCACCGCCGACAAAAATATATAGTTCATAGGAAACTGAGGCGCGTTTCGTATTGCTGCCTGCAAGTATTCGATAGCTTCTTCATAGCGGTCAAGCTGCAACATTAAGTGACCATAATTCAGAAGGTAAATGGGCGGAGTATGTGGTTCTAGCCGCATAGCCCGGTCCATTGGCGCAATTGCCAACTCCGGTGTTCCCGCGTAGATAAGTGAAGAAGCCTGCCACAGATGTCCATCAGAGGAATTAGGGTCCAGTGATAAGGCTGTTTCATGCTCAGAAAGAGCTCTATTGAACCCATCGCCCCACATATGCATCCAACCCAGAAACGCGTGAGCGGCAGCAAGGTTAGGGTCTATCTTGGCGGCACGTTCGGCCTCAGCCAATGCTTCGTCGAACGCGTTGTGGTGGCTGTTCCACTTGAAGAACCAAGCATGGAATTTTAAGTAGCTTCTAACTGCCATAGCATAGGCGAAGTTTGGGTCAGCTTCTAACGCTTTGGTGAATATTACCTGCGCTTCGGCGTTGGCTTGCGGACCCGGTTCACGATAGCGCAGTCGGCCTTTCAGAAACCAGTCACGCGCTTCAGTATTCTCTGTGTATTGACTGCCAAGACGATTTTCCTCACCTTCCCGCAACTGTATAGACAGCGCGTCGACAACTTCTCTTGTAATCTCGTCTTGCAGGTCAAAAACGTCTTCCAGCGTTCCGTCTCTGCGATTGGCCCAGACGTGACTTCCATTCGCGGTTTCAATTAGCTGAGCGTTCATGCGAACCCGGTTGCCTGCCTTGCGGATACTGCCCTCAAGAACATAGTGCACCCCCAACTCCTTGCCGACGCGTCGCAGATCTACTGCCTTGCCTTTGTAAACAAAGGAAGAGTTGCGACCGATGACTAACAAGCCAGACAATTTTGAGAGGTCGGTGATCAAGTCCTCTGTCATGCCGTCTGCGAAGTACTCTTGCTCTGCATCACCTGACATATTGTCGAACGGCAAAACCGCTATAGACGGAATTTCTGGCAAACTCGGGGTTGAAATCAACCCTGAAGCTGGGGTGGACTTTTTAGTATTTGCGTCATCATTTGCCGAGTTCGTCCATTTCCAGATGCGGATTGGCTCTACAATGTTTTTTACCTGCTGAGCTCCCGCGTCTTGAAAAGGCACATCCAAGCGGTGCTTGATCTGTTCATGGACCGAGGCCGAAATGCAAATTCCGCCAGGATCGGACAGCGTCTCCAATCTTGAAGCCACATTTACCCCATCGCCATGAATGTCGTCACCTTCCACCACAACGTCGCCGATATTTATGCCGACACGAAAAGTAATCTCGTGATCGCCTGGTGCTTCTCCGTTGCGTGAATGGATAGATTTTTGAATATCATAGGCGCATGAAACTGCGTCGACGGCGCTGGCGAACTCCGTCAATACTCCGTCTCCCATCCATTTGACTACTCGACCTTCGTGTTTTGCAACGGAGGGCTCTACAACATTTTCCCGAAGTTCACGCAATTTAAGCAATGTTCGTTCTTCATTGGTGCGGACAAGGCGCGAGTAACCAACGACATCTGCCGCAAGTATTGCGGCCAGTCTTCGTTTCATAAACACACCCTCCTAAAGTTGGGAGACTAAACTCACGCAAAACTGAAATCCAGTTTTGAATTACATCTAGCGCTCAACAAGACTGGGGTGGTGAAAGGGGCACGTAAGCTGGTTTCACGGTGGCTGCTTTGTCCGCATTGCGGTCGCTCGCAATATTTGGGCGCACGTCTGCACCGAGCCCAAACTACTTGATGCTGCGCGTCGCAGCAATGTCAGCTTTCAGGTTGCTCTCGTATTATCTACATTGCGGGGCGAGGCGATCGCGGTGAGCTACTTTTAGCTCAATCGACCATAAAAGGTCATTCGGGCGGCTTCAGAAAGTTCGACACCGGGTTCGGCATTATAAGCAAGCACTGCGAGAATGCGCGTTAGATCGCCTTCATTCGGTGCCACCCGGTGAATCGAGTTGCGGCCCCGGAAGAAGACCAGTGTACCGGCATCGGCCTCGACAATTTCCACTGGCGCCTTTCCGTCCAAAATTTCATTAACTTTCTCAAATCCCATTTCGCCTAAATCTGCATCGCGAACGGCGTTAACGTATTCGAACTGCCCACCCTTTTCAGGCGCTTGCACCATCAAGGTGATGGCAAAGGACGAGTTGTCAAAATGCCAGCCAAGCTCCTCGCCCTTTTCAGCAAAATGCAGGTTGATGGAAGATAGTGGGTCTGCGTATTGGTGCATCGCGTCTTCGCCAAGGACATCGCACAAGAAGCTCCGGAAAACCGGGGCGTCGTAGAGTTGGCGCAATGGTGAACCCTGCGGCATCAAATCATCGGTAATGCATCCTTTGGATGAGGTGACGAGGCGATTGCGTGCATGGTCGTCAGCAAACCTTTCGTCTTTTGGGGTCAGGTAGACGTTGTGTTGCTTTGTTGACTTAAAGACCTTGTCTTTGTTGGCGATGCCCTCGTCACGGATTGTATCAATCGCTCCCTTTTGAACAAATCCCGGCATCACGAAGACACCCGTTTCGTTAAACTCGTTCTTACAAGCTGCGCGGAAATCCGCATTGCCGATCGGAAAGGCTTTTAAGTCGATAATGTCTTTCAGCTCCATTGGTCTCTCCTGCCGTCAAGTTGCGTTGTTGACGTGATACAGAGGCACAAAGAACAAATAAAATTGTTTTTTGTTGCCTTTAAAGTGGAAAAAGTTATCCAAGTGTCATGGTCGAAATAACACTCAAACAATGCCGCTACTTCCGAGCAGTGGCGCAGACTGGTGGGATCGCATCAGCAGCGCAGCTCGTTAGCATCTCGCAGCCCGCCGTTGCCCAAGCTATCGCCAAACTGGAAACTCAAACGGGACTTGTGTTGTTTCGACGCTTGCACGCGCGCGGAATGGAGCTGACGGCACAAGGTGTCGAGTTCCTTCGATATGCTGAACAAATGCTGGTTTACGCCGAAAAAATGGACGTCGCAGTGGCAGATATTGCTGCTCACAGAATGGGAACATTACGCCTAGGCTGCTTTCAGTCGATTGCGCCGTTCTACCTGTCGCACATCCTCAGCGTCTTCCCGAGACACATGCCTGGTGTAGTTTTGGATGTCGACGAACTTCTGCAAGAAGACCTGATCGTAGCCCTGGGCCGAAACGAAATCGACCTAGCGATCCTTTATGATCTGGGCATTGATGACACCTTGTTCCGCATACGTCCTCTTGCAACGGCAGACCTCTATCTGATCGTCCCACCAAACCACAGGCTTTCAAAAAGGGCGTCCGTGTCAATTCGTGAGATCGACGGAGAGGAGTTCGTGCTTTTCGATGCGCCTCAAAGCCGGGACTATTTTCTTAGCATTTTTTCCGAGTTCGATATTGCACCGAAGATCACGTTTCGATCGTCGTCGATTGAATCGGTTCGCTGTAACGTGGCAAACGGGCTGGGTGTTTCGCTTCTCTCGATGAAACCTGCCGACAACAAAACCTACGACGGCGGTCGGGTTGTCCCGATCAAACTCTCCGATGCAATACCGCCGATGCGAATTGTCATCGCGTCACATATGGCAGCCCCAGAGAATCTGCTGGCTGACAGGTTTACCGGCATTTGTCGGAGCCTGTTCCAGGACCGGAAAATGCCATAGGACGTTGCGAGGCCGGAAGCTAAATAACGTGGAGAGCGGTCATTTATTGGACGCAGGGAAACGCCTGCTTTGTCCCGTATGGCAGACATTCATCGTAGATACAGCGAAGGTCCACTTTGAGCCCAAAGCGGACGTTCCGATGCAGCGAAAAGCCATGTAATGCTCAGTGCATCTCAATGAATGTGACATCAACTGAAAACACGAATAGCACCGCGTTGTTTAGACCATCACAATCGTCAATAAGCCTGAAAATTAGACGCTCCTTCCCTAGGCAGCATCCAACCAAGCCTGAATGACTTGAAAAATCTGATCTATGCGTAAAACTAAGAGCATGAGTGAGTATTTTGATGAAATGTTCAACGGCGATGGATCACTTAGAGGTCCATACGAAGAGATCGGCCGCTGGTTCAATGCGGAAGACGCATCACGACTGAGGGCGAAACAGCGCGAAGCCGAAGAAGTCTTTAGGCTGATGGGCATCACTTTTAACGTATACGGCAAAGCCGAGGCCGAGGAACGTCTGATACCGTTTGATATCGTACCACGAGTTATTTCAGCGCGGGAATGGCAGCGGCTGGAACGCGGTATCGAACAGCGGGTGCGGGCAATCAACGCATTCCTACATGACATTTACCACCGTCAAGAAATTGTCCGGGCCGGGCGCGTGCCGGCAGAGATGATTGCCGGAAACGAGGCCTTCCTGCCGCAGATGCTTGGTGTCTCACCGCCCGGTCAGGTCTATACGCACATAGTCGGGGTCGATCTGGTGCGAACCGGACCGGACGAGTTTTTCGTTCTGGAGGACAACGCCCGTACGCCATCCGGGGTCAGCTATATGCTGGAGAACCGGGAAACCATGCTAAAGATGTTCCCCGAGCTCTTCAGCGCGACGAATGTTTGTAATGTTTCAGACTACCCCCGCAATCTGAGACGATCTCTTGCTGCCTGCGCGCCGGCTTGCGCCGACGGGGAACCAACCGTCGCGGTGTTAACCCCAGGCATCTATAACTCGGCCTATTACGAACATGCGTTCCTCGCAGATCAGATGGCTGTGGAATTGGTCGAAGGCCACGACCTACGCGTTGTCGATGGGCGCGTTTGCATGCGCACCACCAGAGGCTATAAGCCCATCGACGTACTTTATCGCAGGGTGGATGACGACTTTCTGGATCCGCTGAATTTCGACCCCGACAGCGCATTGGGCGTGCCGGGTATTCTGGACGTCTACCGCGCAGGAGGCATTACGATCGCTAACGCGCCGGGAACGGGTATTGCTGATGACAAGGCAATCTACTCCTACATGCCTGAAATCGTTGAATTCTATACAGGCGAAAAGCCACTACTTCAGAACGTTCCTACTTGGCGTTGTAGCGATCCCGAATCTCTGTCCTTTGTGCTGGATAACCTGTCCGACCTTGTGGTCAAAGAAGTGCATGGATCCGGCGGTTACGGGATGTTGATCGGCCCAACCGCAAGCAAGAAAGAGATTTCGGCTTTCCGCGCTAAACTCAAATTAAGGCCCGCGAATTATATCGCTCAGCCGACATTGTCACTGTCAACGGTTCCGATTTTCTCGCGCTCGGGTCTCGCCCCCAGACATGTTGATCTGCGGCCATTTGTTTTGGTGTCTTCCGAAGGCATCAATATCACACCCGGTGGTTTGACGCGGGTGGCGCTGAAGAAAGGGTCGTTGGTTGTGAACTCAAGCCAGGGCGGTGGAACCAAAGACACTTGGGTTCTGGAGGACTAACCATGCTGGGGAAAACTGCTGGTGGGTTGTTCTGGATGTCCAGATATTTGGAGCGAGCGGAAAACGCCGCCAGGCTACTGGAAACGGGTCAGAGAATGGCGCTGACCCGGACCAATAATTCGGCAGAGGAATGGGGTTCTGTTCTGAAAACGGCCGGCGTTCTGGACGGATACCTCGCCAATTATGATGAGGTTGCAAAGGACAACGCAATAGACTGGATGCTACGCGATGCCGATAACCCATCCTCAATCAGGTCAGTCATCAAGCTGGCAAGAGACAACGCGCGCCTTGTCCGAACCGCACTGACCCACGATGTCTGGAGCGCGGTTAACTCCACGTGGATGCAGATCGACGAGGGCATGAAACGAAGGGTAAACGAGCGGGATTTGCCGGGCACGCTGGAGCTCATTCGTCAGCAGGCTGCCTTGGTTCGAGGTGCCACTCTGGGTACTATGCTTCGCAATGACATTTTTGATTTCACGCGTATTGGCACTTTTGTTGAGCGAGCCGACAACACCGGGCGCATTCTGGACGTAAAGTATTACGTCCTTCTGCCCACCGCCTTCTCGGTCGGTTCGTCGCTGGACAATATCCAGTGGGAGAGCATCCTGCGATCGGTTGGTGCGGGTGGCGGGTATCGGATGACACATGGTCAAAAGACAAGACCATCTGACATCGCGCAGTTTTTGATCCTTGATCAACGCATGCCACGCAGCCTGCATTTTTGCTGCAGAAAGATTCAGGAAAACCTGTCTTATTTGAAGAAAGACTATGGCTTTTCCGGGCCTTCATGTGAGGCGTCCAATACCCTTTTCGAGAAATATCTGGATCTGCGAATTTCCGATGTTTTTGAAGCCGGACTCCATGAGTACATTCAGGATTTTCTGACCGATCTCGGCAACTTAAGCCGCCAGATCGAAATTGATTACCGATTCTATGAGTAGCCAATGAAACTGCACATTCGACACGAGACACGATACGATTTCGACGCGCCGGTTCCCTTCGGGCTGCAGCAGCTGAGGAAAACGCCAAAGTCATTTCGCAATCAGAACATAGTAAGTTGGAGTACCGAGATCTCCGGCGGGCGCAAAGAACTTACATGTGAAGACTACCACCGCAATACGGTGGAATTGATCAGTTTCGAACCTAATACCCAAAGCATTTCGTTGATCTCCGAAGGGGTTGTTGAGGTGCAGGACACACATGGCGTACTGGGGCGTCACGAAGGGTCGACACCATTGTGGCTATTCAAAAGAAGCACACCTCAGACAATGCCGGGGAAAGGGGTCGCCGATGTGGTAGGCGCGTTGCCAACAGGCAAACCACTTGAGCAGATGCATGCCCTGTCTGAAAGAATTCGAACACAGGTCGCGTATGAGGTTGGAAGTTCGCACCCGGGGTGGAGCGCTGAAGACGCTCTCACAGCAGGGTGTGGCGTGTGTCAGGACCACGCGCATATTTTCATTACCTGCGCGCGGCAGATCGGAGTGCCGGCACGCTATGTATCCGGTTACCTTATGATGAACGAAACGGAACTACAGGACGCGACCCATGCCTGGGCCGAAGTGCATTTGGATGGTTTGGGGTGGGTCGGGTTTGACGTTTCAAACGGTATTTCACCTGATGATCGATATGTACGTGTCGCGACCGGTCTGGACTATTCCCAATCTGCACCAGTAATAGGGAACAGAAAAGGGACAGCGGGCGAGCAATTGACAGTGCAGTTGCAGGTCGCACAGCAGTAACGGAGAATCTGATGACCTATGCTGTGGGCATGCGGCTGAACTGCGGACTAGTTTTCATGTCCGATACACGCACAAATGCAGGCGTGGACAATGTTTCGACCTTCAACAAAATGTTCAACTGGACAGTCGAAGGTGACCGGTCGATAACCATCCTAGCGGCCGGAAACCTGGCGACTACTCAGTCCACAATAAGCCTTCTGGAAGAGCGGACGAAAGTGCCGGAAGAACGCTCGCCGTCCATACTGGAAGCGCCGACAATGTTTCAGGTTGCGCAATTGGTCGCCGCTACTCTGAACGACGTCATCGAGGAGCATGCCCGGTCCGGTCAGCAAGCCGACAGTGCCTTTCACGCGACACTCATTTTAGGTGGGCAGATAAGGGGCGGCCCGTCACGCCTGTTTCTGATTTACCCAGAAGGCAACTTTATCGAGGCTGGCGACGACACCCCGTTCTTTCAGATTGGAGAGACAAAATACGGTCGCCCAATTCTGGTACGCGCCTATGATCCGGAAATGAGTTTTCCGGAAACCGTAAAACTCCTGCTTGTAAGTTTCGACTCCACAATTAAGGCGAACCTATCTGTCGGAGCTCCGCTTGACCTGCTTCTGTACGATGAAGACAGCTTTGAAAGTGGTACACGGTCCAGATTCGAAACCGACGACCAGTACTTTCGCATTATTTCCGAAGGGTGGGGCGACGCATTGAAATCCGCCTTGTCCAAACTTCCGGAATACAGCTCTTAGTGAAAACCAAACGGTTGAATGCCGGCTTTGTCCGCATAGCGGTCGCTCATGCCAAGTGCAGCGAATGACCGCAATGAGCCCCAAAGTGACACTTTCTGCACCACTCATTAATGGCTGCTTTTAGTTATCGGTTTCTTCACGCTTCAGGGAATGAGCCCAGCACGCTTTCATTGGGAGTGTTTGTTGTACAAAATGCGATCTAGACAGCTACTTCAGGTATGAGATGCCGGAAACGCGTGGCGACCGTCTTGAAGCCGCCACGCTTATTAATCAGTTCAGAGTATTTTTATAGATCACGCCATCTTTCATGATCAGTCGCATCGTCGGGATGTCACGAGGACGCGGTTCGGCGTCGTACCATTTCTCGTTGCCGCCGATGACACTGATGTCTTCAAGCGGGTTTCCATCGACAATTAGAACGTCGGCATAAGCGCCTTCCGCAATCAGACCGAGAGGACCTTCGAGGTAAGGATTGGCTTTCCCCGAGTATGCCAGAAGCTCCCCTGCCGAAGAGGTTGCCGCTACAAGCATCGCATGGTTGCCGAAGAGTTCAGCGTGGAACCACTTTTCGTGATCCATTTGTGTCCGGAATTGTTCTGCAGGGGCAAAAACGATGTCAGACTGGAACGCCATTTTTGGTCGGATTTCCTTGACGTTTTCAACAAAATCCTTGGAAAATTCAGTTGCCAAAGCGAGTTTCGCTTGGTTTTCCTTGGTTTGAAGGCCTGGGTTCTGTTCGATATAAGGGGATATTCCAGTCATCTGAGAGACAAGGAAGATATCATTGTCCTTCATCAGCTGAAGTGTTTCCCGGCTGGCGAAAAAGCCATGCTCGATGCTTTTTACACCCGCCTCAATGGCACGCGTAATTCCCTCGTCAGAGAAGACGTGAACGCCGACATAGGTATCCCAATCGGCTGCAGCGCGTACCGCCGCTTCAAGTTCTTCGGGTTGGTATTGAAGTGTGTGAAGTGGATCAAGAATCGAAGCGACGCCACCTCCCGCCATCATTTTGATCTGGGTGGCCCCTTGAGACAGGTTCTGACGAACAGCCGCCATGACACCATCTACACCGTCTGCCACATACGTGATTCCGAGACGTTGCGCATTGCTGTCATTGGCATAGGGAGGCAAATTCGGGTTGCGCATTGATGCGGTCCGAAAGTCGCCGTGGCCTGACGTTTGTGAGAGAAAGGCACCGGCTGGGTAAATGCGCGGGCCATCGATCAGACCCGCATCGACCGTCTTCTTTACACCCGACCCTCCGCCGCCCATTTCGCGTACGCTGGTAAACCCGCTATACAGGTATTCATTGGCCATGTGCGCCGCACGCGCTGCAATTTCGTCCCAGGTTGCAGCCTCCACGGCACCAAGGCCGCCACTAATGTTCAGGTAAAGATGCGAGTGCGCATCGATCAGCCCAGGCATCAAAGTGCGTCCATCGCAGTCAATCTGGTTTGCCCCTTCTGCCTCAAGTGACGTATCGCCGACAGCCGAAATCAGATTGCCCTCAACCAGAACATTTTGCCCTTCAATCAAGGTTTCCGTGAGACCATCAAACACCGCACAGTTCGTGAATAGAACCAGTGCCGGTGAAGCCTCTTCCTGAGCGAGCGCCGACGTAGCCGTTGCTGTCGCGAGCAAAACACCTGCAACAGATTGTAGTATGCTCTTCATATCGATCTCCCATTGGATCAGCCCCTGTGCTCGGAGCGTTTGAACTGAGAAACAGTATAAGAATTGACGGACCCATTGCCTGTCTTTGGGGCGCGGTGGTGGCAGTTTTTTGCCCCATAAGGACTATTTAGAGCAGTTTATTCCCTCTTGGTTGTTCTGAGACGCTAGGATGAAACTGAACATCAAAGCGAATACTGAATCGATGAATCACACCTTACCACTCGTAAAGCTGAGTGTTTTGCGCCCCTTCGCCACGGAACTCCACGAACGCGGTATTGACCCGGAACCAGTGTTTGAGAGCGTCGGGTTAACTGAGGGTGCAATCTTTGAGGCCGACCTCTCAGTTCACGTCATGGTCATCCACCAGTTTGTCGAGAACGCCGCCAAGTCTGCCGAAGATCCCTTTTTTGGGGCCCGCGTTGGAAGCAAACTCGATGTTCAGGGTTGGGCGATACTTGAGGACGCTGAGGCGCGCGCGTCAACGGTGGGAGACTTCCTGTCGATCTTTATTGCGCGGTCCAACGAAATTGCCAGCTCTGTCACAGAACATCTCAATATAGTCGGCCAAACGGCAGTTTTTGGTGAAACGCGCTCTTTTGCACCCCAAATCCTGCCCGCTCAGAACGATGCATTCATGGTGGCGCTCGGCCTGGCCGTTCTCCGGCGGGCTTTGCGCAATCGGTTGGACCCATCGAAAGTAACAGTTACTGTAAGCGACCCCAAGGTTTTGCCATCGGAATTCGACCTGATGCATCCTATGAGGGGGAACAGAATGGGGTTCTGCATCCACTTTCCGTCGTCTTGGTTGTCCCTAAAACTGAATCCTGTGTCGTCCAGTTTAGCCACGGAGGAGATATCCAGCTCGGCTGCCGACGGGTTTGTTCAATCCTTTAGGCAAATGCTCCGGGCACACATCGAACAGATTGACCTGAGCGCTTCAAAATGTGCGGCTCTCGCATCGATGAGCCAGCACAAGCTGAAACGACGACTAGCTGAGAACGGGACCAACATTACCAACGAGATAAGCTTCGTGAGGCAGCAATACGCAAGAGAGGTTCTAGTCACGACCAGCAGGTCGATTTCCGATATCGCGACCGTTCTCGGGTTCACGGACGCCGCCAATTTCGCCCGAGCCTTCCGCCGCGCAAACGGCATGACGCCAACCGCTTTTAGAAAATTGCAAGAAGTCGAGGACGGTGAAAAAAACTGAGTTGTTCGCCGAACCAGACACTCATCCCGGCAAGACCGACGGCTGCTTCGTCCGCATTGTAGACATTGGTCCAGATTAGTGGAACGGCGGATTCTGTGCCGAAGCGGTAAAGCCGAGACCGTTTTCTGCGGGCCTCCCCGGAACTCAATTTCACGTTATTTGTTCGCTGGAACGCAGCTACAGTCACAATAAAGATCGACGTGTCGTTGTCGCAAATGATGCAGAACGTACTCGCAGACACAACTAGGCTGGCTCTGGGTTTGGAGTTTATTGCAATTACGACTACTGACAACATACCGAGCTCTTCAGGCGCCCATCAACACGGTGTTCTGTTTGTTTTTGCCGCTGGCGTTCTTTGGTCAACGGTGGGTCTCGGCATTCGCCTGATAGAAGAGGCCGGCGTCTGGCAAATCCTGCTCTACCGCTCGATGGCGATGTCGCTGTTCCTCTATGTCGTTATTTGCTTTCGGTCTGGTGAAAACCCGTTCGTTCAGCTTCGCCGAACCGGCTTGCCCGCTGTTGTCGCTGCCTTGTCTTTGCTGGCTGCTTATTCCGGCGCGATTTACGCAATACAGAATACATCTGTTGCCAACGCGATGTTGCTCTTTGCTACAGCACCGTTTTTGACGGCTGTTCTAGCATGGATTGTCCTTCGAGAGCCTGTACGCAGAGCGACTTGGATTGCAATCGTGATCGCACTGGTTGGAATTGCGATCATGGTTGTCGATAAATCAGGAAACGTTGTTCTGAAAGGCAGCCTAGCCGCACTTGGGTCCGCGTTCGGTTTCGCTGTCTTTACAGTTGCGCTGCGCTGGGGTCGAACGTCAGAGATGCTGCCGTCCGTGTTTCTGTCTGGGCTCTTCGGAGTCATCATCACCCTTGCGATCTGCCAGCTTCAAGGTCTTTCGCTGATCACAAGCCTGAATGACGGCAGCGTAGCCTTTGCCATGGGGATCTTTCAGGTCGGGGCCGGTTTGATCCTCTACACCATTGGATCGAGAAGTCTGCCAGCGGCAGAACTCACTCTCCTATCGTTGGCTGAAGTACTACTGGGCCCGCTTTGGGTTTGGCTTTTCTTAGGAGAAACCGCGACGACCGACACGCTGATCGGAGGCGCGGTCCTGCTTGCCGCGATTGTCGGAAACGCAATGTCTGGACAACGCCGCAAGCCTCCTCCAATCACAGGTCCATAACTGAAGTTCGGTCCAAATTCGGGTGATTTGAGCACAACGACGAATAGCAGTTTCGTCCGCTCAGCGGCCACAGCCCGAATTTTTCAAATGTCTTCGGTTTACAATAGCTGCGATTGAGGTTGGGGCGTTTTAAAAGGTCCTGACCCTAGAGCAATCGTAGGGGCTGGCTGAGGGGGGTCGGGCCAGCCCCTATCTTCATCACGAGGGGGTAAGTTGATAATTTAATCCCACACTACTCAATTGGCGTCTTGCCCTAAATTGGGGGATTCCCGTAATGCAGCAAGCTCAGTCGAAATAGTCTGTTTCCAAAGTGCGAACGGTAAGTTTCAGAACGAGCCGTGGACACAACTTTGCCACAATGCGATCCTCTTCCCGTGGGCGGCACGTGAAGATTTTTGGGTGATCCGGTCTTTCTAGCCGGATTTTAGGGGGTTGTTGAGTTCGGCGT
Source organism: Ruegeria sp. CDSA021 (assembly GCF_059612325.1). Taxonomy (NCBI): domain Bacteria; kingdom Pseudomonadati; phylum Pseudomonadota; class Alphaproteobacteria; order Rhodobacterales; family Roseobacteraceae; genus Ruegeria; species Ruegeria sp. CDSA021. Next base: position 113,289 of record NZ_JBXWQJ010000001.1, read on the forward strand.
GTCGCCCCACGAGCTTTTCATTATCTGTTCGAAGATTGAATTGCGATTTTTGAATGTCAGGAGTCTACCGCACCTTTCATCCCATGGGCGCAATTTGAACAAACGGCAAATCTATCAGAGTGAGGCGGCGCGCCCTGATGGGGATTTACGATTTTAATGAGGGGGTACGAGTTCGGCGCGTCGCAGTTCTCGCAACAATGGGCTAGCGGTCAAATAACTCCTGCCTCTGCGCGGGGCATTTTTTGCGGTATTGTCTCACAAATTCAATACACGGGTGATGGTGGGTATGCGTTTTGATTAAAATAGACGGTCGAGTTTTCGCTGATTAGCTTCATGCTCAAGCATGTGCCGCACAAGGTTTGGTCGATTAAACCATAGGATTTCTTACACCTTGTCCAATAGACCGTTAGTCGATTGGCAGATTCCGCTTGCTATCCAAATCTGAACGGCAATCTGTTCGTCATTTATCCAAACCGCTCTAACGGTCTAACCGGACGACTCAAATCGTGCCAATCAGCGCAGCGCGGAGCTAAATCCGACGCATTTGGAAAACTACGCAGATTCCTACGCGGGAAGGTGCCGATGACTACGCGGATACTGCCTTTCCCGTTTGATCGAGCGCGAAGTGAAGAACCCTCTTCAACCTTATCATTTGTTCATGCGAGGCGTGGCTCGCTTTCTAACTGTGGCTACCCTCTCAAAATTCGAAACCGTTTTGCCAGAAATCGTGGCCTATGCGTATTCGATCTGCCAATCGTTTGCGGAAGCGCAAGGCCCGCTACAAGCGGCGACTGCTGCCCGCAGCATAACTGCAATTTTCGAGAAGATCTGCTGCCGATCGAAGCGGCACAGGGCCCATGAGTAGCCGCAAGAAAGAGCATGACTTAAGTGCAAAGTAATCTCTTCCTACTAACCAACTGACGGCAAACCATCTAACCAGGAAATAGGTTTCTTAGTACAGCGGTTGTCGTATTGGGTCAGCTACTCCTGATCAAATTGGCATGCGCCTCTCCGCCATCTCCGCGTACCATGTACCGCCTGCCGGGATTATGTCGTCGTTGAATTCGTACGCCGGGTTGTGCAGGGCGGCGCTGTCACCATTGCCGATGAAGAGATAAGCCCCGGGCCGTTCGGCCAGCATTTCAGAGAAATCCTCGCCGGGCATGACCGGGTCGAATTCACGGATTACATTGCCGGAAACTGCCTGTGCCACCTTAGCAGCGCGCGCAGCGGCTTCTGGGTTGTTGATGGTGGGTGGCACGCGTGAAGTGTAATCTAGATGTGCTTTTGCGCCGTTTGCTTGCGCCGTCAGTTCGGCAAGCTCGCGTAGACGTTTTTGCACGATCTCATGTACGTCAGCATCGAAATAGCGCACCGTACCACGCAATATTATCTCTTCCGGGATAACGTTGAAGGTATTGCTGTCACTGCGCAGTCCGCAGGTGGAAACAACAACGGATTTTAACGGATCGATATTGCGTGCCGCGATGGTCTGTAGCGCGGTAATCACCTGCGCAGCAGCCACGGTTGTATCCACCGCAATATGAGGTAGCGCCGCGTGGCCTCCCTTGCCCTTGATTGTGAGTTCGAAAAACGCAGTAGCGGCCATTTGTGGTCCGTCGCGCACTGCAAACTGACCAGCTGGAATGCCCGGCCAATTATGCATACCATAAACTTCCTGAATGCCCCAACGGTCCATCAATCCATCGTCAAGCATCGCGCGCGCGCCACCGCTACCTTCTTCAGCGGGCTGGAAAATCAGCACTACGGTACCGTTGAAATTGCGCGTCTCGGCTAGGTATTTCGCAGCACCAAGCAGCATTGCAGTATGTCCGTCATGACCGCATGCGTGCATAACGCCAGGATTAGTCGAGGCGTACGATAAACCTGTGGTTTCCGGAATTGGCAATGCATCCATGTCCGCTCGAAACCCAATCGCCTTGCCTGATGTCTGCGTTCGACCGTGAATCACGCCCACGACCCCGGTCCGGCCGACGCCAGAGACCACATCATTGCAGCCAAACTCAGTGAGCAATTTGACCACCTTTGCAGCAGTTCGATGTTCTTCGAACCGCAGTTCGGGATGAGCATGAATGTCCCGCCGCCACTCAGTGATCTCGGCATGCATTTCGGCAAATCTGTTGCGGGCGGGCATGAGGTGCATCTCCTACTTCGTTCGGTCAGGACTATGGCTACAGGTCGGCACGCCCGCAACAAAATATGCCAAACTCGCCAGGTGAGACTCCGCCTTGAAGCAAGAGCAGCCTTCAGTTCTGTTTGCCTGAACGGCTAGAGTTTCGAAGCCACGAAAACAGAGGCATTGTCCGCAAAGCGGTCAATTGCCTTCGGTCTCACAAACGAAGCCTGATGTTACGCTGACGCGGCTGGTATCGAGCAGAGCCCAATAGCCGCTTTCGACTAAGATTCCATCTGGAAGCATCACGAAAGTAATCACGCTAGCGCCGCGCTCGCCGAAGCTCTCTGACCTGTGGCAAGCATGAAAACCGTTTCGTTGGTCATTGCACTTGAGCAACCAAGTGCGCTCGATGTCGTGGTCATCCCAGGTAAAAATACCCTGATCACCGTCAATGCTATACGTGTGATTTGGCCTGTCAGGGTGAGTGCAGGACATCTCCAAAGACACTGCCGCAGTACCAACAAGCATCAGAGTGCTTGCAGGTAGAATGATCCGTTGAAAGGTTGACATGCGTCCACTGTGCATCGCTGCCGTTCCGCCTTGCAAGCTCTCTAAATCCGAAGGGCCGCTGGCGGCAACGGCCTTTGCTTTGAATGTCTGCTCCGTCCGCACAACGGTCACAGCCCAAATTTTGACGAACGTCTGCAATTTAGTGTGAAGCTGCAGTTGAATATATGCTTGTTTTCGGGTCTTGCCCCCAGAGTACACAAAATTTGTTTCATAAACGAACCGAGCCGCTGCCTATCTAACCGCGAAGCTGCAATATCTTGCTTTCGGTCTGGGCTACGAAATCGGCCCATTTCTGCATGAGGACACGTCGCTTATCCAGCAGATCCGAGCGCGCATAGGACCGCTCCACCTTATTGCCGATGGCATGAGCTAAGGCCGTTTCCCCGGTTTCGAAACTTGCCGTTTCATTGTCCTGAATCCACATCCTGAACGACGACCGAAAGCCGTGTATGCGACCCACTTCATTTAGATGGTTCAGTACCTTCGCCATGGCAACGTCGCTGACGCCTTTATTCGTCCTCGGGCTTGGAAACAGGAAGTCATTGCGGCGTAGTTCGCGGCATATCTCAACCACGTTCATGGCCTCGGTCGATAGAGGGATACGGAAATCCTGCACTTTGCCTCGTTCGCCTTTCATGCGCTCTTTTGGGACCGTCCACACGTCGCCGTCAATCTCATCGAATCGAGCCCCGCGAACGGGCATCCCGCGCGCCGCCGTCAGGATCGTGAAACGCAGAGCTAGGTAAGAGGGGTGATGTTGATCCAGCCGCGAGTACAGATCAGGGATCTCTTGCCAAGGCGTTGCGGGCAGGGGCTTTTGAACGCGCTCGACATAACCCAACATATGACGGGCCGCGTCACAGATGAACGGTTCCGCCTCATAGCCCATCAACTTTGCCTGCCGCAGAACCATGCGAGTGCGGTACATCGCCTTGTCGGCAGTCTCATGCTTGGTGCGCCAGATCGGTTTCAAGGCATCGTGAATATCGCGCTGGTGCAGGGTGCTGATTCTGCGATTGCCGATCTTGGGGATTACGTGGTTCTTGAGCGGCGAAAACCACATGCCTCGCTTGCCATCGCCGCGCAGACGCTCCTTGCGCCCATCGAACACCAGTTGTGCCATTTCCTCAAACGTAGGGTCGTTCTGGCTGTTTTCTTCCTCTAAGCGCCGACGCTCACGTTCCGCAATCGGATCTTCGCCGCGTTCCGCGAAGGCGGTCCACTTAGATCGTTCTTTACGTGCATCATGCAGGGACATGTCAGGGTAAGAGCCCAAGCCCATATCTCGCCGCTTTCCATTGATCTGGAAACGGAATGTCCAGCGCCCGCCGCTCTGCGACCGCTTTAGGGATAGGCCGCCACCATCCTGCACGACGCTGCCGGGAGGCGCGTTCTTTACTTGTGTCGCGGAAAGTCGGTTATTTCCTCTTGCCATATCTGCCCCACATTCTGCCCCACACGTGCGTTGGGTTGATTTGCCACATGATGACACAATTAGCTACAAGTGAAATTTGCAAAATGGAACACAAACTGTGGGTTACGTTCTATTTGCGACATGTTGCAACAGCAACATGGTGCTCGCTACCCACTCCAGAATCCAGTCTCATGTGTTACGTGGTTTCCCGGCGCTTAAACTGTTGCTGCCTGCAAAGATTCTCGGTTTATCAGTCGTGTAGATAGTTCAACTGAACGACCGGACGCGCTTGTTTCGATCATGTGAATCAATTCCAGCGCCGCTTTTTGCCCCATTTCACGATGAGGGACATGAACCGTGGTCAGCGCGGGCGAAACGATACGGGCCAATTCGATGTCGTCGAACCCGGTGATCGAAACATCGTCAGGCACGCGCAGCCCCATCTCTTGCGCCTGGCGTATTGCACCCACTGCCAGAACGTCGTTGCCGCAAAGAACTGCGGTCGGGGCAGGGGCGTAAGACATGAGATCCCTGAAGGCTTCAGCGCCATTTTCGATTTCATAGGTGGTTTCGACTACGAACAGATCATCCGGCGCCAGTCCGTTCTCGGCCATCGCGTCTTTGATACCCGCGATTCTCAACCGCGCGCGATCGTTACCCTTGCTGATGCCCGAAATTGTCGCAAGATGCCTGTGCCCCAGCGCGATGACCTGTTGAGCGAGGGTATTCATGGCTTGCCGGTTGTCGAATCCGACCGAGGGTGTGCGGTTGGTCGGGTTGAAAGACCAGGCAACCAGCGCTGGCACCTTTTGCCGTTCGAGATAATCATATATCTGCTCTTCACGATCGTGACCGATCAGCAAAAGCCCATCAGCGCCGCGGGCAACCAGTGTTCTGATTTGCTCTTCTTCGGCTTCGGGTCTGTAGGCAGAGCTTGAGACGAGCAGCGTGTAACCGCGTTTGTGCAATTCTTCCTGAAACGCCTGCAAACCGCGCGCAAAAATGGCGTTTTCCATCGTTGGTATGATTGCTCCAATAGTAAATGACCGTTTTGCCGCCATCACGCGGGCTGCGAAGTTTGGCGTATATCCCAGTTCATCAACCGCGCACAAAACACGCTGGCGCGTGGCTTCAACAACCTGTTGCGGATTGTTCAGGCACCGCGACACAGTGGCGGTTGAAACCCCCGCAGCCTTGGCAACGTCATCCAACGTCGGTGCGGATCGATGTTTTGACATTTTCAAACCCGTTATTCCGTTTGCCTTAAGTTATGCGCTTTTTTGGGACGATGATAGTGCCTATGTAAGCGCTTGCATTTATCATGTAAGCGCTTACAACAGAATTAGAGAACTGATTCTGTAGGGAGTCCCAAATATGTTTGTCGAAGCATCTGCCGCCGTTTTTGCGATCTACTTCGCCAACGTCGCCCTGGGTGCCTATGCGAACAGCGCGTTTCTTGGGGACGTTGGAGAGATGTTGGTTCTGTTCGCGGCGTCGATCTTGTTCGTTGTCGCAATTCTGAAAAAGGAAGCTGACCGCGACGCAACAGACGGCAGCTGAATTTTTTGCTTGGGAGGGCAATTCATGAACAACGACAAGACCGAACTGGCGTCCGCTGAACGCCGTAATTTCCTGAAGTTGAGCGCAAGTGGTGCGTTTACCGCCGCTTTGGTAGCCGGGGCTGGCGGGGTGTTGTGGTCGTCCGAGGCCGCCGCGCAAACCGCCAAGGAGGAGCGCGAGCGCGAGCAGGCGGCAGAACATGTGATGACTGTGGCCACGGCTTATGTGCTGGGCGCATCACGCAGCTATCCAATCATGCAACTTGACCTGAAAGAGAACATTCAGAACGCCACCAACGGTAAGATCTATATCAAACTGGCACCGGGCGGGCAGTTGGGTGCAGGTGGTTCACTGGTGCAGAAAGTGCAGGGCGGAACCATTCAGGCTGCGCAGCATTCGCTTTCGAACTTCGCGCCTTTTGCGTCGACCGTTGACCTGATCAACATGCCGTATCTTTGTGGCTCGAACCAGCGTTTCACCAACCTTGTCCATTCGGACACGTGGGAGAACGAGGTTCATCCGAAGGTCGAGGCTGCGGGCTTCAAGGCCCTGTTTTACGTGAATATCGATCCGCGTGTTGTTGCAGTTCGTCAGGGTGGTAACGCCGTTATTACTCCAGGCGACATGAGCGGCATCAAGTTCCGTGTTCCCGGCTCAAAGATGCTTCAGCAATATTATCGCATGGTTGGCGCCAACCCGACACCTGTCGCCTGGGGTGAGACACCTTCGGCCATTAAACAGGGTGTCGCGGATGCGCTTGATCCTTCTGTCGGCGCGCTGTTTGTCTTCGGTTTCAAGGACATCCTGAGCCACGTGACCTTCACGCAGGCGGTGCCGGACAGTCAGGTGTATTCCTGCAATCTTGAGTGGTTCAACTCAATGCCAGCAGACGTTCAGGACGGCATCATGTGGGGGTCTGAAATGACCGCGCATCAAAACCTGTCCAAGGTTCCGTCTGCTCGTGCTTACGCCATGGCCGAGTTGAACAAGGCGGGCGTAGAATTCCACTCGCTCAGCGATGATCAACTGGCCGAATGGCAGGATGCGGGTGGCTATCAGAACGCCGATTGGGACCCGTTCAAGACCGAGCTGGCCGGATCGATGGAAAACTTCGAAAAGCTGGTCGAAGCCGCCGGAACGCAGGGCAAATACTACGTTCACGACGCATAGTACCCAAACTGTGGACGCCGTTTTGGCGTCCACAACCTTGTCGCACAGACCGACTGCAATACTCTTGCCGTTCCGGGCAAGGGGATCGCTGTCCTATCGCCGGGGGATCTGATGACCATTCTTCAAAACCTTGACCGAAACGCAGAGCGCTGGTTGCTGCTGGTTTTCTACGTGATGCTGGTGATCACCATGGCGATCGAAGTGCTGCGGCGTGAGATATTCGCCTATTCCTCGATCTGGGGCGAAGAGATCGTTCGCTATTCCTTTATCTACCTCGCCTGGATTGGCGCGGCTGCGGCGGTCAAGGAACGCGCCCATATCCGTATTGATGTCATCATGCACTACCTCAGTCCTCGTCCCAAGGCGGTGCTGTATATCTTCGGCGATCTGGTGATGTTCGCCGTGGCCGCTATTGCACTCTACTGGTCTTATGAAGCGGTGCATGTTTCAGCAAAATTTGGCTCGGTGACGGATGGTCTGCGGGTTTCAAAAGTTTGGTTCCTGATGGCTGTACCCACCGGATTTGCGCTGATGATCTGGCGACTGATCCAATCCCTGATGCGTGATTTGAAATGTCTGCGAGACGGCACACCCGTCTTCGAAGGCGACAAGTTGTTTGACTGAGGAGACGCGCAATGCTTTGGAATTCCCTCAATCAAACCGTTGAACTGGGCTGGGACTTTTATGTCCCTGTGATCCTGTTCGTTGCTTTGATCGCTATGGCTGTGCCTGTATGGGCCGCCATTGGGTCGGCAGCCATCGTGATGCTGATCATGTCCGGCGACCTGCCGCTAAGCCTGGTGGGCGAGAGCCTGTTCACTGGTATCGACGCCTTTGCTCTAACTGCCGTTCCCCTGTTCATTCTAACCGGGGACGTGCTGGTTCGAACAGGATTGTCGCGTAAATTTCTGGACGTGGCCGAGGCACTGACGTGCTTTGCCAAAGGCGGTTTCGGGTCGGCTACGGTGCTGGTCTGCGGCATGTTTGCTGCAATCTCGGGTTCGGATGCTGCAGGGGCTGCAGCTGTGGGACGAATGACCATTAATCGTCTGGTCGAAAGCGGTTATCCGCGCCCTTATGCCTGTGCTCTGGTCGCGGCAGGGGCCTGCACCGGTATTCTGATCCCACCGTCGATTGCATACATCATCATCGGGCTTGTACTGGGTATTTCCGCCTCGACCCTGTTTCTGGCCGCATTGATCCCCGGTCTGGCCATTCTGGTGTCGATCCTGATCACCAACATCATCATGAACCGTCTTTATGCCTATGAAGGTGGTGGACTGATGACCATGAGTGAATGGTTGTCCAATCTGGGCAAAGCCCTGAAATCTGGTTGGTATGCCTTCATCGTGCCGGGTATCATTTTCTACGGCATCTTCTCGGGCCGCCTGACGCCGACCGAGGCCGGTGCGACTGCAGTTGTTGTCACTATCATCATGGGTTTCATCCTGCGCACACTGACACTGGCCGATTTTCCGTCGATGCTGGTCAGTTCTGCCAAGGTGAACGGGGTAATCCTGCCGATCATCGCCTTCTCTGCACCACTGGCCGAGGCGCTGGCGATCATGGGGGTTCCGCAGGGATTTGTGACCTCGATAACGGCAATGACCGACGATCCCTATCTGCTGATCCTGTTGATGATCGGCATTCTGATCGCTGCGGGCTGTGTTATGGAGACGACGCCCAATATTGTGATCCTGGCACCAATATTGAAACCGCTGGCGGATAATATCGGAATGAATGAGATTCAGTTCTGCATCATGATGATCACCGCGCTGGGTGTTGGTTTCATCACGCCTCCGCTGGGTCTGAACCTGTTCGTTGTTTCTGGCATTACCGGAGAGTCGATTCTGAAGATTGCCGTCCGGGCTGTGCCCTTCGTATTGACCATGCTGATTGTGGTGCTCTTAATTGCCTACGTACCAGCTGTCTCGACCACTTTGCTTCCTGAAATCTACCAATAGGACCTGTTGAACATGCCGCGTGACTATCTGAAAAAGGCAACCTTGACAGCGGAGTCTCATGCGACCGAGGTGCATGATACGGTCAAGACTATCCTGTCTGAAATCGAGACCGGAGGCGATGCCAAGGCATTGGAATACGCCGTCAAATTCGACAAGTTCGAAGGCAATGTCCTGATGACCCAGGACGAGATCGACGCCGCCATCGCCCTGGTGCCCGAGAAGTTGAAGGCCGATATCCGTTTTGCCCATGACAACGTACGCCGCTTTGCCGAGACGCAAAAGGCCACCGTGTCAGATGTCGAGACTGAGATCGTGCCCGGCGTTGTTGCAGGGCAAAAGGCTATCCCGGTTGATGCGGCGGGTTGCTATGTGCCCGGCGGGCGCTACAGCCATGTCGCCAGCGCGATCATGACGGTGACCACGGCCAAGGTGGCCGGGTGTCGCCACATCACCGCGTGCTCTCCACCCCGTCCGGGCGAAGGCGTGGCACCTGCGATCGTCTATGCTGCGCATATTTGCGGGGCCGACAGTATTCTGGCGATGGGCGGTGTGCAAGGCGTGGCCGCGATGACCTATGGCCTGTTTGGCCTGCCACGGGCGAATATCCTCGTGGGTCCCGGCAACCAGTTCGTGGCCGAGGCCAAGCGCATCCTCTACGGCAAGGTAGGCATCGACATGATCGCGGGGCCAACCGACAGCCTGATCCTGGCCGACAAAAGTGCTGATGCCCACGTGGTTGCAACCGATTTGGTCAGTCAGGCCGAACACGGATACAACTCGCCGGTTTGGCTGGTGACGGACGATCGCACTCTGGCTCAGAGCGTGATGGAACTGGTGCCGCAATTGATCGACGACCTGCCCGAGCTGAACAGGGAAAATGCCGCCGCCGCGTGGAGAGACTATGCCGAAGTGATCGTCTGCGGTGATCGCGAAGAAATGGCCGCTTGTTCCGATGACTACGCGCCCGAACACCTGACCGTTCAGGCCGAGGATCTCGACTGGTGGCTGGGCCGGTTGACTTGCTATGGTTCGCTGTTTCTGGGTGAAGAGACCACTGTGTCTTATGGCGACAAAGCCACCGGAACCAACCACGTTCTGCCGACCTCTGGTGCGGCCAGCTATACCGGCGGTCTGAGTGTCCATAAGTACATGAAGATCGTGACGTGGCAGCGCGCAACACGGGAGGGGTCCAAGCCCATTGCCATTGCAACAGCGCGGATTTCGCGGCTGGAAGGGATGGAGGGGCACGCGCGCGCCGCGGATGTGCGTCTGGCCAAGTATTTTCCCGATGAGCAGTTTGATCTGACCGCCGATGGATGACCCGCGCGCTTTGTTTGACCTGACGGGCAGGGTGGCCTGCGTCACCGGCGCAAGTTCGGGGCTGGGTCGGCGGGTTGCGCGCGCGCTTGCTGCCGCAGGCGCGCAGGTCGTTGGCGTAGCGCGGCGTGAAGATGCGTTGGTGCAGATGCGGGCCGAGATTGGGTCCGGGGCTGCTTCGGTGGTGGCCGATGTCGCGGACCGAGACGGGATCAATGGCCTGGTCGAGGCTGTGAATGCAAAGTTCGGCGCGCCTGACATTCTGGTCCATGCAGCCGGGATAAACACGCGCGAGGTCGCTGATGATGTAACACCAAACGGGTGGGATGCCACGCTGGCGCTGAACCTCAGCGCGCCTTTTTTTCTAAGCCAGGCCATGGTGCCCGCGATGAAGGTGAAAGGTTGGGGCCGCATTGTAAACTTCGCCTCGCTGCAAACAACGCGCGCTTTTCCCGGTGGTATCGCCTATGGCACGACGAAGGCGGGTATCGGGCAATTGACCCGAGCCATGGCCGAGGCATGGTCGCCTTATGGGATTACCGCCAACGCTGTTGGTCCCGGGTTCTTTCCCACTGAATTGACGCAGGCCGTTTTTGATGACCCCGAGCGTTCCAAGCGGAATGCCGCGCAAACCTGCATTGGGCGCAATGGTCGGATGCAGGACATAGATGGGCCGATCTTGTTTTTGTGCTCGCAAGCCTCTGACTATGTAACTGGACAAGTCTTGATGGTGGACGGAGGGTTTACAGCCAAATGAAAGCACTGGTGTACAAAGGCGTGGAGCAGATGGAATTCGGCGATGTCCCAAATTCCGTGCCTGACGCGTCTGAGCATTTGATCCGGGTCGAGGCCGCAGGTATCTGCGGATCGGACATGCACGCCTATCTCGGCCATGATGCGCGTCGTCCAGCCCCTTTGATCCTTGGCCACGAGGCCGCCGGGATGATTGTCGAAGGTTTACGCGCCGGAGATCGAGTGACGATCAATCCGCTGGTGAGCTGCGGTCAATGTCCAGCCTGCGTCGCGGGCCGGGAAAACCTGTGCCCCGAACGTCAAATCATCTCGATGCCGCCGCGGGAAGGGGCCTTTGCGCAGTTTGTCTCGATGCCGGACAGAAATCTGGTTGTTGTACCAGATCATGTCTCGTTCGCCAAAGCCGCTTTGGCGGAACCACTGGCCGTTAGCTGGCACGCGGTACGGCTGGGACTTGAGTCGTTGCATCCGGCGATGTCCCGTAAGGCCCTGGTCATTGGTGGAGGCGCGATTGGATTGGCCGCTGCACTGGCCTTGCGCGCGATGGGGGCCGATGATGTCACCATCACGGAACCCAATGCTTTGCGAAGATCGCATTTGCAGCGCATTGAAGATTTTGAAGTCACGGACGCCGCGATAGGGAACTATTCGCTTGTCATTGATGCCGTGGGGTATGCGGCCACGCGATCTGTTGCATCTGCCGTTGCGGATCCCGGCGGCGTGATTGTTCATGTTGGCCTGGGCGAAGATACCGGCGGTTTGGACGTGCGCCGCATGACCTTGCAGGAAATCACCTTCATCGGCTCGTATACCTATACCGCGCAGGATTTCCGCCAGACTGCCGACGCTATCTTTGACGGGCGGCTTGGCGCGTTGGACTGGCTAGAGGAGCGTGCCTTGGCAGATGGCGCACAGGCATTTCGTGATATCCGCTCTGGTACTGTGGCCGCTCCTAAGATTATCCTGAGACCCTGGGCATAGCCCCGCCACATTTGGAGGCCTCTATGTATAAGAAAGTCCTTGTTCCGATGGCCTTGGATCATGGCCTATCGCAACACACGCTGGATGTTGCGCGCGCACTGACGGAAAACGAAGCCGAGATCATAGCTTTGCACGTTTACGAGATGCCACATGGGTCGGTCAGCGCCTTTCTGGACAAATCCGTTGTTGCCGAAGGGTTTGATCGTGCGCGACTGACCTTGCTGAAAAAGGTCGAAGGGTTGTCGGGGGTTAAACCCGTGATCGTCAAAGGTCACACAGCCCGAACAATCATCGATTATGCAGTCGACAATGAAGTGGATTGCGTTGTCATCGGTTCTCACAAACCGGGGCTGAGCGACTATTTTCTTGGATCGACAGCTTCACGTGTTGTCCGTCACGCACCTTGCGCCGTTCACGTGCATCGAAGGCAATAGCGGTTTCCGCGCTTAAAGATCCAAGGATACCGAAAAGAAATGATGGAACGACCCGGAGAGGACTCCCGGGTCGTTCCATTTCTTGGTTAGCCGCGACGCCTGCGACGACGTCCGCCGCCCCCTTCGGTTTCGCCCCCCCCGGTGTTGAAGCTGGGACGGGGCAACGTGACAACCTGTGCCAGTTCCGGGAACGGATCAGTTTTATGCGGGATTGCGTTGGCCGCGACGAAGTGATCCTGGAACTTGGGTTCGATGGCGGTTTCGATTTTCGTGATCTCGCGCACCACGCGTTCAATCTCGGACCGTGCGCCGATATTGCACAGTGCAATACGCGCACCAGTCCCTGCGGCGTTTCCTGCGCTTGAGACCTTGTCCAGAGGCGCATCCGGGATCATCCCCAGAACCATTGCGTGTTTGGTCGAGATATGCGCCCCGAACGCGCCGGCCAGAACCACACGGTCCACGCGGTCGACATCCATCTCATCCATCAGCAGGCGCGCACCGGCATAGAGCGCCGATTTCGCAAGTTGGATGGCGCGAATGTCGCCCTGGGTGACCGTGATGCGCGGGCCGCCTTCGGCGCTGGAATCGTGGATAAGATAGGCATTGGTGCGGCCTTCGGGGACGCAGCGCGCGGTTCCGGTCTGCTCGGCCGAGCCAATCAATCCGCTTTCGTCCAGCAATCCGGCGATACGCATTTCGGCCACGGCCTCGATGATACCGGAACCGCAGATGCCGGTGATGCCCGTGGTGGCGATGTCGAGGTCAAACCCGTCCTCATCCGACCATTTCTCGGACCCGATCACGCTGAAGCGGGGTTCTTTTGTGACAGGGTCAATCTCAATCCGCTCGATGGCGCCAGGCGCGGCGCGTTGGCCGGAACTGATCTGAGCACCTTCAAACGCTGGCCCGGTGGGCGAGGAACAGGCCAGAACACGGCTGGTGTTGCCCAGCAGGATTTCCGCATTGGTGCCGACGTCCACAATCAACACCAGATCCTCGGATTTGCCTGGCTCTTCCGACAGCGCTACAGCGGCACAATCCGCACCCACGTGGCCTGCGATGCAGGGCAGTATATAGACCTGCGCACGGGGGTTCATGGTGGTCAGATCCATTTCCCGCGCGGGCAGGGACATGCTTTCCGAAGTGGCCAGAGCAAAAGGTGCTTGCCCCAATTCGACCGGATCCAGACCCAACAGCAAATGGTGCATGACCGGGTTACAGACAAACACGGTTTCCACGATCAGTGCAGCGTCGATCTCGGCCTCTTCAGCGATTGAAGTGGTCAGGTCGTTGATCGCCTCGCGCACGGCCCTGGTCATCTCATGATCGCCGCCCGGGTTCATCATCGAATATGAAACACGGCTCATCAGGTCTTCGCCAAACCGGATTTGCGGGTTCATCAGACCCGACGACGCCTTGACCTCACCCGTTTCAAGATCGGTCAGGTGGGCCGCAATGGTGGTCGAACCGAGGTCGATCGCCAGACCATAAAGCCCACCTTCATGCAGGCCGGGCCAGATTTCGACAATGCGGGCGACGTTGTCGTTGTGACCTTTGTGAACGGCCACCGTGACCTCCCACTTCCCCTTGCGCAGAACCGGTTGCAGCTTGGTCAACAGCGACAGATCTGCTGTGATAGCCTCGATCTGCCATTGTTCGCGCAGGGCACGTTCCAACCGCTCCAGATCACCGGTGGGTGAGTGCATGTCGGGTTCTTCGACGACCACAAAATACAGGCGTGTCGCGGGATCCATGGTGATGGCGCGGGCCGCCGCGGCTTTGCGCACAACCTGACGGTGCACTTGGCTTTCGGGCGGGACGTCTATCACCACATCGCCCTGAACCGACGCCTGACATCCCAGACGACGACCCGGTTTCAGGCCACGCTTATCGTCATAGCGCTGTTCAACCGCGTTCCATTCGCTCAGCGCGTTTTCGGACACAGTGACGCCATGCTTGGGAAACTCGCCATAGCTTGGGGTGATCTGACACTTGGAGCAGATTCCACGCCCGCCGCAGACCGAATCCAGATCCACGCCCAATTGGCGGGCCGCGGTCAATATCGGGGTGCCGACGGGAAAATGCCCGCGTTTGCCAGAGGGCGTAAAGACGACAAGAGGGTCGGTGGTCATTAGTGACATACCTTTTCATATTCGCGCGTATGTGGCGCAAGATATGATGTTGAGCAAAAAGGGAAAGGGCTATCAGCGGCACGATTTGCTCGGCTTGCGGCGTTTTCTGCGCTACCATAGCCCAGAGTTGCGTTGGGGGGCTTTCCCTTTGGTTCAATCCATGCGATAGCGTCGCCGTCAAACGGGCTTTTGCATGGGGTTATCAGATGCAGATTCGTGAGGCACTCACCTTTGACGACGTTCTCCTGGTTCCGGGCGCATCTTCTGTGCTTCCGGCGACGGCGGATACCACCACGCGTGTGACGCGTGAAATCACCATGAACATCCCGCTGCTGAGCTCAGCTATGGATACCGTGACCGAAGCCCGAATGGCCATCGCCATGGCACAAGCAGGTGGCATCGGGGTCATTCACAAGAACCTTTCGGTTGAAGAGCAAGCCCGTGAAGTGCGGCGGGTCAAGCGGTTTGAATCGGGTATCGTTTACAACCCGGTGACGTTGCGCGCAGATCAGACGCTGGCGGATGCACAGGCTTTGGTGGAACGCTATAACTTCACCGGCTTCCCCGTCGTGGATGCGGAAGGTCGTGTCGTGGGTATTGTGACCAACCGGGACATGCGTTTTGCGACTTCGGACGACACACCGATCAAAGCGATGATGACCGCTGACAATCTGGCCATGCTGCAAGAGCCGGCTGATCTGGAAGAAGCAAAAAGCCTGATGCGGGCCAGACGCATCGAAAAACTGCTTGTGGTAGACCGCCAAGGGAAACTGACCGGTCTTTTGACCTTGAAGGACACAGAACAGGCCGTCCTGAACCCAACCGCTTGCAAGGACCGGCTTGGTCGTTTGCGCGTGGCTGCCGCGACGTCGGTGGGTGATGCGGGCTTTGAGCGGTCCGAACAACTGGTGGATTCCGGTGTCGACATCATTGTGGTCGATACGGCCCATGGCCATTCTCGGGGCGTTCTGGACGCGGTTACACGCGCCAAAACCCTGTCGAACGAGGTCCAGATCATCGCAGGAAACGTTGCCACGGCTGAGGCCACCAAGGCGCTGATCGATGCTGGAGCTGATGCAATCAAGGTGGGCATCGGCCCGGGTTCGATCTGTACCACACGGATGGTGGCGGGCGTGGGTGTACCTCAGTTGACGGCAATCGGAGATTGCGCCGCCGCTGCAGGTGACGTTCCGGTCATCGCGGATGGTGGCATCAAGTTCTCAGGCGATTTTGCCAAGGCGATCGCCGCGGGGGCATCCTGCGCCATGGTCGGTTCGATGATCGCGGGCACCGATGAAAGCCCGGGCGAAGTGATCCTGTATCAGGGTCGGTCGTTCAAGTCCTATCGGGGTATGGGCAGCCTGGGCGCCATGGCGCGCGGGTCGGCGGACCGGTACTTTCAGAAGGACGCGGCCAACGACAAGCTGGTGCCCGAAGGCATTGAAGGGCAAGTGCCCTACAAAGGATCGGCCAGCGCCGTGATCCACCAACTTGTGGGCGGTTTGCGGGCTGCGATGGGCTATACCGGCTGTGCGACTGTCGAAGAGATGCGCAAAAACTGCCATTTCGTCAAAATTACCGGCGCGGGCCTGAAGGAAAGCCACGTGCATGACGTTCAGATCACCCGCGAAAGCCCAAATTACAGGGGGATGTGAGAACTCGAGAACCATATACGGCGCTCGAATACGGGCGTCGTTTACGTTTGAAACGGCAAACGGGCTGTTTCGTTACAAGGTACATTTGCAATGACACCCGCCGCCCGCGTTCAGGCATCTATAGAAATTCTGGATGAGATTTTGACCGGAGCTCCGGTGGAAAAGGCGTTGACCGGTTGGGCGCGGCGCAGCCGGTTTGCAGGCTCCAAAGATCGCGCGGCCGTACGGGACCATGTTTTCGATGCGTTGCGATGCAGACGGTCATATGCGGCGCTTGGTGGAAGCAATAGCGGTCGCGGATTGATGATCGGAGCGATCCGTGCCTCTGACGCGGATCCGGCCGGTTTGTTCACCGGCGACGGCCATGCGCCATTGCCGGTGCAGGATGCAGAGGCAGCGCTGGGTTTTGAAACCGAAGCGGAAAGGTTCGACATCCCGGAATGGCTGTGGCCGCGTTTTACCCAGTCTCTGGGCGGCGAAGCGGTGCCATGCGCACAGGCATTGCAGGGTCGGGCAGCCGTTCACCTGCGAGTCAATCTTTTGAAATCGGATGTCGCTAAGGCATCTGAGGCGTTGAAAGCCGAGGGGATTATCGCCCGTCCAACCTCTGTGTGCCACACGGCGCTAGAGGTCACGGAAGGCGCGCGACGCATCGCACAAAGCCGGGCCTATGCCGAGGGGCTGGTCGAACTTCAGGATGCCGCGAGTCAGGCTGTCGTCTCAGCGCTGGAGCTAAAGCCGGGAATGCGTGTCCTGGATTATTGCGCAGGCGGTGGTGGCAAGGCACTTGCGCTTGCAGCGAATAAGAGCATCAATGTCTTTGCGCATGACGTAAATCAGGGGCGCATGAAAGACATTCCGATCCGAGCGGAACGGGCAGGGGCCAGAATAACTGTTCTGAACAGTTCAGATCTTGCGGGTTTAGCACCTTTTGATGTGGTTTTGGCGGATGCGCCTTGTTCGGGCAGCGGATCATGGCGGCGAGCGCCTGCTGGAAAATGGGCGTTGACCGAGGAACGTCTGACAGAACTCACGCGCATTCAATCCGGTATTCTTAAGGAAATCGCGCCTTTTGTTCGTGCGGGAGGCGTATTGGCCTATGCGACTTGTTCGGTTCTCGACGATGAAAACAGCGCAGTTGTCACGCGATTTTTGGCTCAGCATTCGGGTTGGACTGAAACCTTCCGGAAATCATGGCCGGTTACTGGAAAGTCGGACGGGTTTTTCACGTCACACCTGACATCTTAAGACATTGGCGAAAGCAACCCAGGGTAGATTGGCGCTTGTCGAAATCCGTTAAGCGTGCGTTAACCTATTTAGCCTCTACTGCTGCCACCTTTTCGTCTGAGCCTATTTTATGTCTGACACTGCCGTATTTGTTCGAGATCCTTCCCTAGCCAACCTGCCATCAGCCACACGCATCGGTTCACTTTTGTGTCTTGCGTTTCTGATCATTTTGACACCGATGACGGGCATTCTGTCGTCGGACTGGAACGCGGGTCTGACAGTTGCAGGCATATCCCTGCTTGTTGTGGCGATCTGCGTCGCGATCAAGGTACATATGGCCAATGCCACCGCACAAAACAATGTGGCGGTCATGAGTGCTTTTGCGGAACACCAAGATGCTCCGTTTGTGGTCGCCAACACATTCGGGGAAGTTCTGACCGCCAACGCGCGGGCCAAGAAAAGGTTCGGGGCAGTACAAGGTGTTCCGCTGACCTTGTGTTTGCGATCCACGTTTTCGAACCCTCAGGCGGTTTTGTTGAGGTTGCAATCTCAAGTTCAATCAAACGGGCGTGCGTTTGAAGAGTTTCCGAACGGCGGAAATACATTGTCCGTGACCGCGTTTCGGCTAAGCGCTGATGTATTTTACTGGCGCTTTCAGGAAGGAGAGGCAGCTGTCAATGCAGAGCTGAGCATACCAGTACTGACAATTGGGCAAAGGGGTGAAATCCAACACGCAAATTTGGCCGCCACGCGCATGTTCGGCAACGCACCCAACAATATTCCGGACATCTTCTGTGGGGAAGTTCCCGTGAACGGGTCCGTAAACACTGTCCGATCTCGTGATGGGGTGGTGTCAGTCGCAGTGGCAGACCTGTCGCAAACCGGGACCAAACGATGTCTGGGGTTGGTCCCGCTGCCGAAACCCGCCGTGTCAGAGGCCGGGACATCTTTTGCAGATCTTCCGGTTCCAATTCTGAACCTGTCGACAGATGGTACGATCCTCGACACCAACAGATTGGCCGCGAAACTGCTTGGGAAGGATACGCTGAAAGGCACCAATATCGACCAAGTCATGCGGGGACTGCGCATACCTATTCCAGACTGGTTGGCGCGCACAGCGTCTGAAGAGGACGTCCAACGCACGGAGTTTCTGCAGCTGATCCGAGACGAAAAAGAGGTCTTTGTTCAGGTCACGTTAAGCAAAGTCGTTTCAGACGGCAAAGCGGGGCTGATTGCTGTATTGAATGACGCCACCGAACTGAAAACGCTGGAGGGTCAGTTCGTTCAGGGTCAAAAGATGCAGGCTGTGGGCCAATTGGCCGGGGGTGTGGCGCATGATTTCAACAAACTGCTCACGGCAATCTCGGGTCACTGCGATTTGCTCTTGCTGCGGCATGATCAAAATGACCCGGATTACGGCGATCTCGTTCAGATCAATCAGAACGCAAATCGCGCGGCCGCACTTGTCAGCCAGCTTTTGGCGTTTTCCCTCAAGCAGACCCTAAGACCCGAGGTGCTGGATCTGCGAGATACGATCTCGGACCTGATTCACCTGTTGAACCGGCTGGTCGGTGAGAAAGTTCAACTGACGCTGAGCCACGATCCGGTATTGAAACCGGTGCGCGCCGACAAGCGCCAATTGGAGCAGGTGCTGATGAACCTGGTCGTCAATGCCCGCGACGCGATGGCGGACGGCGGCGAGATCCGCATTGAAACCGGGGTTGTGAATCTATCGCAACCGTTCAGCCGCGATCGGGCAACTGTGCAACCGGGTGAATATGTGACAGTCCGGGTTGTCGACAGTGGAACGGGCATCCCAGCGGACAAGCTGCAGAAAGTGTTTGAACCGTTTTATACAACCAAGCGCACGGGTGAGGGCACCGGGCTCGGGCTGTCCACGGTTTATGGCATCGTGAAGCAAACGGGCGGCTTCATCTTTGTAGACAGCGTTGTGGGGCGCGGCACTGAATTCACCGTCTTTTTGCCCGTTTGCGTGACCGCAGCCGAGGTTGAGGTCGATACGCCAAAGCAACCTGAAACGCATAACGCGCGGCAAGGGGAAGGGGTGGTGCTTTTGGTCGAAGACGAAGCTCCGGTCCGCGCCTTTGCGACGCGCGCCTTGCGCTTGAAGGGGTATACCGTGCTTGAAGCAGACTCGGCGGAAGAGGCGCTGAAACTGCTTGAGGATCCAGCGTTGAATGTCGATGTCTTTGTCACTGACGTGGTGATGCCGGGCATGGACGGTCCGACCTGGGTGCGCGAAGCGCAAAAAACACGCCCGGGTGCCCGCGTGGTCTTTGTGTCTGGGTACACCGAAGGGGCGTTCGGAGATTCGGGGCCGGATATCGCCAACTCCACCTTCCTGCCGAAACCCTTTTCGCTTAATCAATTGACAGAAGCAGTGTTCCAACAGCTGAATTGACGGGCTCAGAGGGCCGCATCATAGAGCGCAAATTCCGCCGCGTGAGTCTCCCGGAACTGCACCTCGGTCTCTGGCGATAGGCTAAGATCTTTAAGGGGGGATACGTTTTCCTGCTGTAACGCGATCTGCGTGTTCAGACGGGTTTGCAGGAAATCCAGGATCTTGTCCTGATGATCGTATTTAAAAGTATGGATCGTCCCGGTGCTCTTGCTGCGAATTTGAAAAAACTTGCTCTGGCTGCCGACATCGGCAAAGTCGGGGCGCGGCGACTGCATGTAGGCTTGAACAAACCCATCAAAACTCATGTCGCGAGTGGAACGGGGATGACCCTGCAAATCGTCGCGGCCGCGAAAACGATACCAACTGCCCAGCCAGTCTATCGGTTCACGCACGATGGCTATGATTTCCATTTCGGTGTGGCAGACTTTTTGAAAAATATTCTGAAAAAACCGATCATATCGGCGCACGGTGGCATGTTTCAATTCGGGCGGATGGGTCACGACAAGATCGGCCCGGTCGCGCAACGCTGTGTGATACGCCGTGCTGCCGGTTTTGGGAACCGCAAGAAAAGCCAGGCGTTCTTCATAAAAAACAAGCATATATCGCGTTCCGCTTCGACCTGATCCTTTTGGCAGATTGTCGTAAACGACTCTTTAACACAATTGCAGAAGAGTGAGTCTTGTAAGTTTTAGTTGAAATGTTCTCTTTTTGGTCCCATAAGGAACAAGAGGCGAACAAAGCAGCGATTGCCGCCCGTTCAAGGGTGTGACAAAAGGGAAGGCGACAGGACAATGGCGGATCTTCTGACAATGAGCGACAAGAAAAACGCAGACAAGCAAAAGGCGCTCGACAGTGCGCTGGCCCAGATCGAACGGCAGTTCGGAAAAGGCTCGATCATGAAGCTGGGCGAAGGTGCCACGCAGGACATCGAGGCAAGCTCGACCGGTTCGCTGGGGCTGGATATTGCGCTGGGAATTGGTGGTCTGCCAATGGGGCGAATTGTCGAGATTTATGGCCCTGAAAGCTCGGGTAAAACGACGCTGACGCTGCATTGCATTGCAGAGCAGCAAAAGCGCGGCGGTGTCTGTGCATTTGTGGATGCGGAACACGCGCTGGACCCACAATATGCCCGTAAGTTGGGTGTCGATCTGGACGAACTGCTGATTTCGCAGCCTGACACCGGTGAACAGGCGCTTGAGATTACTGATACTTTGGTTCGTTCAGGTGCAGTGAATATGGTCGTCGTCGACTCGGTTGCGGCGTTGACGCCGAAATCCGAGCTTGAAGGCGATATGGGCGACAGCAGTGTTGGCGTTCAGGCCCGCCTGATGAGCCAGGCGATGCGGAAACTAACGGGTTCAATCAGCCGCTCGAACTGTATGGTCATCTTTATCAACCAGATCCGGATGAAGATCGGCGTCATGTTTGGCAGCCCCGAAACCACTACTGGTGGTAACGCACTGAAATTCTACAGCTCGGTTCGTCTGGACATCCGCCGCATCGGTGCGATCAAGGACCGGGACGAGGTTGTCGGCAACCAGACCCGCGTCAAGGTTGTGAAGAACAAGGTGGCACCGCCCTTCAAGCAGGTCGAATTCGACATCATGTATGGCGAAGGCATTTCGAAAATGGGTGAGTTGCTGGATCTGGGTGTCAAAGCAGGCGTGGTTGAAAAGTCAGGCTCATGGTTCAGCTATGGCGATGAACGGATCGGGCAGGGGCGTGAGAACGCTAAACAATACCTGCGTGACAATAGCCGTATTGCGCTGGACATCGAAGACAAGATTCGCGCCGCTCATGGGCTAGAATTTGACATGCCTCAGGGTGCCGCTGAGGATGATGACATCCTCGAAGCCTAACAGCCGCTGACGAGAGCTTCGGAAGCTCTTCGGTTTCCGGTTGTAAATTGAAAAGACTATGAAAGGGGCGGTCCATCGGGCCGCCTTGTTTCGTTCCGGGGCGCCTCCACTGTGGACACTGCTCGGACAGGGGGATAAACCAGCGGAGACCAAGACTTTTGCGCGCCGAGAGAGCCCTATGCCAACCCTGAACGATATCCGATCGACTTTTCTGAACTACTTTGAAAAACAGGGGCATGAGGTTGTGGCATCCAGCCCGCTGGTCCCGCGCAACGACCCGACGCTGATGTTCGTGAACTCGGGCATGGTCCAGTTCAAGAACCTGTTCACCGGCTTGGAGACCCGCGACTACACACGCGCCACAACAGCGCAGAAATGTGTGCGTGCAGGCGGAAAACACAATGACCTGGACAATGTGGGCTATACCGCACGCCACCACACGTTTTTCGAGATGTTGGGCAATTTCTCGTTCGGTGATTACTTCAAGTCCGAGGCAATCCCGTTCGCCTGGAACCTGATTACCAAGGAATTCGGCATCGACAAAAGCCGCCTGTTGGCCACGGTCTATCACACCGATGACGAGGCGTTTGAAATCTGGAAAAAAGTCGGCGTGCCGGAAGATCGGATCATCCGTATCGCCACCAACGATAATTTTTGGCAGATGGGTCCGACCGGTCCTTGTGGCCCGTGTACTGAGATTTTCTATGACCATGGCGATCACATCTGGGGCGGCCCTCCGGGGTCTGCTGAAGAAGACGGTGACCGGTTCATCGAAATCTGGAACGTCGTCTTCATGCAGAACGAGCAGTTCGAAGACGGCTCGATGGTCGAGCTGGATATGCAGTCCATTGACACTGGTATGGGGCTGGAACGGATCGGAGCGTTGCTGCAGGGCAGCCATGACAATTATGACACCGACCTGTTTAAAACCCTGATCGAAGCGTCTGCGGATGCGACCAGTGTGGATCCTTTTGGTGATCAGAACGTGCATCATCGCGTCATTGCAGACCACCTGCGGTCGACATCGTTCCTGATTGCGGATGGGGTCATGCCCAGCAATGATGGGCGCGGTTATGTTCTGCGCCGGATCATGCGCCGCGCCATGCGCCATGCGCACCTGTTGGGTGCCAAGGATCCCGTTATGCACCGTCTTGTGCCAACTCTGGTACAGCTGATGGGAGGGCATTACTCGGAACTGACGCAAGCCCAGCCCCTGATTGAAGAGACCTTGTTGCTTGAAGAAACCAAGTTCAAGCAAACGTTGGATCGCGGTTTGAAACTGCTGGATGACGAGGTTGCGGGACTTTCCGAGGGCGCGCCTTTACCGGGTGCCGCGGCCTTCAAACTCTATGATACATATGGTTTCCCACTGGACCTGACTCAGGATGCGCTGCGCGAAAAGGGTCGTGCCGTTGATACCGAAGGGTTTGATTCCGCAATGGCCGAACAAAAGGCCAAGGCGCGGGCGGCATGGGCCGGTTCTGGCGAAGCTGCGGATCAAGCTGTGTGGTTTGATGTGTTGGATTCGGCAGGTGCGACGGATTTCCTGGGCTATAAGACTGAGAAGGCTGAAGCTCAGGTTGCTGCTTTGATTGTAGACGGTGCTTTGGTGGACACTATCAACGCCGGGGAAAGCGGTTGGGTGGTCGTCAACCAGACCCCATTTTATGGCGAGGCCGGTGGTCAGATCGGTGATACCGGTGAATTGCGCCGTGTCGACGATCGCGATGACTTCAGCCGGGTAGAGGATACCAGGAAGTTTGCCGACGGCAAAGTCTATGCGCATAAAGTGTCGGTCGAAATCGGCACGCTGTCCAAGGGGGACGCGGTCGAGCTTGAGGTGGATCATGCCCGCCGGTCGGCCATTCGCGCCAACCACTCGGCCACGCACCTGCTGCACGAAGCGCTGCGAGAAGCTCTGGGGGATCACGTGGCGCAGCGTGGCTCGCTGAATGCAGCGGATCGTCTGCGTTTCGACTTCAGCCATTCCAAAGCATTGAGCCATGATGAAATCCAGCAGGTCGAGCGCGAAGTGAACAGCTTCATCCGCCAGAACTCAACCGTCGAAACCCGGATCATGACACCGGATGATGCGCGGGAACTGGGGGCACAGGCGTTGTTTGGTGAGAAGTACGGCGATGAGGTCCGTGTTGTCTCGATGGGCAAAGCCCCTACGGGTAAGGGTCAGGATGGTGAAACCTGGTCAATCGAACTGTGCGGGGGAACTCATGTGCGCCAGACCGGGGACATCGGTACGTTTGTCTTGCTGGGGGACAGCGCCAGCAGTGCCGGTGTGCGCCGGATCGAAGCGCTGACCGGGGATGAGGCCAACCGTTACCTCTCGGCTCAAGATCACCGGCTTGCTCAGGTGGCGCTGGAACTGAAGGCACAACCGGATGACGTGGTCGCCCGGGTTAAGAGCCTGTTGGATGAGCGCAAGTCATTGCAGAACGAAGTGGCTCAGCTGCGCCGCGATCTGGCCATGGCCGGCGGGGCCGGGCAGGGCGGTGGGGCCGAGGCGCGTGATATCAATGGCGTTAAATTCCTGGCGCAAGCCCTCAACGGTGTGTCAGGCAAGGATCTTCCAGCGCTGATCGATGAACACAAGGCACGTCTTGGATCAGGTGCTGTTCTTCTTATTGCAGATACAGGCGGCAAGGCTGCGGTTGCAGCTGGTGTTACCGAGGACCTGACGGGAACCGTTTCGGCGGTGGATCTGGTCAAAGCGGCCGTGGTTGAATTGGGCGGCAAGGGCGGCGGTGGCCGACCTGATATGGCCCAGGGTGGCGGCAAGGACGCATCGAATGCGGATGCTGCGATCAAGGCCGCAGAACAGGTATTGGGAGGATAAGATGGCTGCACTTTGGATTGCACATGTCACTGTAACGGACGCCGATGCATATGGAAAATATGCCGAGCTGGCAGGACCAGCCATAGCTAAGCACGGTGGTGAGTTCATCGCGCGTGCTGCACGCTATGTTCAGTTGGAAGGCAAAGAGCGGCCACGCAACGTGGTCGCCCGATTCCCCTCGCTTGAGGCAGCGGTCGAGTGTTACAACTCGGATGATTACCAACAGGCGCTGAATCATGCCCGCAATGCTAGCGAGAGAGAGCTGCTTGTGGTTGAGATCACTGAATAGTTATCGAACAGACCGCCTTTGGGCTGGTTTCAGCGATTTTCAGCTTATACGCCCTTACCACACACTAAGAATGGCCCGCGATCTGCGGGTCTTCGTATTTTAGGTTCTTTAACAAAAGCTTGCCATGAGATTCTAAAGTTTCTTTTTCAAAGGTGCTGCCTGGAAATGTGGCAGAGTCGTCCTAATTCTCGCCCGAAATTGTCAAATTACAGAACGAATTTTCGCCCTTTTTCCTCGGCACGTTCGAAATGATTGCGACTGAGGCCCTTTCGCGAATAGATTCAAGAAGCGGAATGTGGGTCTGCAGTATCGGCAATCAATTGGATGATACTGGATCGGGGAATGGGCATGATGTCATTGGTCAAAACGGTCGGCTACCGAGTTACCGGAGTTTTGTCAGCTTCGGTCTGCGCGTTTGGCATGGCAGCGGCAGTCATGGCAACAAACTTTGTCGCGACTAAAGCGCATGCCTCTGAAGGTCGATTTATTCCCACCGTAACATCCTCACCACCGCCAACCGGGGCAAGAAACCTGTGCCGCCAATATAGTTGGGCGTGTACTGCGGCACGATCTTCGACACTGACCATTCAATCCGAAATGCAGTTAGTGAAAGAGATTAACCGGCGGGTGAATGTCTCAACGCGCGACGTGACCGATCAGTCGCAGTACAAGACGCGCGAGCTTTGGGCGCTCCCAACGGCCAGAGGTGGGGATTGTGAAGACTTTGCGTTGTTGAAGAAAAGAGACCTCATCCACGCCGGAGTGGATCCAAGCAAGCTCTTTATTGCTACGGTTCTGGATAATCGCCGGACTGCTCATGCGGTTTTGATCTATCGTTCGGCGCAGGGCGACTTGGTCTTGGACAACCTGACCAACCGCATCAAACCTTGGTCCAAGACCCGGTATTTATTCCTTCGCATGCAGGACCCTAAAAAACCCGGTCGTTGGGTTGGTGTCTACGGAAGCAGCTGAAAACCGGTCGCTTTGAAAGCTAGGTGGGCACAGTTTTGACTGCGCCCACTTTTTTCATTGCTGGATTTGGCATCCAAGTCTTCATCGCAACTTCATACTCGGCCTGAAGGTTCTCGGATCCGTTGTCTCAAATAGACCGCCAGTAAACGCAACACGTACACTTATGTCGCTGCCAACTGTCAGCGCAGTTCTTCAGGCTCTTCGCGTTCAGGCTCTTCCTGATCGGGCTCCTCCTGATCGGGCTCTTCGCGATCTGGTTCTTCTTGATCAGGCTCTTCTTGATCGGGCTCTTCACGTTCAGGCTCGCCTCGATCGGGCTCTTCACGTTCAGGCTCGCTCTGGTCGGGATCACCGCCCCGAGGAGAATCATTTCCATCAGGGGCGCTGTTTCCGCCGGGATTGTTTGGGCCTCCGGGGGTGCCGCCGTTGTCACCTTCTTGGGACGGCCCATCACCCGACCGGGAGTCCGTCGCTCCGGTCGAAGCCGTCGGAAGGTCAGTCAGCAAGTCGGCCAGCGGAGAACACTCAGCCCCCAGCCGCGCAACGATCTGGTCAAAATCAGCGCGACGCTGGATATAACGCAACATGCCGGATGTAACACTATCGCATTCGCACAGGACCCCAGGAGACCCAGCAGACTGGCGAGCGGTTTTTACTGTACACGCTCCGCTTGCAAGGGCTTCGGTCATGGGCGCGACGACAAATACTGTTGCGGCCAAAAAAACTGGTAACTTAAGGGAAGGAACAACCATCTTTAACTCCTCGGAACTCGGTACCTTGTATGTTCATCTCTATGCACCGAATGGACGCTGGTGTGAGTGAACATCGTCACACTTCCGGCATATTTACACCTTGCCTTTGTCGCAATCGCAAGATGTGGATTGAGAGAGCTATTGGAGATTAATGCAATTTAAAGAAGAAATTATAGTAATTACAATAAAAAGCCGGGCGTAATGCCCGGCTTTCGATTTTGCGTTTTTTGATCAGTTGGAAGCAAATATGCCACAGTTACGCCATTGTTTCCAATTGAAACAGATTCAGGCGCAGGTTGATCAGGCCGATTTCGCCATCCGCTTGCGTTCGTGCGGGTCCAGAAAGCGTTTGCGCAGTCGCACTGCATTTGGCGTCACCTCGACCAACTCGTCGTCATCGATATAGGCAATCGCCTCTTCCAAAGAGAATTGAATGTGGGGCGTCAGGCGTACTGCATCGTCCGAACCGCTGGCGCGGACGTTGGTCAGTTTCTTGCCTTTGAGCGGATTCACTTCCAGATCATTGTCGCGAGAATGCTCTCCGATCACCATGCCCTGATAGACATCTGTCTGAGGGCTTACAAACATGCGGCCACGCTCTTCCAGGTTCCAAAGCGCATAGGCCACGGCCTGACCGTTCTCCATCGAGATAAGAACGCCTGCGCGACGGCCCGGGATTTGACCTTTGTGCGGGGCCCAGTCGTGGAACACACGGTTCAGAACACCGGTTCCACGTGTGTCGGTCAGGAATTCGCCGTGATAGCCAATCAGCCCGCGCGACGGGACATGTGCGATGATGCGCGTCTTGCCGGTACCGGCAGGGCGCATTTCGGCAAGCTCACCCTTGCGGGCACCCGTGATCTTTTCGATGACCGAGCCTGAATATTCATCATCCACGTCGATTGTGACTTCCTCGATCGGCTCCAGCCGCTGACCGTTTTCCTCACGGAACAGAACCTGCGGGCGCGAGATGCTGAGCTCGAAACCCTCACGGCGCATGTTCTCGATTAGAACGCCCATCTGCAATTCTCCGCGTCCAGCGACTTCAAAGGCTTCGCCGCCCGGAGTGTCGGTGATGCGGATTGCAACGTTCGACTCGGCTTCTTTCATCAGGCGGTCACGGATGACGCGCGACTGAACCTTTTTGCCATCGCGGCCAGCAAGCGGTGAGTCGTTGATGCCAAAGGTCACGGTGATGGTCGGCGGGTCGATGGGCTGCGCGGGCAGTGCCTCTTCCACTTGTGGGGCGACCAGCGAATCCGCCACGGTGGCCTTGCTCATGCCTGCGATGGTCACGATGTCACCAGCTTCGGCGACGTCGATGGGCTGCTGCCCCAAGCCGCGGAAGGCCAGGATTTTCGAGGCCCGGAAGTTTTCGATCAGCGTGCCATCCCGGCTAAGCGCCTTCAGGCTGTCGCCCGCTTTCAGTGTTCCGCTTTCTACGCGACCAGTCAGGATGCGGCCGATGAACGGGTCGCTGCCAAGTGTGGTGGCCAGCATCCGGAACGGTTCGCTTTTTTGATCAATTTGCTTGGGAGCAGGGACGTGATCGACGATCAGATCGAACAGAGCGCTCAGGTCCTTACGAGGGCCGTCAAGTTCCATGTCAGCCCAGCCAGAGCGGCCCGACGCGTACATCGCCGGGAAATCGAGCTGGTCGTCATCAGCGCCTAGGTTGGCGAACAGGTCGAAACATTCGTCCAGGGCGCGGTCAGGCTCGGCATCGGGCTTGTCGACCTTGTTCAGAACAACGATCGGGCGCAGACCCAACGCAAGCGCCTTGGAGGTTACAAACTTTGTCTGCGGCATTGGGCCTTCGGCAGCGTCAACCAGCAAGACAACACCATCGACCATGCTGAGGATTCGTTCGACTTCACCGCCGAAATCGGCGTGGCCTGGCGTGTCGACGATGTTGATACGCGTATCTTTCCACTCGACAGACGTCGCCTTGGCCAGAATCGTGATACCGCGTTCGCGTTCCAGATCGTTGCTGTCCATGGCGCGTTCCGCCACGGCCTGGTTTTCCCGGAACGCACCGGATTGTTTGAGCAGCTCATCCACCAGGGTCGTTTTGCCGTGGTCCACGTGAGCGATGATTGCGATATTGCGCAGGTCCATGAGAGGTCAGCCTTTGAACGGGAAGTTGCCGCGCGCATAACGCGGCGCGACAAAATATACCAGCCCTAACCGAGGATCAGTGGCCGGCAGTCTTCGAAAACAGGTGAATGATCAGAATTCCAGCCAGAATCATGGTCAGTCCAAGCAACGCAGGCCAATCCAGTTTTTGCCCGAAAACCAGGAAGCCGATGAGGGCGATAAAAAAGATGCCCAGCCCGGACCAGATTGCATAGACGATGCCCACAGGCATGGATTTTAGGGTCAGTGCCAGCAAATAAAATGCAACACCATAGCCCAAAACAACAAGAACGGACGGCCAAAACCGGGTGAATTGCTGGCTGGCCTGCAGGGCGGTTGTGCCGATGGTTTCCGCCAAAACGGCCAGCAACAGAAACAGGTAAGCTTGAGGCATTATGGTCTTTCGGGAGTTTTGTGTTGTCATCGCCTTGAACACAGAATTCGCGAAAAAGGCAAGAACAGTCTCACATCTTAACTTCCGTTGGGTCAGGTATACCTTACTATTCCCGACTTAGAATAAGTGTAAGATATACCTCATATTTTATGAATTGTTAAAGAGTATTGTTCGATGAGGAAATTCGCGAAATCGATCGTTTTTGTTTCTGGTCTGATAGTGGCAAATGGGTGGCTTGCTGACGGGGGGTCCGTCAAAAATGAAGCAGCCATTGTGGTTCAACAGTTTGATGGTAGTCGTGTTTTTTAACGCCACTCAGAACCAAGAAGGAAAAAGGAGCCTTTAGGCTCCTTTTTTCGTTAAGCGTCCAACGGTGTAACGTCGCAACTCTGGAAATGCGTCACAAGTTGGGGCTGAAGCCAATTCCAAAGTGCCGGTGCCCCACCTGTTATGGCAGGACGCACGCGCGCTTCGAGCTGGGAATAGGTGACATTGTAGTCCACCCAAGAACCGCCGCCGGTTTCCAGATTTGCAATCGGTGTCTGAAACCGGTCCACAGCTTTTGCAAACTGGGCATCCGCACTTTCTGCGGCTTCAAACTCTTGCCATAAGTCTTTGAAAAAACTTCTCTGTGCATCCGGCAACAAACCAAACAACCGCTGTGCCGCGGCTTGTTCCTTGGCCTCTTGGGCGGCATGATCCACTTGCCCGTGAATTGGGTGATCTCCGGCATCGATTTCAACGACATCATGCAACAAGAGCATCTGAAGCACGCGATCTATCCGAATCTCAGAATGCGCGTGTTCGGCCAAAACCCAAGCGTACAGCATTACATGCCACGAATGCTCGGCAGAGTTTTCGAACCGATCACCCGCCATCAGACGCGACGCGCGCAAGATCGATTTTAACTGGTCCGCTTCAGTCAGAAACTCAAGCCGCGTTGTGAACGCGTTGTCTTGCGTTTCAGATCCGGTCAGTAGGTTGGTGGCATGGTGGTAGGCCAGCGGGAAGACCTGCGCGAGATAGGCGGCGCGACCACCGTCCAGATTGGCGCGCGCAATTTTCACGTGGTCCGGGTGAGGATCAGAAGCGCACAGAACCTGAAACAGCGGCTGACACCGATCCAGGATCTTGGCAAACCGCGCATCTGGCGTCCGATCCGCCTCGAACTCCTGCCACAAAGTTAGGAACGTTTGTGCCTGATCCTTTGGCAGCAAGCCGAACAGCTCTGACGCGGCAGCCTGTTCCGCATCAGCCAGATGATCCCAGTCGGTTTCCAAGTGGATCGGATGGTCGCCAACAACGATCTCGACGAGATCATGCAGCAGCAACATACGGATGACGCGGTCAATTGATACATCTGGCTCGGCCAAGGGGGCCATAACCAAAGCCCACAATGCAAGATGCCAGCTGTGTTCGGCAGAATTCTCGGGCCGGGATTGATCGAGCAGAACATTTGCCCGCTCAACCATTTTCAGCATGTCGGCCCGTTTCAAAAACGCAATTTGCGCCGACAAGCGATCCGTCATTGTTTTTCTATCGCTTTTTGTTTTGAGCGATGCGCGGTCAGGCGCTTGATTACAAACTGTCTGGCTTTGCGTTCGGCCAGCCGCACACGTATCTCGGTCAAGAACGCCTCTTCCAGCGATTGTGACGCGGCCCCAAGAACTTCGCCGACCTCAACGAAAAAACGGTCTTCCCCGGTTTCATCCATAACCTTCATCGTGTCTTCGGCCAGTTTGGCCGCAAGAGATATGATGGTGTCAGACATCAGCGGGTGGTCTCGGTCAGGCGGCGCTTCACATAGTCACTGACATCGGTGATGAGCGTGTCCATGTGGCGATCTTGGAAGAAGTGATCCGCG
Organism: Ruegeria sp. CDSA021; assembly: GCF_059612325.1. Taxonomy (NCBI): domain Bacteria; kingdom Pseudomonadati; phylum Pseudomonadota; class Alphaproteobacteria; order Rhodobacterales; family Roseobacteraceae; genus Ruegeria; species Ruegeria sp. CDSA021. The sequence continues at coordinate 144,145 of NZ_JBXWQJ010000001.1, forward strand.
CCCTCAACCTCGGTATGAGTGATCGTGATGCCCTTTTGCTCATGCAGCTTGTTCACTAACGAGGTGGTGTCTGCCGGAGGGGCCACGCGGTCAGCTGATCCGTTGATGATCAGGCCCGAAGACGGGCAGGGGGCCAGGAACGAAAAGTCATACATGTTGGCTGGCGGCGACACGCTGATGAAGCCGGTGATTTCTGGGCGGCGCATCAGCAACTGCATTCCGATCCAAGCCCCAAACGAAAACCCTGCAACCCAGCAGTGTTTCGAGTTGTTGTTCATGGATTGCAGATAATCCAGCGCCGAGGCCGCATCGCTCAGTTCACCTACGCCTTGGTCATACTCGCCCTGACTGCGACCCACGCCGCGGAAGTTAAAGCGCAACACGGTGAAGCCCATGTTGTAGAAGGCATAGTGCAGGTTGTAGACCACCTTGTTGTTCATGGTCCCGCCAAATTGAGGATGTGGGTGAAGCACGATTGCGATCGGTGCGTCTTTTTCCTTTTGCGGGTGGTAGCGGCCTTCCAGGCGGCCTTCGGGTCCGGGAAAAATCACCTCGGGCATGTGTGCTTTGGTCCTGTCTTTTTCGTGCGGGTGCCCGGATATACTTGACGATAATCGTCGGACACCTTAGAACGGTTCTAATTACATTGCTTGGCGCTATTTGCGCTGTCAGTCGGAGATACGCACTGGCAGCGTCGGCGTCAATGATTTCGCGCAAATCCTGCAAAGAAGGGGCTAAATATGAAGCTGTCGACCAAAGGCCGATATGCGATGGTTGCCTTGGCAGATATCGCGTTGCAACCAACTGACCGTCTTGTGACCCTTGGCGAGATCTCTGAACGCCAGGACGTGTCGCTGCCTTATCTGGAACAGCTTTTTGTCAAACTGCGCAGGGCTGAGTTGGTTTCTTCGGTACGCGGGCCGGGTGGTGGATACCGCCTAGCGCGCCCTGCGTCTGAAATCCGTGTAGTCGAGATTCTGGCAGCCGTGGATGAAACGGTGGATGCCTTGCAAAAAGGGGCCGGTGCTTCGGGTGCATCCTCGGGCAGCCGGGCGCAATCGCTGACCAATCGTCTTTGGGAAAGCCTCAGCGCGCATGTATATGTGTTCTTGCATCAGACGCGCCTGTCCGATGTGATCAAGAACGACCTCGCCCCATGCCCCGCAGTGCCTAACCTGTTCTCGGTAGTAGACGATTAATCCAATGAGGCGATGCAAGCGCATGAAATCTGTTGGCAAAAAGATGCATCCATGAATTGTGTTTATTTGGATCATAATGCAACAACACCGCTGCGCCCCGAAGCACGAGAGGCGATGATTGCGGCGATGGATATCTGCGGAAATCCGTCTTCTGTTCACGCCGAAGGCCGTGCTGCTAAGGCACTTGTTGAACGCGCGCGGGCTCAGGTTGCAACGGCTTTTGGTGCAGATGGGGCTGATATCATTTTCACATCTGGGTCGACCGAAGGCGCGGCGCTGACATTGGCCGGGCGTAACCTGCACGGCGCGGCAGTCGAACATGATGCGGTAAGAGCTTGGATCAACGAGGGTCTTCCAGTTTCCGCGACCGGAGAGGTTCTGATTTCGGTGCCCGGCGAATCGACCCTTCAATTGGCGAATTCCGAGACAGGAATCGTTCAAACACTGCCACCTGGCTTGGCGGTGACGGATGCCACTCAGGGATTTGGAAAGTTGCCGATTGCGTTTAACTGGATGTATGCGCAGATGGCGCTGATGTCCGCGCATAAACTGGGCGGGCCGAAAGGCGTTGGTGCCGTTGTGATGAAGCGCGGTACTGATCTGCCAGCGCAGATCAAGGGCGGCGGCCAGGAAATGGGGCGTCGATCTGGTACCGAAAATGTCATTGGAATCGCGGGCTTCGGGGCCGCAGCTGAAGCTGCGGCGCGGGACTTGGCCAACGGTGTTTGGGAGCAGATCGAAGAATTTAGAAATATTCTAGAAAACGCTCTTGAGGCCGCTGTAAAATCACCTATTTTTGTCGGGAAAGGGCGGCAACGCTTGCCGAACACCCTGTGTTTTGCTGCGCCTGGTTGGAAGGGCGAAACCCAGGTCATGCAGATGGACCTGTCGGGATTCGCAATCAGTGCGGGCTCTGCCTGTTCCAGCGGCAAGGTTCGTGCCAGCGCGGTTCTCACCGCAATGGGCTATGACGAGGTGACAGCCAGCAGCGCTATCCGCGTGTCGCTGGGCCCTCGGACAACGGAAGAAGATGTGCTGCGTTTCGCCGAAACGTGGCTTGAGAAAGAGAAAAAGCATCGCGCGCGTGCCGCGTGATCTGACGGAGGGTAAGTTATGGCCGCTTTGGACCAGACCCAGGTGAAAGATGGTGTCGATCAGGAAACCGTGGATGCGGTACGCGAGGTCGGAACCTACAAGTACGGCTGGGATACTGACATTGAGATGGAGTACGCGCCGAAGGGTGTGAACCCGGATATCGTCCGTCTGATCTCGGAAAAGAACGAAGAGCCGGAATGGATGACCGAATGGCGGTTGGCTGCGTACGAGCGCTGGACCAAGATGAACGAGCCCAAATGGGCGATGGTCGACTACCCTGAGATCGATTTCCAGAACCAATACTATTATGCGCGTCCGAAATCGATGCAAGAAAAGCCCAAGTCACTGGATGAGGTTGATCCCAAGCTTTTGGCCACATACGAAAAGCTTGGTATCCCTCTGAAAGAACAGATGATTTTGGCTGGCATCGAAGGCGCTGAAGACGCTCCGGCCGAGGGTCGCAAGGTTGCTGTAGACGCGGTTTTCGACTCGGTTTCTGTGGGGACGACCTTTCAGGCCGAATTGAAGAAAGCAGGCGTGATCTTCTGTTCCATCTCGGAAGCGATCAAAGAGCATCCTGAACTGGTGAAGAAGTATCTTGGTACTGTTGTTCCCGTATCGGACAATTATTATGCCACTCTGAACTCGGCTGTGTTTTCGGATGGATCCTTCGTCTATATCCCACCGGGCGTCCGCTGCCCGATGGAGCTGAGCACCTATTTCCGCATCAACGCGGAAAACACAGGTCAGTTCGAACGCACCCTAATTATTGCCGACAAGGGGTCTTACGTCTCTTATCTGGAAGGCTGCACGGCGCCTCAGCGTGATACCGCACAGCTGCACGCCGCGGTGGTCGAGATCATCGTCGAGGAAGACGCTGAAGTAAAATACTCGACCGTTCAGAACTGGTTCCCTGGGGATGAGAACGGCAAGGGCGGCATCTATAACTTCGTGACCAAACGCGCCGATTGCCGAGGCGATCGGTCCAAGGTGATGTGGACGCAGGTAGAAACCGGCTCGGCCGTGACCTGGAAATACCCGTCCTGCATTCTGCGTGGCAACGAAAGCCAGGGTGAGTTCTACTCGATTGCGATCACCAACAACTATCAGCAGGCCGATACCGGCACGAAGATGGTTCACTTGGGCAAGAACACTAAATCGCGCATCGTGTCCAAAGGCATCAGCGCGGGCAAAGCCCAAAACACCTATCGCGGTCTGGTCTCGATGCACCCGAAAGCCAAGGACAGCAGGAACTATACCCAGTGTGACAGTCTGCTGATAGGCGACAAATGCGGTGCGCATACGGTTCCGTATATCGAGGTCAAGAACAACTCGTCCCGCGTTGAGCATGAGGCGACGACATCCAAGGTGGATGACGATCAACTGTTCTACTGCCGTCAGCGCGGCATGGACGAAGAAGAAGCCGTGGCACTGGTCGTCAACGGGTTCTGCAAGGACGTGCTGCAAGCGCTGCCGATGGAATTTGCCATGGAAGCACAGCAACTGGTGGCAATCTCGCTGGAAGGTTCGGTTGGCTGATGACACGTGCACGCCGCACTCGCATCCAAAAGAATGATGTGCTGACTTGGGTTGGATACATCCTTCCTGTTCTGGGTGGGTTGCTGGGCGTCGCATTCGTCAATGTCAATCATATGGAGTTCATCAACCCGGTTTGGGCAGTGGGCGGAGGGGCGATCCTTGGTTGGATTGTCGTGCGGCTGATCCGCAGAATTCTGGGTTAGGAAATTGATGGGGCCGTGACGCCCCTTGCGATACGCAAAAGGACAAAACATGCTGGAAATCAAAAACCTGCACGTGCAGCTTGAAGAAGAAGAAAAGCAAATTCTCAAAGGTGTGGACCTGACGGTTGAAGCCGGCAAAGTGCATGCAATCATGGGTCCGAACGGGTCGGGCAAGTCGACGCTCAGCTATGTTCTGTCCGGTCGCGACGGCTATGAGGTTACCGAAGGGTCGGCCACGTTGAACGGTGAAGACCTGTTGGAAATGGAACCGGAAGAGCGCGCCGCGGCGGGTGTTTTCCTTGCATTCCAGTACCCGGTCGAAATTCCGGGCGTTGGCAACATGACCTTCCTGCGGACCGCCGTGAACGCGCAGCGCAAGGCACGTGGCGAAGAAGAGCTGTCAGCCGCCGACTTTCTGAAAGAAGTGCGCGCCAAGGCAAAAACTCTGAAGATCGACGCTGACATGCTGAAGCGACCGGTCAATGTCGGCTTCTCAGGTGGTGAGAAAAAGCGCAACGAGATTCTGCAGATGGCCATGTTGGAACCCAAAATGTGCATCATGGACGAGACCGACTCGGGTCTTGACGTGGATGCGATGAAGCTGGTGGCCGAAGGTGTAAACGCACTGCGCGACGAAGGCCGTGGTTTCCTGGTGATCACGCACTATCAGCGCCTGCTGGACCACATCAAACCGGATGTGGTGCACATTATGGCCGATGGCCGCATCGTCAAAACCGGCGGTCCGGATCTGGCGCTTGAGGTTGAAAACAATGGTTATGCCGACATTCTTGCCGAGGTGAACTGATGGCCTTGCCCGAAGCCAAACAATCCGCAACCGAGGCACGGCTGTCTACGTTGACCATGCCCGACGCAGGCTGCACCCGTGCCGCGCGCGAAGATGCGCTGGCACGTGTGCTTGAAACTGGTCTGCCAAACCGGCGTGATGAATACTGGAAGTACACTCAACCGGATTCGCTGGTCTCGCCAGATGCTATCCCGGCTGCAGTTTTTGCAGATGATGAACCCCTGATGTTCAATGCGCTCGACCGGTTGAGTATCGTTTTCGTAGACGGTGTTTTCAGCGCCGAGGAGTCGGACGACTTGTCACTGGAAGGTGTAAGCATCGACCGGCTCGAGGATATCTGCTGCAAGGATATTCACTGGGCCAAGGACCTTTATGGGGTTCTTGAAGCCCGCGGTCAAACTCCGGTGCAGCGTCCGCTCGCGGCACTGAACACGGCCTTTGCTTCGGATGGTGTTGCCATTCACGTGACAGGCAAACCGTCCAAGCCGATTAACCTGATCTATCGCCACGCCTCGCCAACCTCTGACGTGATCATGCACCATGTTGTGCGTGTGGAATGCGGGGCCGAGGCAACCATTCTGGAAACCGGCCCGGCGGCGTCACGCTTCAACAAGTGCATGGAAATCGACATTGCCGACAAAGGCACGCTGCATCATGTCCGTGCGCAGGGCAGGGACCATGAGCGTCGCGCCGCGACCCATATGTTCTCGCGCCTGGGGACTGAGTCGGTCTACAAATCCTTCACCCTGACCGTAAATGGCATGCTGACGCGCAATGAACAGGTCGTGGAACTGACCGGCGATGACGCGATGGCCCATGTGGCCGGGGCCTGTGTCGGTGATGGCGACTTCCATCATGACGACACTGTGTTCGTCACCCATGACGCAGTGAATTGTGAAAGCCGTCAGGTTTTCAAGAAAGTGCTGCGCAACGGGGCGACCGGCGTGTTTCAGGGCAAGATCCTTGTGAAAGAAGGAGCTCAGAAAACCGACGGCTATCAGATCAGCCAATCGCTGCTTCTGGACGGTGACAGCCAGTTTCTCGCCAAGCCCGAGCTTGAGATCTACGCCGATGATGTGGCATGCTCGCATGGCTCGACGTCGGGTGCGATTGACGAAACCGCACTGTTCTATTTGCGGTCTCGCGGGGTGCCGACCAAGGACGCGACCAATATGCTAACACTTGCGTTCCTGGCCGAAGCGGTGGACGAAATCGAAGACAGCGCGTTGGCTGAAGAGATTGTCAGCCGTCTGGAGGGGTGGCTCGCCCGCCGCAGTTAATGACTCTTTCGTCGGATATTTTGGCAACATACCGGGGGCCGGGGCGTGTTGTGCGCCGGCTTCTGGACTTGGGGCCACGAGAAGACCGGGCGCTGGTCTTTGTGATGGGCTTTTGCATCGTCGCGTTTATTGCGCAGATGCCTGGGCTCTCGCGTCAGGCGCATCTGGAAGGCGTTGAACTGAACATGCTGCTGGGTGGTGCGCTGCTGGGTACTGTGTTCATTTTGCCTTTGTTTTTCTACACGCTGGCTTTGGTCTCGCATTGGGCTGCGCGACTGGTTGGCGGCAAGGGCACCGCCTACGGGGCAAGGCTTGCCCTGTTTTGGGCCTTACTTTCGTCGGCGCCGTTGGTCTTGCTGAACGGTTTGGTGGCCGGATTCATCGGGCCCGGACCTGCTTTGTCGATTGTGGGCTTCCTTTGGGTTGCTGTTTTTGTCTGGTTCTGGTTATCCGGTCTCAGACAAGTACAAAGGTCAGCTGAATGAATATTCCACCTTTGGGTCCCCTGGTCGTTCTGACGCTCAGACGGCCTGCCGAAGCGGCCCGTCAGATTTTGACCCTTGATCTGGGGCGGGAAGCCGTCTGGCTGAGCTTTTTCCTGGTGGTGGTCTTCAATTGCCTGATCCAACTCAGCACCGATCTGATCATCCCGACACCGGACGCCCAGTTGAACCCCGAGGCGGAAGGCATCCCTTTCATTCTGATCCGTTCAGCTGGTGCAATGCTGCTGAGCGTCGCCGCCTTTCTGTTGGTCGGGCGAGTGCTTGGGGGGAATGCAACGCTTTCGGGCCTGTTGACCCTTATGATCTGGCTGAGCTTTTTACAAAGCGGTGCATTGCTGGCCATGGTCATCTCCAGCGTGACCATACCCGCCTTGACGTTTCTGCTGTTGCTGGCGACCCTGGGGTGGAGCCTTTACATAACGCTCCATTTCCTGAACGAGGCGCATCAGTTCGGCTCGCTCGGCAAGGCGTTTGCCGTAATCCTGCTGGCGGCGATTGTCGCCTTGCCCATAGTCCTCATGTTCACCCCAACCGGACCTGTCTAGGAAATACGCTTATGTATGATGTGCAGAAAATCCGCTCTGACTTTCCGATTCTGTCGCGTCAGGTCAATGGTAAACCTTTGACCTATCTGGACAACGGCGCTTCGGCCCAGAAACCTCAGGTCGTTATTGATGCCGTTACTCGCGCCTATGCCGAGGAATATTCGAACGTTCATCGCGGCCTGCATTACCTGTCCAATCTGGCCACCGAGAAATACGAATCCGTGCGCGGCACCATTGCCCGTTTTCTTGGGGTTTCGAATGAGGATGAGATCGTCCTGAACTCGGGCACGACCGAGGGGATCAACCTTGTCGCTTACGGCTGGGCGATGCCGCGACTTGAGGCCGGGGACGAGATCGTTCTGAGCGTCATGGAGCATCACGCCAATATCGTACCCTGGCATTTCTTGCGGGAACGGCAGGGCGTTGTTCTGAAGTGGGTGGATGTGGACGCGGACGGGGGTCTGGATCCTCAGGCCGTAATTGATGCGATTGGTCCAAAAACCAAGCTGGTTGCTGTGACCCAGTGTTCGAATGTGCTGGGCACGGTCGTGGATGTCAAAGCCATCACCGAGGGTGCCCATGCCAAAGGTGTTCCAGTTCTGGTGGATGGCAGCCAAGGCGCGGTCCATATGCCGGTGAATGTCGAAGAGATCGGCTGTGATTTCTATGCAATCACCGGTCACAAGCTGTATGGCCCGTCCGGGTCTGGCGCGATTTTCATCAAATCCGAACGCATGGCCGAGATGCGCCCCTTTATCGGTGGCGGCGACATGATCAAAGAGGTCAGCAAGGATGAGGTCATTTATAACGATCCGCCAATGAAATTCGAAGCCGGTACGCCCGGTATCGTTCAGACCATAGGTCTGGGTGTGGCGCTCGACTATATGATGGATTTGGGAATGGCGAACATCGCAGCCCACGAATCCAACCTGCGTAACTATGCCATGCAGCGACTGACAGGATTGAACTGGTTGCAGGTGCAAGGCACGCGTCCCGATAAGGCCGCCATCTTCAGCTTTACACTGGACGGGGCTGGCCATGCACATGATGTTTCGACCATCCTGGACAAAAAAGGCGTGGCTGTCCGCGCTGGTCATCACTGCGCCGGGCCGCTGATGGACCATCTGGGCGTGACCGCAACCTGCCGTGCCAGCTTTGGTCTTTATAACACCACGGAAGAGGTCGACATTTTGATCGATGCCCTTGAATTAGCGCACGATCTTTTTGCCTGATTTTGGTCTGAAACTGGGTGCAACGGGCACGATTTCCAGTTGCACCCAAACCGGAACAAGGTTAGCTAACCCTCAAGGCACCTGTAGCTCAGCTGGATAGAGCGCTGCCCTCCGAAGGCAGAGGCCAGAGGTTCGAATCCTCTCAGGTGCGCCATTCATTTCAATAAGTTAGACGACCTGGACACGACCGCGTGTCCCGTCAGTGTCTAGAATGGCATTTTCACCGTTCTGCGCGCGACCGTTGACAGTCGAAAGAACAAAAATAGAACATTCTGTATGAAAAAATGGCCCAGAACGATTCCCTTTGATTTACGCTGCAAGCTGGAACAATTGCAGGAATATCGCAGCGCACCTTCGTTACAGGATCAGTGGGGCGCGATCTTCGAATGGCTGAACAAACACGACGTACAGCCACCAGATCACCAGTTGCCGATTGAACCTGAACTACGCGGACCAGTCGGTCATAGCTGATGCAAATCGCCCGCCCCTGAACTGACAATAAAGGGGCGGGCTGGGACCGCAGGCCGACGCGTTAGCGAAGGAATAAAAAGCCTGCTGGCCTTTTGTGTTATTGTCGGACGCCTAGCGAAACGAACGGAGTCTGCGATGTCGAGTTATCGAACTGGTAAGCAATGGGCCGCGCTCTTGTCGCAATCAGCAGCTTTACCAAATCGGGCATCGCTTCACGCATCACACAATCCAATATCGCTTTCGACGGCAGGGCCAGTGAAACTCGATGTTGATCCAAAACCCGGATCCCGCCGATCACAATTGTCACCAGCAGATCAGGATCAGTCGGGCATTCCTCGACGTCGACGTCTACACTGACGTTCACTTCATCGAACGGTTGCAGCGCGTCCAACAGTTCAGACCGTACGCTGTATTCTAGCATCGTCAGAATCCCCCCATCGCTTCGTCCAGAGCCATAATGTCGTCTTGGGTGCCGTTGCGCCTTACCCAGTGTTCAGCGCGACGCACGGCCCGTGTGACGTGCCATGTGTGCCGACGGGTCAGCGGGGCGGTCCATTCACCGTCACGCGTGCAGCGCCACAGCCTGCCGTCGTCGTGGCGGGCGAACGTCATGCTGTTCAGGGCGAATATCTGCATCACTTAAGTAATGCGCCGTCTGGCAGTAAATCCTTGCTTCAAACTGCGGCTGTACTCACCCGATCAGGCTGCATCGAGCGGCTGAAATCGATACGTGCGGCGTGCTTTGCGCGGTTGACCGCGATTTCGATCACTTCGTCATCGCTACGCACGACCGGGACGTCAGCACCAGCGTTGTTGTTGATAGTGATGGAAGGACCCGACACGCCAAGCTGACCGCTGCTGTTGCGGTGCAAAGGTACGATACCTTCAGGTCCAGCCTCCCCCATCAGACCCGCCCGTCCAACGCTAATAGGGAACATGGTCGGACCGTTTACTATACCACCGTTGGCGAACGCCTTGATCGGCGATCCGCCCATGAAAACGTTGCCGTCTGCGGACGGAAAGAAGTTTCCACCCTGACCAGCACCGGGCGCTTTGAATCTCGTACCCAGTGCGCCCCGCAAAATATTCAACATCGGTTGCCTCAAGATCATTTTTGCAATGTCGCGCATGAAGTTCTTGGCGAATTCCTTGAACGCGAAATCCTCCTCGGCAATTGCGTCAACAAACCGATCGATCCCGTTCACCGCAATGCCAATGAATCCCTGCTCCGCATTGTCGATCCACGTTTCATTCGCCTTGTCCAATTCCCGCATGGCTTCGACGGTTTTCTTGATCTGGTCTTCCAGTGTTTTCTTCTGGTCTTCGGCACGCTGGGTACCACCACCGGCTCCACGGGTACTGCTGGACGGGTTGGACGGCAAGGTGACCCCGGGCAGACCCAGATCGGACGCGCGGTAACCAGTATCACCAGCACCGGCCCCCTCTCCACGTGGGGCGTAGAAGTTGGGATTAGCTGCGATGTTCCCCATCATCGCCGCACCTTCAGCGGCGAGACGTGTGTTACGGGCAATGGCGGCTGTCAGGTCCACACCTTCGGCCAGATTCTGATTGACCTGCGCCGTAACGGCAAGCATGCGCTCCGTTGACGAATTCAAATTTTTCTAGCGATCAATGCCGTACCGCGGAGTTGTTCGAAAAGTTAGGAATCGCGCCTCGCGTCCGGGTCTCTGCAGACTCAGATTACACACCAAATTCTTATAGAGTACCAAGCTCGGGCTTCGTTCTTTACGATGAAACGGCCGCAAATCAATGAGGAAATGGCAGGGGCGGCAGGGTTCGAAACCGCGACCCACGGCTTTGGAGGCCCTTAAAGACACTCGATATCATTGCGGAAAATTGCCAACCGGGCAAGATTTACCCATTTGAAAAACACTGGGTTACACAAAAACTTCCAACCAAAAAAATCCGCGCCAACTTTTAAATGGGGCGTTGGTAGCGGAGGGTCGTTTTTGCCACTCCACCCATAAAGATAGCCACGTAAATAAGGGAAAGCGCATAGTATTTATCGTGAAATCTCAGTCAGATGAAGCACGCGAAAAAAGGCTAATAGCACTGACGGCGACGTTTGTCTGTTGAGTTTTTGAATCTTGCCTTGAATTTCGCTGACGCGAACGGAAAATTCGCTAAAAGTGCGTGAATTCGGAAGTCTACGTAATCAATCCAATAAGCAATTTTGGATCTTCGCGCACGTACCTCTTGGATCTCAAGTCTCCAGCTCTCCAATGCTCGGTCGCGCTCCGCCTCAACTTTTTTAATTTTGGCTTCGGCTCGGTCGCGCTCTAGTTGCGCTTCTTCAATATTTTTTTTCACTTCATCTATTGTATCAACAACTGTTTTTACGGAGCTGGAAAGCAAAACAGCAAGTTGCCGTGAATTAACTCGTTCTTCGGATATCGTTTGTTGCAACTGGGATGAGTTCTGTTGAATTAATCTTACTGGAAATTCAAACGCATCAAGCTCTGTTTCTCCCCTGAAAACATCTTCAAATCCCGAACATTTTTTTGCGATTTCAGATTGGAACTTAAACACCTTATCATTGTCCCAGAAAGGGTTGTTTTCGACATTTAGCTTAACGTATTGAGTACTTTCACCGCTACGAGTTCTTTCACCGTTAAGATTTGCCTCTTGCTCAACTGCCGCTATGATCCGGTCAGGGGCAACATCGATGTCAGCCCAATTCAAAAAATTTGAGATTGTTTCCTCGCTATTCAAAGTCAACCTCTCATACAAGACTAGAAAACCAATGTCGGGCTCGACCCATTTGCGCCAAAAGTCGACGTAATAACTAACTTCTCGATCAGCGAACTCCCAGAATTTTGCAAAGTTGTTGTCCTCAGGAAATTGCCGCAGATGCACTTGAAAATTCGAAAAAAGCCGCGGTATTGGCTGCCGTATTTGTATCAGGTAATTCACCCCCAGGCTCGGATCGACCTGAAATCCAAAATCATGGTTTTTTTGCAAAAACAAATCGCAACTGGCATTAGCGTAGTTAGAACATGGTACATTTTTACAGCACTTTGAGAATGCGTTTACAGAGTAGTCATGATAGAACTCACAGTATCCAAACCTATCGCCCAAAGCAGCCTGAAGTAAGCGAACGAGATAGTGGTGGCCTGAGCGTGGCATTGATACATCAATTACAAAAGTCAAGTTCCACGTCTCCCTTACGTTGCGCGCTGGTTCCCAAGCGGTAGAATTGTTGGCAACCAATTCACCGCGACATACACTCTCAGCCATCGATATACGGCGCGGCCAGATACTCAACCGATATTTCTCAGGCGGGTGGATAACTCTGGATGCTCTGAGTGCGTTTGGAGCCGTATACCTTTGCAGTTTCTTGGGTCCCAAAGGGAAGGCTAGCGTAGATCGCGAAGTAGAACCACCAAATTATTTACTGCCGACCGGACCTATGCCAAAAGGTCCGGTCGGCCACTGGTAACGAAAAACTCGCTACCCCCTCACCCCAAAAAAACCTGTGTTGAACAAGGGGGACCCTTTTGAACAACACAGGCATTAGTAACGGGTAAAATTGATACGGCGTGGATCGTGGGTTGGATCAAAACGCCCCGATCCGCGACGGAACGGATCGGGCAAGGTCTATCGGATTTCACGTAGGGACGACGCGCAGGGTCATGCCGCGTTGCCCTTTGGCTTTTCATTTGCGCTGCCCTGCCAAAACCAGACGCGCGGAAATCTTCGGGTCTTCTTTGATCAGGCGGCACAGTTCGGCTTCGGCTTGTGCGAATTCTTCATCGGTCACCGGTCGGCACATTTGCGCTTCGACCAGATCGCGGAAGTTGGGTTTAGGCTGGCGTTTTTTCCGGGGCATGTCGTCGTATGGCATCCTGTCAGTTTCCTTATGGGGTCACATCGTTCGGATACTGTTGCTGTCACCAAGCTGCACGACAGGCGTGCCGGGTACCTGACGGGTCAGGTCGTACCGGGTTTCGTCGATCTGGTTGCCTTGCAGAACACCAAATTTATTCCGCAGTGGTGTCATCGTAAGTTCTCCCCGGTGCCAGTTGCGTTGAATAATCCATCATCACGCGGTTGCCCTGCGCGACCGGATGCGGGTGCGGTTCGTCGCCATCCTTCATCCAGCCGATCATTCGGGTGCCGGTGTAGACCTTGGACATTCCGGCCCGCTGTGGATCGGCTTCACGTCGCATTTCGGTACTGACGTGCAGGTCGCGAACGTGCTGGCCGTAACGGTTGAAGATGCGGATGTTCATGCAGCAATCCCTTCACTGTCCAGCCGCGCCATAAACGGCTGCAATGCGGTGTCCACAGACACGATGAAATTGGGCGTGTTGGGCCGGTGATAGGTCACATCGCGTTCAATGGCTGTGGCGACGATTTTGCGGCTGACACGGTGCATCAGGGCCGCGCACAGACGGTGGCTGCTGTCCCTATCGACAGCAAGCAACAAGTCGGGTTCCAGTGTCGGTTCAAACATGATCGATCACCACGTCACCGCGACCCAGGCCAGATGCGATGGCAGGGTGAATCCCCAACTGACGCCATCCAACACGATGCGGATGCCGACCGCATTGGTCTGGAACATGCTGCGCACTTCAGCCGGTCCGCCAGTGACCGTTGCGGCGTCCGACACGTGAACGCTTACCCCATCTTCGACATGGTGGTCCGTATTGCCCATGCGCGGATCGGGATCGACCGCATCGATCATGACGATGGTTGCGCTGTTGCTCATATCAACCAACGGAACCGGCGTGGCCAAATACAACGCATCCGCGTCCAAAATCGTGATCACGTCGGCGGGTGCGTTGGCTGATGCGATGACCGGCGTGTTGAAAATCTGGCCGCGCAACAATTCTTCACGATATGGATAAACGCCCGTGTTCGGTACGCTGTACATCATCAGCTTCAGGTGCGTCACGTGATCCATCACCAGCACCGGACGCTTGGCCCGAACGGTCGCCATCGCGCCGAACAATGCCGCCAAGTCGGCATCGGGCGTGGCACCCGATGGCAGGGCCGCAATGCCTTCGCGCAGACCACGGGGCCGCAGGGCTGGCACAGCCGCATCGGTGGACAGCAACGCCTGATCCAGTGCGACGGTGGTATCATCGAAGATCGCGTCAGATACCCAATCACCAATATCCGTCACGGCACTGTCGGCCAGTTCTTCGGTGTAGCTGGAAACTGCTGCCAATTTTGACCGCCAAAGGGTCATGGCACCGGTTTGTGCCTGTACATGGGGTATCGATCCGCCTTCGGGTACCCATGCCGCGCGGGCCTTTCCGTCATCGTTCGCGCCACGGTGCGGGATGGTCAGGCTTCCATTGGTACCGAACGACGTTGACCGGCAGTATTCCAGCAACTGCGCGGTGACTGACAGCGGTGCGCCCTTCTTCCAGATCGCCAGAACGTCATGATCGACCAGTTCAGCCGCGAAGCCCGCAGCGGTCGTCATGCCGGGTGCGGTCGCGCTGCGGATCATCATGTCGGTTGCCACACGGCGCGACAACTTGTGTTCGTCACCGGGCAGCATCTTTGCGATGGTGTCGGCAGGTTCGATCTGCTTGGCAAAACGCCGCAGTTCAGCCGTGACAGCCGCGACGGCACACTGACCAAGGTCAGGGCGTTTTGTGGTCGGTTTGGCCACGTGCGGCTGTTTCAGGCGGGCTTCGACCGTGACGGGACGCGACACGGCCCGTTGCAGTTCTTCCACTTTGGCGGACAGTTCTTTGACCTGATCCAGCCGCTGCGGGATTTGCTTCGCTTCGGCCAGTGCCGCATCGAAAAGGGCCGCTTTGCGTTCGGCTTCGATCAGCTTGCGCGCTTTACGGTCTTCGGCGGTGTCGCCATCGAAATGGTCTTTCATGACAGGACTCCAATCCTCTTTAGGGTTCTGCGGGCAGCATCGGCCAATCCCGGCCCGTGCTGATCTTCAAAGTCGCGAAGCCATGCCTTGTACACACGGCGGTGCGTCTGATCGCTGATGTGCTTGGCTTCTGCGGTGCTTTTGCCTTCAGCAATCAATTCGCCCTGCATCTGCGCCTTGGTGCGTCTGACCTTGCGGGGCAAATCGTGCATGATGCGTTGAACGTCCATCATCGCTTCAGCCCCTTCATGCGCTTGTGGTGATCAGCGGCCATGCGTCCCAGATCATCCAGTGTTGGTTCGTCGAGGAAAGTGTTGATTTCCGCTTCAATGGCCTTGGTGGTTTCGTCCCTGCGAACGTCCAACGCCGTTTCGAGCGTTTTGATCCGGTCGAGTAGCGGTTTCACCGTCTTGCCGATCACGTTGGCCATCGTTTTGTCGCGCTTGGCGTTCTCGGCCCGTAGCTGTGTCATGAGCAGTTCAACAAACGCTTGGCCCGCTGGTGACACGGTTTTGGTCGCACTGTCGTAAAGCACCGCATGATCAGATCCAGGCGCGGCCTGTTTCTGTTCACCCATTGGGATCGGGCGGTCGTAAGGATTGGTGCCGTTGTCTCTGAACGGGTTCGTCATGCTGCGGCCCTTTTAAATGCCAGATACGACTGTCGTAGTCGTTCGGTCTGTTTGTCGGATTTGAATTTGCGGTCAGCCAACTTCGCCAAGTGCGCCGCTAGGGCCGCTGTGGTCCGCATGTCCAGATCGTGCTTGGCAAGCCGATCAGCGGCAAATTCTGCGGCGTCATGCGCCCGCTTTGCGATCTGGTCGAACTGGTCGGCCAAATGCGCAGTCGAATGCGCATTCATGCGATGCAGGTCGGCGCAGTGCTGGTGCAGTAAATCGGCAGTCGACTTCCCATTTGCACCACCGCGCAGAATTGCGGCTGCTTTCTGATAGCGGGCCGATGCTGTTCTGGTGTCGGAAATGGCCTGTTCCGCTGCACGAATGTCTTTGTCCAGCTTGGCGGTGATCTTCAGCCGTTCAGTCGTAGCGCCACGCGTGCCGCTTTCTTCCGCCTTGCTGATGTTGTGCAATTGGGCGCGTACGTGACCTTGCGCTTTGGTCAACGCTCTGGTGCGGTCGATGGCTGTAAACACCGTAATCATACGCGGGCCCTTCCATTGGGTTATCGCGATGGTAAATCGAGCGCCTGGAAAAATCGAGCAAGAGTTAAGCGTAATACGTTGTTTTAATAATGTTTTCCGTATTACGGATGTATTACGCCTTTGTTTGTCGTGTCCACCTGTTCCAGCGCCGTACATCTTCCAGACACTGTTCGGAACAGCAGGTGTTTCCGCCGAAATTCCACCGCTTATCTTGGCGCAGGATGTCACCACAGCCGTCACACAGCCGACTGGCGCGACGCTCGATCACGGGATCACCTTGTGGCGTCATGGTGCCATGCGCTTTGAACGTGCGGCCTATCGCACCGCGATTGTCGTGCATGACTTCCTTCATCGCGGCGTTTTCGGCTTCTGCGTATCGCTGCAGTGGTGTCACAGGGAACCCACTCGGATCCGGACCAATTCGGTTCGGCCACTACGCAGGCAAGATCGACATCTGCACAGCAGTTCATCAGGATCAAACGGTGCGTCACTCGGGCCGATATACGAAACGGCCAGCATTCGGGTGCTGCGCACTTCACCGCACGTTTCGCACCGTTGCTGTAGATGCTGAACCAATTCTGCCTTCGCGTCCTGGAATTCGCGCGGTGTGACGCCGTTCATTTGTCGTCGTCTTTGGGCTGCTGTGTTCGAATATGTTTCGGGGGGCGATTTCGGGGCATCGTAACACTCCATCAGCAAGGGCCCGCGTCGGGGCGCGAGTCGATCTATGGGGTATAATAATACCTCACCCTGATTTGACCAGAATTATCGTAATACCGCGTGATCCGTTCTAATTCGGCGTAATCCGATAGCTGTATGCGGCCAGTCGCTGTGCAAATGGGAAGTCGACTGCCGATTTACTGCACAGTTTTAAACACAAGTCTCCCCAGCGCGGTCGGCATCCCCTAAGCCTAAGTTTCGACACCCCGCCCCCTAGGACGGACCGGACCACGTGTCGCACCGTCAGCAGGGCGCAGGACGACGCCGTGGTGCGTGGCCGTGTCGTTGTGGTGATCCAAGATCCGGGTTGGGTGCCCCCAGTGCGCCCCTTCATACCCCGCTTTCGTCGCGGCGCGCTGTGCTGTGCTGCAGGACGCTCGGGATATATCGTTGAGGATTGTATGTGTTGGGCCGCGCGTTGCGCCGTGCCTCATATCGGAAATGCTTGTATCTCTGCAGGAAGAACGCACCCTGATACGGGCCCCGTGTACATCGGTACTTCGCGTACATGGTTTCCCTATAGAGTCCATATATCTTATAATACATATAATAATACTACTTATATATAGTATATATATAATTATGATGTACTTAATGTACTATTATAATAAGGCATTAATATTAAATAAAAAAAGTCGCACATCAGGTTGAGGGTTCCGATGCACGACTCCTGTACGTTTCAATGCACGCACTACTGCTTAATGAAGAAAGTCTGCCCAAAAGTGGGGCTTGCTTTTATTCGGTCCCTTTTTCCGCGTTCGAACCCTAATTCCTTAAGGCAGTTCGTTATGCGCTTGTTGTTGATAGTATGCTGCTTGTCTGCAGACACCCCCAACATCTGAGCAACCCTTCCAGCAGTGATTTTTGTTCCGACCGGCATCATGGTAGTGAACTGTGCAATCGGTTCCAGCCACGGGTCGACTTCAACTCTTTCCTGCTGCAGTGCCTTGGCGTGGTCTTCCACAACTGTGTCCAGATGCCATTGCTCACCGGCCGTATAAGCATCATAGGCTTCGCGCCACAGCACGTCGCGTGCGGCCACCAATCCACCAAGATTGATCACACCCACCTTCACGGGCCATATGCGGCGTTCTCCTGCGGCGTCTTTGAGGTAGTCGTCGCGGTTGGTTGATCCTGAGAATACGCACCGTCGCGGCAACATGACTTCCAGCCTTCCATGAGACGGGCGGTAATTCTCAACACGGCGCGTCAAAAACCTGCGCATGTCCTCGATTTCACTGCGCTTGAATTGGGAAAGTTCGGACATTTCCACAATCCACTTCCCGTTAAGGTACGAACTGGAATCCTTGTGGTGGAAATCTGGTAGGGCATCACCAAACCAATCGGGATTTGGGCACAGCGCACGCAGGGCAGAAGACTTACCCGCCCCCTGATCACCTTCAAGGACCAAGGCGTTGTCCATTTGGCAACCTGGATCCATGGCCCGCGCCACAGCGCCAATCATCCATTTGCGTCCAATCTGAGAAACGTACACGTCTTGCTGCGGGTCGCCTGTTCTCTGAACCCCAAGGAAACTGAACAACCATTGGTCAAGTAGTCCGGGTAGGACTGGCGGCAGGGCACGTAGATATTCCTGCACGGGTTCAAACGTGTTTTCCTGACATAGACGATCTACGCATTCGATAACGTCACCTTTGGCGATTTTGGAATAAACGGGGTCTTGCTGTGCCCAGTGACGAATTACTGTGTAGTCGTTTTCGGTCACTTCGCGCGGCACTTTCATATTCGCAGATCCAGGTAGCGGCCTGAGAATGATCATACGTTGATTAAAGGCGTCGAAAGCGAATGCCGTTTGCAGGTAGTTGTGCGTTACCATCGTCAGGAACAGGTTCGTGCTGTTCGATATGGTCTTGCCACTACGGTCAACACTCCACTGACCGTAGCGGCTCAAGTCTTCTGCTACAGGAACAACTTCAGGTTTGGCGACAGCATTGGCGGGCACTTCAACGTTCATGGGCAATCCATTTTGCAATGCCTTGCGCCACGCAGCGTCCATTCTGATACGCGCGTCAAGATCGGGATGAACGCCACCTTGCGCACGCAGGTACTCAACAAGGGTTCCGAATGATAATTGACCGTTGGGTTCCAGTTCTTCCCAGATTTCCTTGGTGTCGGCCTTCAGATTGTAGGCTGACGACTGCTCACTGAACGCGTCAAATAGCGGCCAGCCGACATCATGACCGACGACCGTACACAGCGCGAGACCAACCCGGATCCAATCGTCCCAACCATAGTTGTTATCCATTGCGCCCATTACGTCCGCAACCAACGTCGGATCGTTCGGTGCGCGCGGCAAGTGACTTGTGCGCCCTTCACCGTCTGACGGCCCGCCAGAAGCCCTGCCACGCACCCAGCCGTGCTGTTCACTTTCCTGCAGTACGATATCTTCGACCAGGCTTTCCATTTGTGCTTCGGTGATCGTCGGCAGTGCTGCTTCGCTGATGAAGTCTGACCAATCGTAATTTTTGCCTGACGGGTGCGTGCCTAATATTACGGCCTGTGTTGGCCGTCCTTTTCGAGTGACACCCATGACGTCAATCACGGCACGCTCATCGCGACGGAATATGGGATATTGACGTCGGTGAATCGGATCGCCTTGCACCTTGAACAACCAGAGCGCCTTTGGCGGTTTTCCCACACGGACTGGCGCGGTAATTCCTGCTTGGGCCAATGCCCTGCGCACCGCGTTCATGGTGACTTCATCTTCTATATCGACATCGAGCGCGGCGTAATCGTAGCCCATTTTGAGCCCGACATTTGCGCCCAGTCCGTCCCACTGCAGGGCCAATTCGGGTGTCATTTCGTATTCTGGCCAGCCCGTGTAGCCCGACCACTCACCTTGGGCATACTGACCCGGCACTTTGCCGCATTGTTCGGGGTGTACCTTTGAGTCGGCACTCAGTGGTGCGCCAACGGGAATAATGGGGATCGTACCCACAAAGCCCAATTGCAGTGCTTGTTGGTGAAGTTGTTGAGATAGTATAAGATCGTTCATATCTGACGACCCTTTCTGACACTGGGGTTTCTTATTTGGCCCGTAGCGCCCCATGCGCTGCGGGTCTTTTCTTGGCCGTCGCTTCGTGTCAGTTGGCGTGCCAATGCCCCCGCGACGGGTCTTGTGGCGGATCAGGCTGCGTCTCGCTTCAGCGACTTTTTCGCACGTTCCACGGCTTCTTTTTTGGTCAGCCATTCGTCGGCACTGTATGAGAAGACTTTGCCCGTCTTGGTGTCCAGAACGCCTAAATAATCCATCGCTGTTTCGTATGTCGCAATGGGGCAGATCGGCATGGTGTGGACTTCTTTCCAAGGTGCATCTGGTTCAAGAACCATCCAAGCGATCACGGGTTCTTCGTATTGGAGAAACCGCCCTTCATGTAGATTCCAGGTCAAACGGATATATCGACCGTCTTCTGCGGGAATGACGTGTGTCTGTTCTTTCATGCCGCACTTTCCAGATCGGCCCGACCGTCAAGCCACGCGTGCCAATCCGCCAACAGCGCGAACTTGCGCCGACCGATCTTGAACGTACGACACCCACCATGCTTCTTGGCTTCCTGATTGTAGGTGGTTTCGGGCAGGTTGATGGACGCCAGCAGATCGCCAAACGGGACAGCGTGGCGGGGCAGTGGGGCAACCTCAAGGGTCGCGGTTTCTTTTTCAGGCTTGGTCATGTACAGCCCCTTCACATTTCGGCGGGCTGTCTTCGGACTAAGACCCGACCAGTTCGGTATGCCAACGCGCTGCGCTGACGGTTCCTAGCTAGTTCAAGTCTGAAGTCGATAAGTTTAGTTCAGCCGACGAATCGGCTGGTCTTTTATGCGTAGCACGCTCGGTTAAATTCAGACAACATCGAATCCAAACCACCTTTCCAGATCATCCCCGAGAAAATTTGCGTACGTTTTTTCAATCATTTGAACGGACGTTCCGCACTGCTGCGCAAGGGCCGTCACTGGCACGCCACGGGCCAAGTGATCCGTAATGTACGTGTGGCGGGTGCAGTAGAGCGTTGCGCCGTCAGGCAAGCCAGCATCGACCGCAGCGGCCCGAAACGGATCGCCTTGATCGTCTTCGCGCCACGGGTTGCCGTCGTCCTTCAGCAGCAAATGACGGGCTTGATCGTTCGCGCCGTCGCACAGACCAGCCAACAGATCAGCAGCGGCTTGCGATAGCACCATGACCCTTGCGCCCGTCTTGCCCGAAACGGACAGCCTGCGGCCCCTCAGATCGCGCACGCGGGCCGAAAACAGTTCGCCGGGTCGACAGCCCGTCAGCAGCGCAACACGCACCAGATCGGCAAGGGCAGGGGATTTGCACGCATCCAGCAATTCGGTTCGTTGGTCCGGATCCAAAACGATCACCCGTTTGCCGTGTGACTCTGCACGTTTGAATTTCGACACTGCAGCCCATGGGCGCGCTATATCGAGCCCGTGCCGGTCGCATGCGGCGTTCAGGATCGCTTTCAGTTCCGCAAGTTGTTTGTTTGCCGTGGCGCGTCTGGCCCGCTTGGCGTCCAAATCGTCTACACCTTCTAAGAACGCGTCACGGAAATCCTGAACGTGTTTGGCGGTGATGTCGGCCACTTTAATAGCAGCAGGGAATTTCGCCACGTGGCGGGCCGCACTGTTGCGGTAATTCTGCGCACGCTTGGCCGAGTCCGTTTCTGAAATCTTGCGGTCGCGCCATTCATCAGCGGCCCGTTGCAGGGTCACGTCGGCCTTGGCGGGTGCCAGAGCGTCACGTGCCAGATCGCAAGCCTGATCGAAAGTCAGAATGTCGATGCCGTTTGCGTCCACCACATCGTCAGGTGAGACACCAGCCAACTTGCGTTCCGTATATGATCCGTCGGCGTTCCGTTCGCGCAAAACCCAAGTACCTGGAATCGTATTCAAACGCCTGTACCCAATGGCCAGACGGTCGGACAATCGGCGGTAATATGGCTTGCGACGGGCGGTCAGTTTGGCCCGTTGCGTCTTGGTTCGGATCGGTTCGTCTTTGACTTGGCGCGGCATGTTGTGTCCAGATAGTGTCTAGAATAGCGTCTGTGCCTAACTAGGGCTATCTGAGACAAACCGCAAGTATCCGCATATAAACAAGGACTTTCGGAAACCTAAGTGCCTGTAAAGACACGGGCGATTCTACCCTCCGAAGGCAGAGGCCAGAGGTTCGAATCCTCTCAGGTGCGCCATTTTCGAAAATACCCTCCTGTAGGTTTTCTTTCGCAAAAAGAGGGTTTTACCCCGACGCGCGTGACAATCGTGGGGGTGAGTGGTTGCAGAGCAACTCAAAAACACAGTGGTGCTAAAGAAAATCCATCTGTGGCAGGCTGAGACTCTACACAATCTGGAAGCAGGCCTCTCAGCACTACGATTCGACCAGAGAAGTCGTTGAGTTTCCTCAACCCGCGAGGCGCGGGGACAGATATAGTCAGGCGTTCAAGCTGGGCTTTAACCGCGCCAGGTGCGGACAACGCCGCAATCCATGTGAACGAAATTCGAACCGTAATACTGGCCAACGCCACCGGCGCGGCAAGACATCGCGGCCTTGGCCATCTGCGACACCGAGCGAGACGCCAAACGCAGGTCAGCAGCCTGACCTTCCATATGAAGCGACTTGCGCGCAACGCGGCGCGACCTGGACCGCAGCATCGCGTTGGTCTGCGGCGAGCGATAACCCGACAGCAGCATATAGGGTTCATTCACATCCAGAAGGTTGTGTGATGCCGCCATGATATCAATCGCGCGCAAATCGATGGATTTTGTCTGATCTGTACGCCAATCACGCATGAAGTGGTTCACTTCTTTGACAGCGTCCTTGATATATTTACCATCGACCCAATAAATCATATCCAACCGTTCGCCCGTGCGACCGGAATACATACGAATGCGACGGATATCACCGCCACCGCGCAAGAAGCCTGCTGCATTGGAGTAAGAGGGTGCTGCCGCGACTGCGGTTGCTGCAAACGCACCCAATAGGGCACGCCGGGTCAAGCCCGAGGAACTGCTCTTGGTCATTTTTGGTTCGTCCCGTACTGTTCCTGCCTGCACACGATGTTACGCGCGCTGTCTTAATTTTTTTCCACCCCAGATGCGAAATGTATGGCACAATCGGAATCAGCGGCCAAGAAGTGTTTCACATTCACCTTTTCAAGGGGGAATTTTCGGCAGTTTTTTGCGCAAATGACACAGGGTCTCGCATTTTTTATGCAGTTGTGAGGATTGGGTCACCCTGCCGATGCAAACGCGCATCAGGCGCGGATAGAAGCGTTATGGTAGTGTATTTGTGAATAGACAAGCATTGGACCTCAAATCCATAGTGGCTCGACGCGAATATCCCACCTCAAGCTATTGAATCCTCAAGGCCATCCAATGCTTTCTGTTTTTCGAACCAGTACCAGTATCCTTCTCACCGCATGTTTTGTGGCAACGGCCGGTGTCGCCAACACCGCTTCTGAACCAGCGCCAAACACCGCGTTTCAGATGGCAATCGCTGAGAATACACCGCTAAATTCAGAGATTTCCGCGTTTTATCGCGCCAATGGATTCGCGCCGATCTGGGTTGGGGATACGCTGGAACATACTCAGCGCCGGGCCGCGCTGATCTCGGCATTGTCAAACGCACATCTGCATGGTTTGCCACAATCCGAGGCTATGGTGGCAGTCGTGTTGGAAGAGATGGCGCAAGCGCGATCCGTGCGCGACCTTGGCGCTATCGAAGCAGAGCTTAGTCGGGTTTTCGTTGAATATGCCGACACGCTATATTCGGGTACAGTTCAGCCTGGGCGTGTGGACGAGGGTCTGGTTCGGACCGTTGAACGCCGCAGCGCCGCAGAGCACTTGGCAGGTTTGAATGCGGAAGGCGCGCAGTATCTTGAGCAGTTGCCACCGCAAACCCCTCAATACCGGGCGTTGATGAAGCAGAAACTGGCACTTGAAGCGCTGGTGGATCAAGGTGGATGGGGCGCAACAGTGCCCGTAAGCAAGCTGGAATTCGGCGATACCGGCCCCAATGTTGTGAAACTGCGTAACCGACTGGTTGAGATGGGGTATATGAAACCTTCGGCCAGCCCGGTTTTTGACGATGCGCTTCTGGCCGGGGTTCAAGCGTTTCAAACCGCGCATGGGCTGGCGTCTGATGGTGTCGCAGGTCAGGGCACGATCACAGAACTGAATCGCCCAGCCTCAGACCGGTTGAAGGCCGTTTATGTAGCGCTCGAGCGTGAACGTTGGCTGCCACGAGAGCGGGGCGCACGTCATATCCTGGTGAATCAGGCCGATTTCTCGGCCAAGATCGTTGATGACGGCCGGGTCACTTTTGAAACCCGCACGGTGATTGGCAAGAACACCAGTGATCGACGCAGCCCCGAGTTTTCGGATGTGATGGAGCATATGGTAATCAACCCAAGTTGGTATGTGCCGCGCTCGATCATTACCAAGGAATACCTGCCGAAACTGCAATCCAATCCAAATGCAGTTGGGCACATTGAAATCACCGATCGAAGCGGCCGGCAAGTCAATCGTGGAGCGGTGGATTTCACCCAGTTCACGGCCCGGAATTTCCCGTTTGCAATGCGCCAACCACCCAGCAAAAGCAATGCACTGGGACTGGTGAAGTTCATGTTCCCCAACAAGTACAACATCTATCTGCATGATACGCCTCAGAAAAACCTGTTCGCGCGTGAGGTGCGGGCGTTTTCGCATGGCTGTATCCGATTGGCGCAACCATTCGAGTTCGCTTATGCTTTGCTGGCGAAACAGGAAGAAGACCCCAAGGCATTCTTTCACCGTGTCCTCAAGAGCGGGAAGGAAACCAAGGTCGAACTGCAACAACATGTTCCGGTACATTTGATTTATCGGACGGCCTATATCGGGCCGAAGGGCGAAGTGCAGTATCGCCGCGATGTCTATAATCGCGATGCCAAGATTTGGGAGGCTCTGCAAAAGGCAGGGGTGGCACTGCCGGACGTTCAGGGGTAAGCACGGGTCAAATCCTGCCAAAAGGAAACCCGTCATGCAGTTCACCGTACAGCAAATCGCCGACTCTCTGAGTGCTGAATGTCAGGGCGACACTGGCCTGACAATTGTACGGGCTGCTGAACCCGGTGATGCGGGTCCGACTGATCTGGCGTTGGCCATGTCTCCAAAATATGCCGACGCACTGTCGAACGGCCAGGCGCGGGCGGCGATTTTGTGGGAAGGGGCAGATTGGCAGGCCCTGAGGCTGCGCGCTGCGATTTTCGTCAAACGACCGCGTATGGCGATGGCCGGTATCACCGCAATGCTGGATCGAGGGCAGGGGGTTGAACCTGGCGTTCACCCGTCTGCGGTGGTCGATCCTACAGCCGAGATTGGTGCGGAAGTTTCTGTTGGGCCTTTGACCGTTATCGGCGCACGCGCGCGGATTGGTGCAGGTTCGGTCATTGGGGCGCATTGTGTGATTGGGATGGACGCGGTTCTTGGTGAACAGGCGCTTTTGCGGGAAATGGTCAGCATTGGTGCACGGGCCCAGATTGGTAACCGCTTTATCGCCCAACCCGGTGCTCGGATCGGAGGTGATGGGTTCAGCTTTGTGACGCCCGAAATATCAGGGACCGAAAATGCCCGAAAAACCTTGGGCGATCAGGGCGAAGCCAAAGCCCAAAGCTGGCTGCGCATTCATTCCTTGGGCGCGGTCGAAATCGGTGATGACGTCGAAGTTGGGTCAAACTGCACAGTGGATAACGGCACGATCCGCAACACCTGCATCGGTGATGGTTCGAAACTGGATAACCTTGTCCATGTCGGGCACAACACCCGCGTTGGGCAGGATTGCCTGCTGTGTGGACAGACAGGCGTGTCGGGGTCCGTCGAGATTGGCAACAACGTTGTTCTGGGCGGACAGACCGGAGTGTCCGACAATATTTTCATCGGGGATGGTGTCATTGCGGGCGGAGGCACAAAGATTCTTTCAAATGTTCCCGCCGGGCGCGTTATTATGGGGTATCCAGCCATCAAAATGGAGACCCATACTGATGTCTATAAGGCGCAGCGGCGGCTGCCGCGTATGGCACGCGACGTTGAGGCACTCAAAAAGGCTGTTTTCAAACAGACCCTAAGCGATTAAATCATCCTCAAACTGGAAACCAGGGGATCGACATGAGCATCAGCGACCGCGTCATCGCAATCATTGCAGAGCAGGCCGTGCTGGAGCCATCGGATGTGACGCCCGAAAGCACGCTTGAAAATCTGGGCATCGACAGCCTTGGTTTGGTTGAGAGCATCTTCGCCATCGAAGAAGAGTTCGACATATCTGTTCCGTTCAACGCAAACGAACCCGAGGCCAATGATTTCGACATTTCCAATGTGGCTGCGATCATTACCGGGATCGAAAAGCTTGTGTCGGAAAAGGTCTGATCAGCGCTCATGAAACGTGTTGTCATTACCGGCGCAGGTACGATCAATTCGCTGGGCCACTCGGTTCCTGACACTTTGGAAGCCATGCGCGAAGGTCGCTGCGGCATCTCGGAGCTGGAATTCCGGGACGTAGATCGTTTGGCCATCAAGATCGGCGGTCAAGTTCGTGGGTTTGAGGCAGAAGGGCGGTTTAACCGCCAGCAGATGTCTCTGTACGACCGGTTCACTCAGTTCACCCTGACTGCCGCCAAAGAAGCGATTGAGCAGTCGGGAATTGAGTTCCACGGTGAATTGGCTGCCAGATCCGGCGTTGTACTTGGAACGGCGGGTGGGGGCGTCTCGACCTGGGATGACAATTACCGTTCGGTCTATGAGGATGGTAAAAACCGGGTTCACCCGTTTGTTGTTCCAAAGCTGATGAACAACGCGGCAGCCAGTCACGTGTCCATAGAGTACAACCTCAAAGGCCCCAGCTTTACGGTCTCGACCGCGTGCGCCTCTTCGAACCACGCCATGGCGCAAGCCTTTCAGATGGTGCGCAGCGGGGCCGCCCCGGCGATGATCACAGGTGGGTCGGAATCCATGCTGTGTTTCGGCGGGATCAAAGCGTGGGAAGGTTTACGCGTGATGTCCAAAGACGCCTGCCGCCCCTTCAGCGCCAACCGCAACGGAATGGTTCAGGGGGAAGGTGCCGGCATCTTTGTATTCGAAGAATATGAACACGCGCGTGCGCGCGGTGCCGAGATACTGTGTGAAGTTGCCGGCTTTGCCATGTCGTCTGATGCAGCGGACATTGTGATGCCAAGCAAACAGGGCGCTGCGCGGGCCATGGCGGGCGCCCTTGCCGATGCCAAACTGAATGCCAGCGATGTCTGCTATATCAACGCACATGGCACGGGCACGGCGGCGAATGACAAAACTGAATGCGCGGCAGTTGCAGGTGTCTTTGGTCCCCATGCAGATGATCTGATGATCTCATCCACCAAATCCATGCATGGGCATTTGATTGGTGGCACAGGGGCCGTTGAACTGCTGGCGTGTATCATGGCGCTTCGAGACGGCGTCATTGCACCGACCATCGGATACGAAGAACCAGACCCTGAATGTGCGTTGGACGTGGTGCCGAATGAAGCGCGAGAAGCGAAAGTCAACGTCGCGCTGAGCAACGCGTTTGCGTTCGGCGGGCTAAATGCCGTTCTGGCATTGAAGCGGATATGACAGACACAAACGCCGCCGCACTTTGTGCAGCGGCGCAAGCGTTAACGCGGATTAGTTCGTGTTGATGTTCAGGGCGTCATAGCCGGATGTAAAGCCGGACAGCGACATGTCCATTTCCAGTAC
Source organism: Ruegeria sp. CDSA021 (assembly GCF_059612325.1). NCBI lineage: Bacteria > Pseudomonadati > Pseudomonadota > Alphaproteobacteria > Rhodobacterales > Roseobacteraceae > Ruegeria > Ruegeria sp. CDSA021. Next base: position 171,518 of record NZ_JBXWQJ010000001.1, read on the forward strand.
CTGATCGGGAACCCGGGCCGGAACCAGCGAGAATGTCGCCTTGCTGCCTGCTTTCATTGCGTCAATGTCACCTTGGCTAAGGCCAAGCTGTGCAACGCAGCCAACCGGCAGGCAATGATGATAGTTGTACAGCTTGCGCGGCGCGCCATCGATGGACAAGGCGAGCTGGGCTTGCAACAGCGTCTCCAAAGGAACGATCACATTTGCCCAAGCAACAGCGGCTCCACCTTCCGGTAATTTTCCGATTGAAACTTCTGCAATCGGGTCTCCTGCGGGGCCATTCAACACCTGAACGACGGCACAAGGGTCTTCCCCGGCCTGCGCTTTGATGCAGGACACATCCCAATCGCCGAATTCTTCGCGAACAAACTGTTCACCAACGCGTGGCCCTTCCTGACCCAGGTCAAGCCCAGTCTCTGGTTCGGTTGTTGGTGTCTCTTGAGCATAGGCCGTACCACAGAGCAAAAGGGCTGCCACTGTGTTAAACGAGAGGATTTTCTTGATCATGAATGCCTCGGTGTGATGATTGAGCTTTTTGCCTCGTTTAGCATTCTTCTGTACCGGTGTCAGGCACTAACAGAGCATCCTCTGTGAACGTGAACGGATTTTTGCCTGAATGTGAGACAAGACCCTTTTTCATTAGAAAAAGGGAGCCGTTTGATCAGCTCCCTTTCCCAAATAGTTCTCCCCGTCGGACTGGCCGACTTATTTATGCGCAAACCCTACGAGAGCGGCGCAGGTGGGTCAACAGCTATCCTGAATTTTTAATCTGCTCGTCAGCACTTGCACATGTCTTGACGCAAGCAAAAAAGCCGTGCCCGAAGGCACGGCCAGTCGACAGGGAGGAAGTCTGCCCCACGAGATCAAAACCACCGCAGAGCAAATTGACTATCGCAGTCAAAGGTTAACTTTGTATGCTGGTCACGGATCGGTGAACAATAAGGCAGTGTTAATGGGCAAGACTATTTTTTTGGGCGGCGGTGGCGAAGGGTATGGCGCACCGCAGGAATTGGCATTGAACTACGCAAACCGCCACGGATTGATCGCCGGTGCCACTGGAACGGGTAAAACCGTAACGCTGCAAATACTTGCTGAAGGATTCTCACAAGCAGGCGTCCCGGTGTTTCTGTCGGATGTCAAAGGGGACCTGTCTGGTCTGGCTTTGGCTGGAAGCCCAGAACATAAATTGCATCAGGCATTTCTGGACCGTGCTGAACGTATCGGTTTTTCGGATTTCAGCTATTCCGCTTGTCCGGTAACGTTCTGGGATCTGTTTGGCGAACAGGGCCATCCGGTGCGCACAACGATCACGGAAATGGGGCCCCTGCTGCTGTCGCGCCTGATGGAACTGAGCGAGGCGCAGGAAGGCATTCTGAACATCGCGTTCCGTGTGGCTGATGAAGAAGGGATGCCGCTGCTGGATCTCAAGGACCTTCAGGCACTGCTGGTCTGGATCGGAGAGAACCGCGCGCAGCTGTCCCTGCGCTATGGCAACGTGTCGACATCTTCGATTGGCGCAATCCAAAGACGTTTGCTGGTGCTGGAAAACCAGGGTGGCACGAAACTGTTTGGCGAACCCGCGCTGGATCTGGCCGATCTGATGCGCACAGATGAAAACGGGCAGGGGATGGTGAACATCCTGGCCTCGGACAAATTGATGGCCTCGCCCCGGCTCTATGCCACCTTCCTTCTTTGGCTGCTGAGCGAGCTGTTCGAGGAACTACCTGAAGTGGGCGACCCCGAGAAACCCAAGCTGGTGTTCTTCTTTGACGAAGCACATCTGCTGTTTGACGATGCCCCCAAGGTTTTGGTGGACAAGGTCGAACAGGTGGCGCGTCTGATCCGATCAAAAGGCGTTGGGGTGTATTTCATCACGCAAAACCCGGCGGATATCCCCGAAGATATTCTGGGCCAGCTGGGCAATCGGGTCCAACACGCCTTGCGAGCTTTCACCGCACGTGACCGCAAGAACCTACGCATGGCAGCCGAAACTTACCGAGAGAACCCGGCTTTCGACACCGAAGCCGCGATCCGAGAGGTTGGCGTCGGAGAGGCCGTGACCTCGATGCTGCAAAAGAAAGGCGTTCCGGGCATTGTCGAGCGCACCTTGATCCGCCCGCCGGGGTCTCAGCTCGGGCCGGTCTCAGCGGCGGAACGCAAAGCGATCCTTGCCGCGTCCCCGATGGCAGCGAAATATGACAAAGGTGTAGACCGAAAATCTGCTTTTGAAATCTTGCAAGCGCGGGCCGATGCGGCCGCCAAAGCTGCAGAACAGGCAGAAGCTGATGAGGTGCTTGAAGCGCAATCGCCGATGGAACGCGAATTTTCTGCCGCACGCAGATACTCAGGCAGCCGGGTGGGGCGATCGTCTTCTCGTGTGCAGCGCCGGAAAGACACGTTTGCAACGGCGATGACCGAAGCCGTGATCAAGGAACTGAAAGGAACAACCGGGCGACGTCTTGTGCGCGGTATTCTGGGCGGTTTATTCAAAAACAGATAATGGCGCGGCGCCCAAAACGGGCGCCGACGCAATTATTTCAAACGACGCAGACCTTCCTGGCGGCAATAAGCGTCGGCCTGGGGTACCGACATTTTTGTGGCCGGAAAATCGATTGCGCGGTCCCAAGTCACTCGATCCTGGCGATACAACTGGCAGGTCACGACCCCTTGGGGCGTCTGAACCTTGACCGGCGTTGTTTCAAGATCTTCGGGTCTGGGTATACAGGCGGCTGTTGTGGCGACAACAACCAAAAGCAAAAGAACTGTTCCGAAGCGTGGTGCTTTCATTTTTATACTCGTATCAACACGTTAGAATGATCGTTTAAGATCGGCTTGAGCGGGTGTGAGTGCCAGCAACAGACCGCAAAAGAAAAACACTGCGGTGCGCCCGTTTAGTCATAATACCTTCAAGAATCAAGAAACCGCGCCCGTTTTCAGGCGCGGTTGAACTTTTTTACGTAGCGTTGTGGTCTATTTCTCTGGAATCAGACCCCTCGGGCTGAACCTGAGAACAATCAACAGAATCAGGCCCATGGTAAACAGGCGCATGTGGGCAGCACTGTCGATCAGATGCGACTTCAACCAGCTGCCATCGGGCATACCTGAGGTAATCAGACTCATCAGCCACAAGCCGATCGGTTCAACCTGAACCCAAAGGAACCAAATCAAGAATGCGCCCAGCACAGCCCCAAAATTATTGCCTGATCCACCAACGATCACCATCACCCAAACAAGGAAGGTGAAACGCAGCGGTTGGTAGGCGCTTGGTGTCAATTGGCCGTCCAACGTGGTCATCATCGCGCCCGCGATACCACAAACGGCCGATCCCAGAACAAAAATCTGCAGATGCCGGCGCGTGACGTCCTTGCCCATGGCTTCAGCCGCAACCTCATTGTCGCGGATCGCGCGCATCATGCGGCCCCATGGGCTTTTCAGTGCCATCTGAGCCATCCAGAGCAGCACCAGAAGCACGATCATGAACAGCAAGGAATAACCAAGCTTGACCGATAGGGTCGAGGCCGTGATCGGGTCAAGCCCGAACCAATCCGCACGCGCCAGGAAAGCTGGATCTTGCTGCAAATCGACCTCATACCCCACCACAGGGGACGGGCGCGGTATGCCGTAGACGTTTTTCACACCTCGGGCCAGCCAGTCTTCGTTCTTCATGACGGCGATGATGATCTCGGCAATGCCCAATGTAGCGATGGCCAGATAATCGGACCGCAGACCCAGCGCGGTTTTTCCGATCAGCCACGCGGCACCGGCAGCCAGCAAACCGCCCGCAGGCCATGCCAGCAGGACCGGGAGATTCAGACCGCCGATATTGCCAGCAATTGCTGGATCGATGGCCTCGATCGCTGCAACATTGGGATCAAACACCGCGCGATAGACAAAGAACCCAACGACCAGAACGGCGATGATGGTCAGGGTCTGCATCCGGCCTTTGGACATTTTCGTTGCAACCAGAACTGCGGCCACAACGGTTGCGGCCCCCAGCAGCAACGACAAAACAATCCCGTAACCGCCTGCAATCCAGGCCCCCGGCGTAGGTGGTGTTGACACCAGCACAACCGCCAGACCGCCAAGCGCGACAAAGCCCATGACACCCACATTGAACAGGCCCGCAAAACCCCATTGCAGGTTGACCCCTATCGCCATGATGGCCGAGATCAGCCCCATGTTCAGGATAAGAATGGCCGTGTTCCAGCTTTGCGTGAATCCAGTCAGCAGGATCAGACCGGCAACAACAGCAAACAGCAGCGTGTTTTTGACGGGCTCGCTCATATCACTTTTCCTTTGAACAGACCCGTGGGCTTGAACAGAAGCACAATCAGCAGAATGACAAAGCTGACCGCAAATTTGTAATCAGTGGACAGGAACTGCACCAATCCCGACGGCTCCAGACCTTCCGGCGCGACATAGGTCAGCACCTTCTTCCAGGCATAGGTGATCGTCACTTCGGAAAACGCGATGATGAACCCACCTGCGATGGCTCCCAATGGGTTTCCCAGCCCTCCAACGATGGCTGACGCAAAGATCGGCAGCAGCAACTGGAAATAGACAAAGGGCTTGAAGCTTTTGTCCAGACCATAAAGCACGCCCGCCGTGGTCGCGAGCGCCGCTACGATGATCCACGTGATCATAACCACGCGTTCCGGGTTGATACCGGACAACAGCGCGAGATCCTCGTTATCTGAATAAGCGCGCATCGATTTGCCGGTACGGGTTTTGTTGAGGAACCAGAACAAAAGCACCACGGCAACAACGGCCACGACAACCGTGATGCCCTGCGAGGTCTTGATCGCCAACCCCTCACGCAGGCCAGTCATCTCTTTGAAATCCCGCGCTTTGATCAGGAACCGCGCGCCGTCCGAAAAGCGCTGATCATCCGGCCCGATGATAAAGCGCACGAGGCCGTTCAAGATGAACATCACACCCATCGAAACGATCACGAGGATCACAGGTTTGGCCTTTTGTTCCCTGTAAAAGCGATAGACCAGCCGGTCGGTGATCAGCACCAGAACAATACAGCCCAAAATGGCGAAGGGCAGGGCGAGCAGAGCGGTTGGCAGCGGGCCAAAACTAATCCCGGCAGCCTGCAGACCCCACGTGACCAGCACGGCGATCATTGCGCCAAAGGCCATCGTGTCGCCATGGGCAAAGTTCGAGAACCGGAGGATGCCGTAGATCAACGTGACCCCAAGCGCCCCAAGCGCCAGTTGGCTGCCATAGGCCACAGCAGGCACCAACACAAAATTTGCAAGCGCTACAAGCGCGTTGAGTAAGTCCATGAATCCATCTCTTTGTCCGGGTGCGATCTTATGGCACGCGGTCAGGTGAAATGACAATATTTCCTATGTGCTTAACGTCGTGTTTGGCATGGAAAACACGACCAAGACGCGCTTTAAACCCGTTCGCAGCCTTTAACTCGTGTCGCATAGGTGACGTTTCGTTACGGATCGCCGGTCCATCCCCGCGGCACAGTCAGGCACTTTGACCAAGGGTTTTGGTTCACACGTCCCATCACCGGATTTCAAGGTTAGGTGAAGTTGCGGGTCCAACCTATTGCAACCTTCGGATTCGTAACGAATTTTGTCCAAGGCGTGGGGGCGCAGAATGAAATGAAAGAGGTTCGACATGAAGATTTTCGCAGCTTTTGCCCTGGGAGCGATCTTGCCGGTGGTGGCGCATTCCGCAACAAGCGATCCCCTGAATGGTGCTGACTTTGTGGTAAATTGCATGTCGGACGGCAACGGGGGCGCGGTGACTCTGGCGCGGTCCGGTGCGACCGACAAAGGGTTCATTGTGGCCGACAACATCAAGGGAGAGGCTCAGATCATTCCCGGCCTGAACTCACTGACCTTCCTGCATATCATGGATCAGGACGTCGTGACCTTTGTGGTGGACTTCGACAACCTGCACTATGACATGTCGATCAAAGGCCCACACGCTGTGAATGACTCCGGGTATTGTAGCGATCCAGCCGGATAAATTTGGAAAAGGCGGTTGCCCGTGGTCAAACGCAAGTCGTAGCCGCCTTCAATGCTTGTCTGAAAACTCCGGACGAGGGGGACGAATTTCCCAAATGCCAGGACAACGGGGAGTGCTGACATAGTGCGTCAGCCACGTCTTCTTGCTCGCCATTCTTAAGAAGGGTCAGGTTCTGCCAAAGGCGATTGAAGGAACAAGGACGATGTGGGAGAGCGCCACAAGTGTGTTGACGAAGTCCATTAGCTCTCTTCTCCGCAGTGGCCGTGGAATACTGAAACGTCGACCATCCAACCTTTGGTTTGCGTCGTGATTGTTACAACCGTTGGTTTACCTTTGTGCAAGTTGACTTGCATATGTGCTATCTCGTTTTCTTCGATGCGGCTGGCGATAAGAACGTCTTCTGCGGTTAGTTCTGGGTCCACCACAAATCCCCCCAACGGAAACTTAGAGTCCCTGTCCGGTGACACGGCAAATGTATTTAGCTGACCCCCGATGGACGACAGTTCCATGCTAAAGCTGCCTTTTGGACAATCGACTGCCTCACAGTCGTTGGAAATGCAGTGCGCTTGAACCGCGCACATTTTCATTTTGCAATATGTCTGAGGAATGTCGTCGGCATATCCTGCGCTTGCTGAAGCTAACCCGGAGGAAGCCAAAACAAGAAAGTGATACAGCCTTTTCGTAATAAACCCTGTACTCACCCTCCCAAGAAGCTCTTGCGCACCTCGGGATCGGCCAGCAATTCCTTGCCGGTACCGGTATAAGCATTCCGCCCCTGCACCAGAACATAACCTTTGTCGGCGATTTCAAGTGCCTGGCGGGCGTTCTGTTCGACCATCAGGATCGGCAGGCCGGTGCGGGACACCTCGATAATCCTGTCGAACAGTTCATCCATCACGATCGGCGAGACACCGGCGGTTGGTTCGTCCAGCATCAGCACCTTGGGCTGGGTCATCAGCGCGCGGCCCACAGCGACCTGTTGGCGTTGTCCGCCCGACAGTTCTCCGGCGGCCTGATTGCGCTTGTCGCGCAGGATGGGGAACAGGTCATAGACCTGCTCCATTGTCTGGCTGATTTCGTCGCGGCGGATGAAGGCGCCCATTTCCAGGTTCTCTTCCACCGTCATCGAAGTAAAGATATTCGAGGTCTGCGGCACAAAGCCCATACCTTTGATCACACGGTCCTGCGGAGACAGATTGGTGATGTCTTCGCCGTCCAGCCGTACCGAACCGGCACGCACATCCAGCATTCCGAACACCGCCTTCATCGCCGTGGATTTGCCCGCTCCGTTGGGGCCAACGATCACCGCAATCTCACCCTTATCAACGCCGATTGTGCAGTCGTGCAGGATGTCCGGACCCTTTCCGTAACCGCCGGTCATCGTGTCCCCGACTAGGAAGGGACCGCCACCGACGTAGTGCGATTCACCGCTTTTCGCATGCGCAGGTGTCATCGAGCCAACGCCGTGCGTGTTGGTGATCGAGGCGTCCTTGTTCCCCTTGTCGTCCTGGTAAGGATTGTCGCTCACGCGCCTGCCTCCAGCTTGTCTTTGTTCTTCAGGCCAGTGCCCAGATAGGCCTCGATCACCTGCTCGTTCGCCTTGATCTCGTCCAGGGTGCCTTCGGCCAAGACCTTGCCTTCGGCCATACAGATGACCGGGTCACAGATCTTGCCGATGAAATCCATGTCATGTTCGATGACCACGAAGGTATAGCCGCGTTCCTTGTTCAGGCGCAGGATGGTATCGGCGATGGTATTCAGCAGGGTGCGGTTCACGCCCGCGCCGACCTCGTCCAGAAACACGATCTTGGCGTCGACCATCATGGTGCGGCCAAGTTCCAGCAGCTTTTTCTGCCCGCCCGAGACCTGACCAGCCTTGTGGTCGGCCAGATGTTCGATGGTCAGAAACTCAAGCACCTCATCGGCCTTGGCCCTCAGCGCGCGTTCTTCGTTCGCGATGCGCTTGCGCCCGAACCATGTGTTCCACAGCGATTCACCCGATTGTGCACCGGGTACCATCATCAGGTTCTCGCGGCAGCTCATTGAAGAAAACTCATGCGCGATCTGGAAAGTGCGCAGCAGGCCCTTGTGAAACAACTCATGTGGGGGCAGGCCGGTGATATCCTCACCATCCATGAAGACCTTGCCGCTGGTTGGGGGCAGAACGCCCGCGATCACGTTGAACAGAGTGGTTTTTCCGGCCCCGTTCGGCCCGATCAGGCCGGTGATCGACCCTTTCTGGATTTCCAGCGATGCCCCGTCCACCGCGTGAAACCCGCCGAAATGCTTGTGCACGTCTTCGACGACGATCATGTTATCCCCTTGCCTTTTCCTCGCAAAAACGAGGTGCAGCCTTTTGTCATTGAAACAGCCCGGACACAAGGCCCGGGCTGCTTGTTCTTATGGCTTTTTATGCTGGATCAACGGAAATTGACGGTCTTGTTCTCGCCGTCGGTCACTTCGATCTCACGATAGGAACCCGCGCTTTCGCCGGGGCCGATCAGCTCGACACCGGACGCACCGACATAGTCGATGTCCTGACCGCTTGCCAGAAGCTCAAGACCCTTGGCAAGTTCACCCGGATAGATCTTTTCACCCGGTGCGTTGGCCACTTCCAAGACTTTGCCTGCATAATCGGCAGGGCTCGCCGAGCCCGCAGCCTGCATGGCGAGCATGAACAGCGCTGCAGCGTCGTAAGATTCAGGTGAATAGGGCGAGGAGCCATCAAAACCCGCAGCCTCGGCCAAGGCAAAGTACTTCTCGGGGCCTTCGCCACCCGCACCCGCGATCTGACCGAAGGAACCGTTCAGGTCGGGACCAACATTTGCTGGCAACGAGTCACCGATCATGCCACCCGGCAGACCGAATGTGTCATATGCACCGCTGTCCAGCGCCGACTGGATGATGCCAAGCCCACCTTGGTCCAGATAGCCCGCAACCACCAGGATGTCGCCACCTGCGGAAGCCAGGGCGCCAACTTCAGCAGAATAGTCGGCTTTACCGTCTTCGTGTGCGGCCACGATGGTCACTTCGCCACCGGCGGCTTCGAACGACGACTGGATCGCGTCTGCCAGGCCCTTGCCATAGTCATTGTTGGTGTAGGTCAAAGCGATCGATTCGATGCCGCGATCCTTGAGGATGTCCGCCATCACCTGACCTTCACGCGCATCCGACGGGGCGGTGCGGAAGAAAAGACCGTTGTCTTCCATAGTCGACAGGCCCGGTGAGGTGGCCGACGGCGAGATCATGACCATGCCATTTGGAATGGCCACGTTCTGCAGAATCGCGCCAGTAACGCCCGAGCAGTCTCCGCCAATGATTCCGGCAATGCCATCCGCAATCATACGCTCGCCGTTCGATGTGGACAGACCATTGTCGATACAGCCCGTGTCGGCCCGCATACCAGATACACTGGCGCCATCCATGAACTTGCCAGATTCGTTAACTTCGGCAATCGCCAATTCGGCACCGGATCCCATCGCTGGGGCAAGCGATTCAATCGGGCCGGTAAAGCCGAGCAGAATGCCCAGTTTCACGTCTTCGGCCATGGCCGCACCGGCCAGAAGTGCGGTTGCTGCAGTTGCAGTAAGCAGCTTTTTCATACGGTTACTCCCTGTATTGAACGTCTTTGTTCTGATCTCGACCCTAGGCAAGCTGGTCCAAAAAGAAAAGTCCAAACGGAAACGTGTTTTTACCGGTCGCGAAACTAACTGTTTTGATAGAATTCTTCTGTGACGATCACCGAAAAGGGCCGACATGTTACGTGCAGCTGCGATTTTGTTTTTCGTCCTCAGTGCTATCTCGACTGCGGCGCAGACCCTGCCAACGTCAGCCGGAAGCATTGAACTGACCGAAATGGTCAGCGGACTGGATACACCTTGGGCCGTAGGCATTCTACCGGATGGGACGTTCCTTGTGACAGAGCGGGAGGGCGACCTTCTATACGTTAAAGACGGTACCTCACGTTCAGTGCGGGGCGTGCCGAAAGTCGCGGCCACGGGTCAGGGTGGTCTGCTGGATGTAACGATTCCACGCGACTTCAAGCAAAGCCGCGAGGTTTTCCTGACCTTCTCGAAACCGCAGAATCGGGGGGCAGGCACTGCAGTCTCCGTGGCACGGTTGTCGGAAGACGGAAAGCGCCTGACCAATTTGAAGGTGATTTACGAAGCGTCACCCGGCGGATCCGGTGGGCGGCATTTTGGCAGCCGCGTCGTCGAAGCAAGGGATGGGACGCTGTTTGTCACCATCGGTGACCGTGGCCAACCCGACAGTGCTCAGGACAAATCTTCCCCGATGGGGTCGGTTATTCGGATCAACCGGAATGGATCGATCCCTGCGGACAATCCTTTTGTCGGGCAATCGAGCGTCAAACCCGAAATCTGGTCCTTCGGCCACCGCAACCCTCAAGGGGCTGCGCTGGACACGCGGGGGCGGTTATGGGTGTCGGAACATGGGGCGCGGGGCGGTGACGAGGTTAATCAACCTCGCGCAGGCCGGAATTACGGATGGCCGGTCATTTCATATGGCACACATTATTCCGGCCAAAAAATCGGGGAGGGTACCTCCAAAGCCGGGATGGAACAGCCCAAGTTGTATTGGGACCCATCCATCGCGCCTTCGGGTTTGCTGGTGTATTCCGGCAAACTTTGGCCGCAATGGACGGGTGATCTCTTCGTTGGTTCCCTGAAGTTCGACTACATCGCCCGACTCGCGGGCAATCCGCTTCGTGAGGTTGAACAGATCAAAGGGCGGGAAACCGAACGCGTGCGCGACATCGTAGAGAGTCCGGATGGATCGATCTGGTTCATTTCAGTCGGGCAGGGCGCGGTGTATCGAATGACCCCGCAGCGTTAGACCGACAAACGTCCGCTTTGTGCACCACGTTCACGGTAGGGCGTGGTGTTGTAATGCGCCCGGTAGCATTTTGAGAAATGCGAAGGGCTGGCAAAGCCACAGGCAAGCGCAACGTTGATCACACTCATATCCGTCTGCATCAAGAGGTTCCGCGCTTTGTGCAGTCGCAACTCCATGTAGTAGCGTTTCGGCGAACGGCTGAGATACCTACGGAAAAGACGTTCCAACTGGCGCGTCGACATGCCGACATCTTTGGCCAGAATCGAAGGTGAGATCGGTTCTTCGATGTTCTTTTCCATCATCAGGATGACCTGGCTCAGTTTTGGGTGTCGCACACCAATCCGCGTGGGTGTCGACAAACGTTGGGTGTCCTGATCAGTACGTATCGACGAATAAATCATCTGATCGGCAACAGCATTGGCAAGATCTTCGCCATAGTCATCCGCGATCAGTTTCAGCATCAAGTCGATCGAAGACGTACCACCCGCCGTGGTCATACGGTTGCCGTCAATCTGAAAGACCGATTTCGTCAGTTCGACCTCATCGAATTCCTCGATAAAACTGTCGGAGTTTTCCCAGTGAATCGTAGCCTTCTTGTTGTCAAGCAACCCGGCCTTTGCCAGCGTATAGGCTGCAGTGCACAAACCACCGATTCGAAGCCCGCGCCGGGCCTCGCGCCGAACCCAGTTCAGGACGCGTTTGGTGGTCGCTGATTGAACGTCCACGCCGCCGCAAATCAGGACGACATCATCCCGTTGCAATTCTTCCAGATCTTTGTCGAGCTTGAACTCGGTCCCGGCCGAGCATGTCACCGTATTGCCGCCTTCGCCTGAAAGCGTCCAGGAATACAGCTCTTGGTCTGCCATGCGGTTGGCAATCCGCAAACTGTCCAGCGCCGAAGCGAAGGACAGCAATGAGAATCTCTCCAGGAGAATAAAAACATAATGGCGTGGAGTGGCGTCAGCGCCTTCCACGGTGACTGCCTGGCGTTGAACTTGCATGGCGGGTTGTCCTTACTTCGGCGCCGAACTCATGCGGGTCCAGCGACAGATTTGCCAATCACCATGATCAAAGCTTGTTTGCGCCGTCAAGAGGCGCAAATGGGATATGGCCACTCTGCGAAGCATTTTGTATAGAAGCCACCTGAATACTTCAGCGGAGATCAAAGCTATGACCGAATGGCAAAAATCGAACTGGCGCAATAAGGCACGGGTTCAGATGCCAGATTATACCGACGCGGCCGCTCTGGCCAAGGTCGAGGCCCGGCTTTCACAGTATCCCCCGCTGGTCTTCGCCGGTGAGGCGCGGCGTCTCAAGCAACATTTGGGTGCCGCCGGTCGCGGCGAAGCCTTCCTGCTACAGGGCGGGGATTGTGCTGAAAGCTTTGAACAATTCAGCGCGGATGCGATCCGTGACACCTTTAAGGTGATGCTGCAAATGGCGATGGTTCTGACCTACGGCGCCAAAGTGCCGGTGGTGAAAGTTGGCCGCATGGCAGGTCAGTTCGCCAAGCCACGCAGCGCACCGACCGAGGTGGTGGATGGTGTGGAGCTGCCCAGCTACCGTGGTGACATCATCAACGAGCTGGCCTTCACGCCCGAAGCGCGGATTCCGAATCCTCAGAAGATGCTGCAAGCCTACACGCAAGCCGCAGCGACCTTGAACCTGCTGCGCGCATTCTCAACCGGCGGTTTCGCGGATATGAGCATGGTGCATTCCTGGACGCTCGGGTTCACCGATAAACAGGATGTACAGAAATACTCTGAAATTGCAGATCGTATCCAGGACACCATCGACTTCATGGAAGCGGCGGGAATCACGGCGGATACCACGCATGAATTCTCGACCGTTGAATTCTACACCAGCCATGAAGGGCTGCTGCTGGAGTATGAAGAGGCGCTGACCCGTCTGGATTCAACTTCGGGCAACTGGTTGGCTGGTTCTGGCCACATGATCTGGATCGGTGACCGTACACGTCAGCCCGACGGTGCACATGTGGAATTCTGCCGCGGTGTTCTGAACCCGATTGGTCTGAAATGTGGTCCGACAACGACTGCGGAAGACCTCAAGGTTCTGATGTCCAAACTGAACCCCGAGAACGAAGAGGGTCGCCTGACCCTGATCGCGCGCTTTGGTGCCGGCAAAGCGGGAGAGCACCTGCCGCGCCTGGTCAAAGCCGTGAAGGAAGAAGGCGCCAAGGTCACCTGGGTCTGCGACCCGATGCACGGCAATACAATCAAATCGGCGACTGGTTACAAGACTCGTCCGTTCGATTCGGTCCTGCGCGAGGTGCGTGACTTCTTCGGTGTACATCAGGCTGAGGGCACCATCCCCGGCGGTGTGCATTTCGAGATGACTGGTCTGGACGTGACGGAATGCACCGGCGGCGTACGCGCCGTGACCGAAGAGGATCTGTCTGATCGCTACCACACCGCCTGCGACCCGCGCCTGAACGCGTCTCAGTCGCTGGAACTGGCCTTCCTGGTCGCAGAGGAACTGACAAATCTGCGCCGCAATGGCAGCAAACGCGCCGTAAGCTAAGCGCCGATGAACTGTTTCAAACAGCGGGCCATTGGTCCGCTGTTTTTGGTTTCAGGAACCGTTAGTCGTCGCGTGACACGACCAATCGCAGATGCTTGGCAGGGCGTTTGAATTCGCCTTCTTTTTCCGCAAACCCATGGGCCGGTTGCGGTGCCGCAGGGGTTTGGACCTGAATGTCAGCCACCGGTTTGATCCGTGTATCCGAGATCGAAAACCGGCGCGGTGTTTTTCCGATTGCTCCGTCAGCGACCATGACACCCAGAACGCGGGTGACATCGCCCAGATCACTTTTCAGTGGCAACAAGATCATCCGGGCCTGCATTCGTGTACGGCCCAGTATTCCACCCGAGATCACCCCCAGCTCTGCAACGGCCGGGGCGGCGAACACCTGCTCGAGAACATCCTTGACGCCTGCACGGTCATCGGGCTGAAAGAACGCTGTCAAAGGCATCCCCCGTACCTCCATCCCGGCAAGCGCGTTCAAATGGCTGCCAGCCAGACGAAACCGGGCCAACCCGGGGGCAATGCGCTCCAGTATAAATGTATATTGCAGGATGTTTTCCAAACCACGCGGATCAATCTGAGACCGCGTGGGAACGCCGTCACCGCTCAGCAATGCGGTCCAATACGCCTCGGCCTGGCGGATCGGCGAAAGGCTGCGCCCACTGTCAAAGCGATCCATTGCGACGATCTTTCCAAATTCTGACCCGGAACCAATCCCGAAAAAGGTTTTCATCTTCTTTACCCTTACGCCAAAAGGCCGCCATTTTCATAAAATGCTACACATTGGGAGCATCCGCAGCCTGCAAACCATTGCTTTGGGCAGTTTGACTCGGGTTAATTCAATTTTGGAGCAATTCTTTAACGAATGGTTAACTCGCACCAAACAATTGCGGTTTCAGCAAATACTTGCTCTGCACCGGTCAATGGCATTAGGTGCGGCATGAGTGTGATGCGGCAGGACCAGAAGAAAGGGCAGGTATGATCAGATCCATGACCGGGTTTGCTTCGGCAAAGGGGCAGCACGGCCCACATAGCTGGACGTGGGAACTGCGCAGTGTCAATGGCAAGGGGCTTGATATGCGCCTGCGCGTGCCGGATTGGCTGACCGGGCTTGAGGCCGCACTGAGGGCAAAGCTGTCCAAATCTCTCAACCGTGGAAACGTTACGCTTTCGATGCGTTTAAGTCGCGAGGACTCGGCCACGGAACTGGCCTTGAATGAGGCCGCCATGAACGCCGCACTGACCGCTGTTGAGCAAACAGAGCAGATGGCGTCAGCGCGTGGCCTAACTCTGGCGCCATCTCGGGCGTCGGATCTATTGGCGCTGAAGGGAATGCTAGATACTGGTTCGGACTCAGATGACCCGGGTCCACTGGTTGCACATCTTACCGCTGAATTCGACGTCCTTGTGGACGCGTTTCTCGACATGCGTCGAACTGAGGGTGACGCCCTGGCAGCAGTTCTGAAAACTCAACTGGATCAGGTCGCCACGCTGACCGCGAAGGCGGCTGAACTGGCAGAACAACGCAGGGATAAGATCGCACAGGTCCTGCGGGAAAATCTGGCGCGGGTACTGGACAATTCTCAGGGCGCAGACCCCGAGCGTGTCGCGCAGGAACTTGCCCTGATCGCCGTCAAGGCCGATATCACGGAAGAGATCGACAGATTGACGGCGCATGTCACAGCCGCACGTGACTTATTGGCACAAAACGGAGCAGTGGGCCGCAAGCTGGATTTCCTGATGCAGGAGTTCAACCGCGAGGCCAATACGCTGTGTTCAAAAGCCCAAAGCTCGGATCTGACAGCGGTTGGGCTAGAGCTGAAGGCGGTGATCGATCAAATGCGCGAGCAAGTGCAGAACGTAGAATAGAATGGGAATACATGACATGGCGGATCGCCGCGGCCTTTTAATCATCCTGTCTTCCCCGTCCGGGGCGGGCAAATCCACGTTGGCCAAACGGCTGATGGCCTGGGATACGGATCTGAAATTCTCGGTTTCGGCCACGACCCGTGCACCGCGCCCGGGTGAAGGACATGGGCGCGAGTATTTCTTCCTGTCAGAAGACGAATTCAAGCAACACGTGGCCGAAGGGCAGATGCTGGAGCACGCCCATGTTTTCGGCAATTTCTACGGCTCACCCGCTGAACCCGTGCGCAATTCGATCAACACCGGAAAGGATGTTCTGTTCGATGTAGACTGGCAAGGTGAGGTGCAGATCAGAAACTCGGACCTAGGCAAACACGCCTTGTCGATCTTTATTCTGCCACCGTCCATCTCGGAACTGCGCCGCCGTCTGGAAACCCGCGGGCAGGACAGCGATGACGTCATCGGCAAGCGGATGCTCAAAAGCTGGGATGAGATCAGCCATTGGGGTTATTACGACTATGTCCTGGTCAACGACGATCTTGAGGCGACAGAAGAAAAGCTGAAGACCATCGTCAGCGCCGAACGAATGCGCCGTATCCAGCAGCCAAAGCTACAACAGCATGTACGTAAACTGCAAAATGAGTTCGAGGGCCTGTCATGACCATTTATGCCTTGGGGGATCACACACCGGTCATTCACGAGGACACATGGGTCGCGCCCGACGCCAACCTGATCGGCAAGGTGGTGCTGGAGAAGGGGGCCTCGGTTTGGTTTGGCAGCACGATCCGCGCCGACCACGAAGAAATCCGCGTGGGCGCAGGTAGCAATGTTCAGGAAAACTGCGTCATGCATATCGATGCGGGCTTTCCTTTGACCATAGGCGCAAATTGCACAATCGGGCACAAGGTGATGCTGCATGGTTGCACTATTGGCGACAACTCTCTGATCGGCATGGGTGCGATTGTTTTGAACGGCGCAAAGATCGGGAGGAATTGCTTGATTGGGGCCGGTGCCCTGATCACTGAAGGTAAGGAGATTCCTGACAATTCGCTTGTCATGGGCGCGCCGGGTAAGGTTGTACGCCAGTTGGATGAGACCGCGGCGCAACGCATCACCCTCAGTGCGCTTCACTATCAGGAAAACATGCGCAATTTTCGCAAAACTTTAAAATCCGTCTCCTAAGGCGTCTGGACCACTTGAGAAACAAAGCATGTCCACAGACCTAATAGACGAATTTGTCCGCGCGATTCCGATGCCCGCACTGATGGTGGATCAGACGGAACGGATCATTACCGCCAATACCGAAGCAAAGACTCTGCTTGGCCAGAATATCGTCGGACGCCATTTCGCCACCATCCTGCGGCAACCTCAGGTGCTGGAAGCCATTGAGCAAAGTTTACAGTCCAAAGGCGCAAAAAAGACGCGTCACCTGTCCAATGACGGTGCACAGGACACAACGTTCGAGGTGGATTGCCGGTACATGAACGGAGTTGGCGCCGTGTCTGGCGGGGCTGTTCTGGTCACATTTCAGGACATCACCCATCTGGAATATGCCAGTCAGATGCGGAGGGATTTCGTGGCGAATGTCAGTCATGAGTTGCGCACTCCGCTGACCGCGTTGATGGGCTTTATCGAAACCCTACGTGGATCGGCGCGCGACGACCCGGGCGCGCGCGACAGGTTTCTTCAGATTATGACAGATGAAGCCAATCGGATGAACCGACTGGTCGGCGATCTGCTGTCCCTCAACCGGGTCGAAAGCGAAGAACGTGTTCGACCCAGTGAACAGCTGGAGCTTACTGGCCTGCTACAATCTATTCTGAACTCGGTGCGCCCACTGGCCGAGGACGCAGGTGTGGCCCTTTCGCTCGAGGCTCAGGACGGGCCAGTGTCGGTGACCGGCGACAGCGATCAGCTGCGTCAGGTGTTCACCAACTTGATCGAGAACGGAATAAAATATGGCGGCAGTGGCGGGATCGTTTCGGTTTGCGTTTTGTCTTCGGAACGAGACACAGCGCTGAGGGGTCCGTCTGTGCGAGTTCAGGTCATCGACAAGGGACCTGGCATAGATCCGATTCACCTGCCACGTCTGACCGAGCGATTCTATCGCGCGGACAGCCATAGATCCCGGCAATTGGGCGGAACTGGGCTTGGTCTTGCCATTGTCAAACATATCGTCAACCGGCATCGAGGACGGTTAAGGGTTGAGAGCGAATTGGGTAAAGGTTCGGTTTTTACCGTGATTTTACCAAGGTGACACCTTGTCAGCCTGAATTTTTCGAAGTCCCAGTTCACAAAGCTTGAAATCTTTACGGCGGGTAAAGAGCGAAAAAACTCAGGTTGTCATAAAAGCGTTACACACTTGTCACAAAAGGCTTACGCACGCCCCATAGGGGTGCCCACAGGATCATCATGGGGGTGATCAAGCATACCTTTTTCAGGGAGACTGAAATGTCCTTTGTAAAACTGTCGGCATCTGCGCTGGCAATCGCTGCTGTCTCGGCAACCACTGCTGCAGCTCGTGACAACGTTCAGGTCGCCGGTTCGTCGACCGTTCTGCCTTATGCCTCGATCGTCGCGGAACTGTTCGGTGAAAACACAGATTTCCCGACCCCGGTTGTTGAATCGGGTGGTTCGTCGGCTGGTCTGAAGCGTTTCTGCGAAGGTGTTGGCGAAAACACCATTGACGTTGCGAACGCATCGCGCGCGATCCGCGAAAAAGAGATCAAGGCCTGTGCCGAAAATGGCGTGACTGACATCATGGAAGTCCGCATCGGCTATGACGGCATCGTTTTTGCAAGCCAACAGACAGGTCCCGCGTTCACCGCGTTTGAACCTTCTGACATATTCAACGCTCTGGGTGCGAAGGTCCTGAAAGACGGCGAAGTTGTTGATAACCCCTACAACAACTGGTCTGAATTCAACGCGGATCTGCCTGACGTAGAAATCGCTGGTTTCATTCCGGGCACCAAGCACGGCACCCGTGAAGTGTTCGAAGAAAAGGTCCTGCTGATCGGTTGCGAAGCAACCGGCACAATGGAAGCCATGATTTCGGGCGGTATGAGCGAAGATGATGCAGAAGATGCATGTCTGGCCGTTCGCACCGACGGTAAGTCGGTCGACATCGATGGTGACTATACCGAGACTCTGGCACGTATCGACACCAACCCGAACGGCATCGGTATTTTCGGTCTGGCGTTTTATGAGAACAACACAGACAAGCTGAAAGTGGGCACCATGTCGGGTGTCGCACCGTCGACCGAAACCATCTCGACCGGTGAGTACCCTGTTTCGCGCCCGCTGTTCTTCTACGTGAAGAAAGCCCATATCGGCGTGATCCCAGGCCTGAAAGAATATGCTCAGTTCTTCACTGCTGACGAAATCGCTGGCGGTTCAGGTCCTTTGGCAAACTATGGTCTGGTTGCAGATCCCGAGCTGGCAAAAACTCAGGACGCCATTGCCAACGAAGTCACCATGGGTTCGGGCAGCTAAGCCTGACGCTGTTGGAATGCATCAGGGGCGACGGTTCAGTCGCCCCTTCATCGTCTTTTATTCTATTCGCAATCGAGAGCAAACGGGGGTGTCATGCCGATACTTTGGCTCATTCTGATCGTGTCTGCGATCGCAGCTGTCGGCTATGTTCTTGGACGGGCGCGCGCCCTGCAAAGCGCCGACGGTGACAGTCGGAACCTGCATTCGTTGCCATCATTTTATGGTGCAAACGTTACACTGAAGACACTTGTCCCTGCCGTTGGTCTCTTGATTGTCTGGCTTTTGGCGCAGCCGTTCTTTGTCAACTCGCAAGTCTCGGGCATGATCCCGGAATCGGCCATCAAGGAAGGCTCTTCCCGCAGTCTGGTTATGGCCGAGGTGCGCCGCACCGCCTTCGGCCTGGATAACGCGGTCGCTCAGGGAAATCTGACCGAGAGTGCCGCCAGTGATGCGCAAGTAGACGTCGACGACGTGACCCAGCGCCTGAAGGATGCAGGGCAGGTGGTGACGTCAGACATCACTCAGCCGGTTCTGCGCGCGGCTCAGAGTTATCGGGCCATGAGCTCAACTGGCTATACTATGATGTCCGTTGCCGTTCTGGTGGTCGCATTGATAGGGGCCGCGATAGGCTGGTTGCAAACCAACGCCGATTACCGCGCCCGCAACGTTGTCGAAAAAGGGGTCAGTGTCCTTCTTCTTGCCGCTGCATCCATTGCCATTCTGACAACGGTCGGCATTGTCCTGTCCCTAATTTTCAACACCTGGGAATTCTTCAAGCTATACCCGGCATCAGAATTCTTCTTTGGCATGACCTGGGCACCCAGCTTCTCGGGCCGCGGAGGTTTGTCCGAACTTGGGATCATCCCGCTGCTGTGGGGTACGCTTTACATTTCGATAGTTGCGCTGCTGGTTGCAGTGCCGATCGGATTGTTTGCCGCGATCTATCTCAGTGAATACGCCTCGCCCCGCTTGCGGTCCGTTGCCAAACCTTTGCTTGAGGTCTTGGCTGGGATTCCGACCATTGTTTACGGTCTTTTCGCGCTGTTGACCGTTGGCCCGCTGCTGTTGGACATTTTCGGTGACAGTGGCCTGGGGTGGATGAAAGCGGGTACTGCCGTGATGACGGCGGGTCTGGTGATGGGGATCATGTTGATCCCGTTCGTGTCCTCACTGTCTGACGACATTATCAACGCGGTCCCGCAGGCGATGCGCGACGGGTCTTACGGCCTTGGCGCAACGCAATCTGAAACCATCCGTCAGGTTGTTCTGCCCGCCGCACTACCCGGTATCGTGGGTGCGATCCTTCTGGCTGCATCGCGCGCCATTGGTGAGACAATGATCGTGGTTCTTGGGGCAGGGGCCGCAGCCCGCCTGAGCCTGAACCCGTTCGAAGCCATGACAACCGTAACCGCCAAGATCGTCAGTCAGTTGACTGGTGACGCCGACTTTGCCTCGCCCGAGGCTCTGGTTGCCTTCGCACTTGGCATGACACTTTTCATTCTCACATTGGGGCTTAACGTGTTTGCCCTGTATATCGTGCGCAAGTACCGGGAGCAGTACGAATGACCGACACAAGCATGCAAAGCCCCGAAACCGGTCGCCATGGGGTCTCGCTCACAGCGGCTGACGAGCACACGAAGAAACGTGCCAAAGCTGAGAAACGTTTCCGCGCGTATGGCATCGCCGCAATCGCAACCGGTCTGTTCTTTCTGGTTGTTCTGTTCACCTCGATTCTGTCGCAGGGTATCCCGGCCTTTCAGCGTACTGTTGTCAGCGTAGACTTCACTCTGAACGAGCCGCAGCGGGACGAGGCCGAAGGGACGTTGTTCAAAACCAAAGCCTATTCCAATCTGTTCATCGCTCAGTTGAATCAGGAACTGGCAGAAAGCGGGATCAGCGTCGATTTTGACGAAGCCGCCATCGAGCGTCTTCTGGGTAAGGTTGGCGGCACGATCCGGACATACTATGCCGACAATCCGGACAAACTGGGTGAGCCGGTCAATTTCGATCTGGCGGCCTCCAGCCGTGTTGATGGGTATTTCAAAGGCCGCGTGTCCCGTGACACCATCCAAGACAGCCGCTTTTTGCAGAAAAGTGACCTGGATCTGGTTGATGCTCTGGAAGAGGCCGGCATCATCAAACAAGCGTTCAACTGGCCGTTCATCACTGGCGCTGACTCGGGTGTGGACAATCCGGGCGGTGCAGGTATCGGTGCCTCGGTCGTTGGTTCGTTCTTCATGATGCTGGTGGTGCTGGGCCTGTCGCTGCCGATTGGCGTGGCCGCCTCGATCTACCTCGAGGAGTTCGCTCCGCAAAACAGGTTTACCGACCTGATTGAAGTGAACATCTCGAATCTGGCTGCGGTTCCATCCATCGTCTTCGGTATTCTGGGTCTGGCCGTGTTCATCCAGTTCATGCACTTGCCGCAATCTGCACCACTGGTTGGTGGTCTGGTCCTGACACTCATGACATTGCCAACGATCATCATTTCGACCCGCGCCTCGCTGAAGGCGGTTCCACCGTCCATCCGCGATGCGGCGCTTGGGGTAGGGGCCTCGAAAATGCAGGCTGTGTTCCATCACGTACTGCCACTCGCCGCGCCGGGCATCCTGACCGGTACTATCATCGGTCTGGCACAAGCTCTGGGTGAAACCGCGCCGCTGCTGCTGATCGGTATGGTTGGTTTTGTGGCCCGCGGTTATCCCGATGGCTTCCTCGCAGGCTTTACCGAGCCGAACTCTGCCATGCCCGCGCAGATCTACACTTGGGCCTCGCGCGCCGATGTCGGGTTCTACGAGAAAGCCTGGGGCGGCATCATCATCCTTTTGATGTTCCTGCTGACCATGAATATCATCGCAATCATCTTGCGCCGCCGCTTTGAACGCCGCTGGTAAGAGGGGGCAACAATGAACGACATGACACGAGTGGAGAGAGCCTTGGACTCCAAAGATATCAAGATCAACGCCAAAAACGTTCAGGTCTATTACGGTGACACCCATGCCATCAAGGACGTGGATGTAGCGATCGAAGACAAGACCGTAACCGCCTTTATCGGTCCGTCGGGCTGCGGCAAATCCACGTTTTTGCGGTGTCTGAACCGGATGAACGACACGATCGACATCTGCCGGGTTGAGGGCGATATCCTGCTGGATGGCGAAGACATCTATGACAAGCGCGTTGACCCGGTTCAGTTGCGCGCCAAGGTGGGCATGGTGTTCCAAAAGCCCAACCCATTCCCCAAGTCGATCTATGACAACGTGGCCTATGGACCGCGCATTCACGGTCTAGCGAAAAACAAAGCCGATCTGGATGATATCGTTGAAAAATCCCTGCGTCGTGGCGCCATCTGGGATGAGGTTAAGGATCGCCTGCACGCACCCGGGACCGGC
Source organism: Ruegeria sp. CDSA021 (assembly GCF_059612325.1). Classification (NCBI taxonomy): domain Bacteria; kingdom Pseudomonadati; phylum Pseudomonadota; class Alphaproteobacteria; order Rhodobacterales; family Roseobacteraceae; genus Ruegeria; species Ruegeria sp. CDSA021. The sequence continues at coordinate 193,654 of NZ_JBXWQJ010000001.1, forward strand.
CTGTCTGGTGGTCAGCAGCAACGCCTGTGTATTGCCCGTGCCGTTGCAACTGAACCTGAGGTTCTGTTGATGGACGAGCCGTGCTCGGCATTGGACCCGATCGCGACCGCGCAGGTTGAAGAACTGATCGACGAACTGCGAGCAAACTATTCGGTAGTGATCGTGACCCACTCGATGCAACAGGCAGCGCGTGTCAGTCAGAAAACCGCCTTCTTCCATCTCGGCAATCTGGTCGAGTTCGGAGAGACTGGCCAGATCTTCACCAACCCCGTAGATCCGCGCACGGAAAGCTACATCACCGGCCGCATCGGCTGAGCACAGGTATTCACAAATGTCCGATTTGACCGAACAACATATTGCATCCGTTTTCGACCGCGATCTCGAAGCGATCCAAGCGCATATCATGAAGATGGGCGGTCTGGTCGAGGCCGCTATCATGAGCGCGGCGCGCTCGCTGGAAACCCGCGACGCGGAACTGGCGCAGCAAGTGAGGCAGGGCGACAAAGCCATCGATGCGTTGGAAGATATCATCGACGAGGAAACGGCCCGCTTGATCGCGTTGCGTGCACCCACAGCCAGCGATCTGAGATTGGTGCTTTCTGTTCTGAAAGTCTCAAGCAATCTTGAGCGGATCGGAGACTATGCCAAGAACATCGCAAAGCGCACTACGGTGTTGGTTGATGCCGGAGAGATCAACGGTAGTGCCGCAGCGCTGCGCCGCATGGCGCGCGAGGTCGAACGGATGCTGCGCGACGCGTTGGATGCCTATATTCAACGTGATGCGGAGCTGGCCACCGATGTCATTAATCGCGATGAAGATGTCGACCAGATGTACAATGGTCTGTTTCGCGAGTTCCTGACCTACATGGCTGAAGACCCGCGTAACATCTCATCATGTATGCACCTGCATTTCATTGCCAAGAACATCGAACGCATGGGCGATCACGTGACCTCTATTGCCGAGCAGGTGGTTTATCTGGTCACCGGCGAACGTCCGGCCGAGGCGCGCCCGAAGGCTGACACCACCTCGCAAACCTTGTAGGAGACAATCAAGATGTCCGCAGAACAACCCACGGTTCTTGTGGTCGAGGACGAGCTGGCACAGCGTGAAGTCCTGGCGTACAACCTTGAAGCAGAAGGTTTTCGCGTGTCCAAGGCCGCAAGCGGCGACGAGGCCATGTTGCTGGTGGATGAAGATTGCCCGGATATCATCGTGCTGGATTGGATGATGCCTAATCTCAGCGGCATCGAAGTTTGCCGTCGCCTAAAAAGTCGGCCCGAGACACGTTCGATTCCGATCATCATGCTGTCGGCGCGCACCGAAGAAGTCGACAAGGTGCGTGGCCTGGAAACGGGTGCGGACGATTACGTGGTCAAACCATATTCCGTTGTCGAATTGATGGCACGTGTCCGCACTCAGCTGCGCCGGGTTCGTCCGGCAACGGTTGGCATTCGGCTAGAGTTTGACGACATCGTTCTGGACTCTGAGACCCATAAAGTCAGTCGCGACAGCAAACCTCTAAAACTGGGTCCGACCGAATTCCGGCTGCTCAGCACTTTCATGGAAAAGCCGGGCAGGGTCTGGAGCCGCGAGCAGTTGCTGGACCGTGTCTGGGGCCGCGACATCTATGTGGATACCCGAACGGTTGATGTTCACATCGGGCGGCTGCGCAAAGCGCTGACACAACATGGTGGTGAAGATCCTGTGCGTACCGTACGCGGCGCAGGGTATGCTTTGGGCTGAGCGCCATTGGTTCGAGCACAATGAGCGACGGTTCGGTGGAGCGAGGCATGTACTTTCTCAACCTGTTGCTTGTGTTCTCGACGGTGCCTTTCTGGCAGGGAGCCTGCGGGTCACAGAACCAGCTGTCCGCTCCAATCCTGCCTGCTCGAGAGGGAAATGTGCCATTTCCACTTTGCTAAAGTGGGACATTCTAACATTGCAGCTGCAACTGGATGTAACGGATAATTGGTATTATGGTAAAAGCAGGCAAACTTGATTAACTTCATGCAAGCAGACATTGTTCCTGCACTCAAGCTGAGCGCCCTGGAACGTAAATGGACTTAGAAAACAAAACTGTTGTCGTGACTGGTGCCGCGCACGGCATTGGTCGAGGAATGGCAGAACGCTTTGCCCATGAAGGTGCACAGGTCGTGTGTTCAGATATCGACGATGCCGGCGCGCATACTTTGGCGGATCAAATCGGTGGCCATGCGTTTCCCTGCGACGTGGCCAACGAAGATCAAATCAAAGCACTGATCGACTTTTCAGAAGACACTGTCGGCCCAATTGATTTGTTTTGCGCAAATGCCGGAATTCTGACGCTTGGCGGTTTGGACGTACCGGATGAAGACTGGGAACGGATTTGGAAAATCAATGTGATGTCGCATATTTGGACAGCGCGGCATATGGTTCCACGCATGATTGCGCGCGGCGGCGGATACATTTTGACGACCGCGTCAGCCGCCGGTTTGCTGAACCAACCAGGTGCAGCTCCGTATGCTGTAAGCAAACACGCCGCCGTTGGCTTCGCAGAATGGCTTGCGTTAACATACGGATCGCACGGGATACGGGTCTCGGTTTTGTGCCCACAAGGTGTCCGGTCAAAAATGACCGAAGGACACGAAGTGTCAGTAGCATCGATTGACGGAATGCTTGACCCCAGTGATGTCGCCGAGGCTTGTATAGAAGCTATAAACGCCGAACAGTTTCTGGTTCTGCCGCATCCGCAAGTTTTGGACTACATGCAGCAAAAATCAGCGGATTATGACAGATGGCTATCTGGAATGATCAAGTTAAATCAGAAATTTAACAGCATCTCTTAACGATTTCTCTGAACCTTACGCATTAACCCTTCCTGAGCCACAGAGGCAATCAAAGTGCCATCTTCAGAATAGATGGAGCCGCGATTGAAGCTGCGCCCCTGCCCCGTCCAAGGTGAATCCATCACATACAGATGCCAATTCTGAAACTGGACGGGCGCATGAAACCAAAGCGCGTGGTCGAGGCTTGCGCCATTGAACTCTCCGGTAAACCAACTCAGGCCGTGTGGTCGCAAGCCTGAGGACATGAGGTTCATGTCGGACGCATAGGCCAATAAAAGATGCTGTGTTCTCGCATCGGCGGAGGCCGCAGCGGCCATACGAAACCAGGTCTGGTTCCGGTCATCAGAGACTTTAGGGGTAAATGGGTCTAAATGGTCCACTTCGCGTACTTCTATTGGTCTTTCGCGCAACAACTCGCCGCGCAGGCGCTCGGGCACTCGGTCAACATAGGACTGCCGCAATTCGGAACGGGACGGATAGTTCTCGGGCGCGTTTACGGGTGGCATCGGATGCTGATGATCCCAGCCTTCATCCTGAACGTGGAACGACGCAGACATGTTCAGGATCTGCTTGCCGTGCTGAATGGCAACGACGCGGCGGGTTGTGAATGAACCTCCATCTCGCGCTCTATCAACTTGATAAATAACAGGTTGTTCAGGATCACCAGGTCGAATGAAATAAGCATGGAGCGAATGGCACAGACGGTCTTCCACAGTCCGGTACGCCGCAGCCAAAGCCTGCGCGATGACCTGCCCGCCGAAAATGCGCGTTGGTGTTTCACCGCCGGACCCCGTTCCACGGAACAAATCGACTTCAAGCCGTTCAATATCCAGAAGATCCAGTAAGATACGTTCCGCTTCGGTCATGTTGTGCTCGCACAGTCAGTTACTCGACCCCCGGGTATCAGTCCGGTTGCGATCATTCAATCATGGCAGCGTGAACCAAAGCCTTTAGCTCGGCCCGAGATGGGTAGGAACTTGACGGCGATAATTGGGTGAAAAACACGGCCGTCAGATCGTTTTGCCAGTCGACCCAGAAGTAGGTCGAGGCCATGCCGCCCCAACTGAAATCCCCAATCGAACCGGGCACCCGCACCCGTCCGGGGTTCAAAACAACCGATCCTGCGAGGCCAAAGCCCATGCCCTCCATCGGTTGTTCCGCAAAACTCTTGGGGCCCATTGATGTGATATCGCCCGGTAAGTGATTGCGCATCATAAACTCTACGGTCTTAGGACCCAACAAGCGGTGCCCGTTCGCAGTGCCGCGATTGCGCAGCATGTCTGCAAACTTGGCGTAGTCATCAAGTGTTGAAATCAGCCCGCCGCCGCCCGAAAAGGTCGTTGTGCAAATGAATGGCGACCCTTCATAGCTGTCGACCAATCGCAGGCTGTCACCCCCCTGATCAGCCGAATTGAGCGCCATGGCATCTCCTGCCAGAGGTGTGTAGAGCGACGCAAATCGGTCCCCTGCCCCAGATGGCACTGAAAAGCCGGTTTCGCGCATATCCAGCAGTTTAAAAATGTGCTGCTGAAGAAACTGCTCCAGCGTCTGACCTGATACTACTTCTATCACGCGACCCAGAACATCTGTGCCAACCGAATACTCCCAACGCGTCCCCGGTTGAAAGGCCAATGGTAACTTTGACAGATCTCGCACGCGATCTTCCAGAAGCCCTTGATCAGGCTTGAACATAAGATCTTGCTCATCCATGGCTTCGGGCAGAGTTCCGGGGTTGAAAGGATAGCTGAAACCGCTGGTATGTGTCAGCACCTGATGCAAGGTTGGCGACGGCGCGTGTTCCGTCTGATCCAAGGCTTCGGCCGTTGGAGCAAGCGCGCGCATGTGTTTGAATTCAGGCAGGAACTCCGATAACGGAGCATCCAGATGGAACAGCCCGCGTTCAGCTAGCATCATCAAGGCAACCGACGTGATCGGCTTGGTCATGGAATAGATGCGCACCAGCGTGTCGCGTTGAAATGGCAGGTTGCTTTCCAGATTGCGCAGGCCGCTTTTGTGAAAAAAGACCTCGGACCCGTTTTGGCGCAGCAAAAAAGACGAACCTGCGTATTTCCGTTGCTCAACATAGCGGTCCATCCAGATCCGAATCCGATCCAAACGCGCCTGATCAAACATCAATTCTTGTTGCGGCATTGGACCTTTTCCATCTGGTTGTCCGTGCTGAGTGTGTCGGCTTGAGAGTTGAATTAACAGTGATATCTTACGTCAAAACTGGTTTCGTCTCAGACGAAGCAAGCCTGCCACACGTTGAAATGTTAGACTGTGTTAACCCAGATTCGCAGGGTGTGTTTTGGGACGATCACTCCAGACAACCGGAAAGGTAAAACATGACGCAAAATATCGATTTTGTTTATGACTTTTGCAGCCCAAACGCTTTTCTGGCGCTCAAAATGCTGCCCGATCTTGCGGCGCGGCACGATGTTCAGATCACCTTTGTTCCTGTTCTTCTACCTATCGTTTTCAAGGCGACCCACAACCAAAGCCCGTTTCAAGCCTTCTCAGAGAACCGCCAGAAAACGGCCTATTTGACTCATGACTTACACCGTTTCGCGCGGCGGCGCGGGTTGAGTTTTCATATGAGCCCACATTTCCCGATAAACACGAAATTTGCGATGCGTGGCGCACATTTTGCGCGGGGAAAATCATGGGAAACCAAGTATATAAATGCTGTTTTTGATGCTATTTGGGTGCACGGGCAAAAGGCCGACGAAATGGCCGTGCTTATCGACATCTTGCAGGAAAACGAATTGCCCGCTCGCAAAATCCGTGAAGCCATGTCCAGCCCTGAAGTCAAACAAGACTTGAAGGCACAAACCAAGGCCAATGTACGGCGCGGGGTGTTCGGTGTTCCCAGCCTTTTTGTTGGGTCTGAAATGTTTTTTGGCAAGAACAGTCTAACGAATGTCGAGATAGAGCTCTGGAAGAATAGTAGTGATTAACATCAGGCTGTTACGACGTTATTCTTATGTGCCGCGCAGCGCTCTCAAACCATGCTGGGCAAAGAGAGGTACGTAGGCGCCATACGCCTTGGCGCGTTCCGGGTCTGAGGCATTTCCGTCCAACGCCCGCTTGTATACACCCTGCAATATTCCTGCCATGCGGAAGAAATTGAAAGCCAAGTAGAACCCGAAATTGTCGATGCCTCCCAAGCCGCGTCGTTTGCAATATCGGGCGACAAAGTCTTGGTCGCTGGGCAGGCCCAAGTTTTCGCGATCAATTCCTGCCAATCCGCGTCCTTGGTTTCCCGGAGGTAGCTGCCATTGCATGATCACGGCCGCCAAATCCGCATAAGGATGACCGATCGTTGACAGTTCCCAATCCAGAACACCGATGCAGTCAGTTCCATTTGATGCGAACATCAGGTTGTCGATACGATAATCCCCATGCACAAGCGTACGCTGCCCATCATCTTCGGGCACCGAATTACCCAGCGCGGACACCAGAGCGTCCATGTCTTCAATCACCGAAGTCTCTGACGCGCGATATTGCTTGGTCCAACGTGCGATCTGGCGTTCATAGTAATTGCCCGTCGGCCCATAGTCGGACAAACCCACGGCATCAATGTCGACCATATGCAACTGGGCAAGAACCCTGTTCATCTCATCCATTACAGCCGTGCGCGTTTCGTTGCTTTCGCCTTGCAGGGTTGGTTCAGGAAAGATCCTGCCGTGCAGACGCTCCATCACATAGAAGGCTGAGCCGATAACGCTGTCATCTTCGCACAGCAGGAACATGTTGGGCACGGGCACCTGACTGCCTGCCAGCGCGCTTTGAACTCTGAACTCGCGATCGACTGCATGAGCCGATTTCAGCAGAACGCCGGGTGGCTTTCGCCGCAGCACATAGGTGTTGCCGGGCGTTCGAAGCTCAAAGGTTGGGTTAGACTGCCCAACCGCGAACTTCTTCGCCTCCAGTGGGCCTTCGTAACCGGAAAGATTTGCGCTGAGATACCTGTCTACCGCAGCAAGATCCAGATTGGTGTCAGTGCTCATGGCTTGGCTTCCACTCACAAGGCTTCTGCAAAGATGTTGCCCGCCGTCACCACGTTGATTCCGCCTGAAACCGGGATCACTGCTCCGGTCACATAACTGCCGCCGCGCCCGCACAGAAACAACATGCAACCTGCAATGTCTTCGTCGCGCCCGACCCGGCCCAGCGGAACCGATTTTCCGACCTTTTCGCGGGTGCCCTCGTCCGCCGTGGCAAATGCTGTCATGCGAGAGACAAACGGTCCCGGCGCCAATGCGTTAACCGTTATGTGGTATGGCGAAAGCTCTTTAGCCATGATCTTGGTCAGATGCAGAACCGCGGCTTTTGAGGCCGAATAGCTATACGCTCCGTCCCCCATGGGCACTTCACCCATCACAGACCCCACATTGACGATCCTGGCAGGATCATCGGCTGTTCCAGATTTCATCAACAAAGGCAAAAGCCGCTGTGTCAGTTCGAAAATCCCTGCGACATTGACAGACATCACCTTGTCCCAAGCGTCATAGGGAAACTGGCCTAGCGGAGCGCCCCAAGACACGCCTGAGTTATTCATAAGAATATCAAGCTTTTCCGTACGCTTTCGAATGTCAGAGACAAGGCTTGCGATACCTTCCTCGCTCCCGATATCTCCGGTAAAACCCTCAGCCCTGCCGGGTGCATCCAATGAGTTCAGCTCAGCTGCCACCTCGGCGCACGCATCCCCTTTACGCGACGCGATCAAAACGCGCGAGCCAGCCCTGACCAGCGCCTCGGCCGCCATGCGCCCGATCCCTGTCGCGCCACCTGTGACGAGTGCGGTCTTGCCCTCAAGAGAAAACAGGGTGTCTGGCGTCATGATCATACTCCTCGCTTTAGTTTGTGCCTGTTAGAGCCTGTTATGACCCACCTATTGCCGTTACGGCAAATGGCGGTCGTTCACGTTGACAAACTCATCGTCGGCACCAAAACTTCCCAAAGACAAGTTACAGGCAGAACAGAGGTCGTATGCAAGCGTTACTCAGCGTCGCACCGGGCGGACCCGAAACACTGGAACTCACCACCTTGCCCGATCCGCAACCCGGTAAGGGACAGTTGTTGGTTGCTGTCAAAGCGGCTGGCGTGAACTTCCCGGATACGCTGATCATCCGGGATCTGTATCAGATCAAACCGCCTCGACCCTTTGCTCCGGGGGGTGAGATTGCTGGCGACGTGTTGGCGTTGGGTGAAAATGTCACTGGGTTCAAGGTCGGCGACCGCATTCTAGCTCTGACAGGACATGATGGCTTTGCGACCCACGCAACAATCCGGGCCGACAGTGCCATCAAGATACCTGACGCGATGCCCTATGATGAGGCCGCCTGCTTCATCTTCACCTATGGCACATCTTATCACGCACTCAAGGATCGGGCCAATCTGAAGACAGGCGAAACACTCTTGGTGCTGGGCGCAGCTGGTGGAGTGGGATCTGCCGCCATCGAACTTGGAAAAGCCATGGGCGCCAAAGTGATAGCGGGTGTTTCTTCAGCGGAAAAGGCCGAGTTCTGCCGCCGGATTGGTGCGGATGAAGTCGTGATTTACCCGCATGATTTGGACAAAGATGCACAAAAAGCCTTTTCGGCGGAGGTCAAAAGAATTGCGGGCCCAAATGGTGTGGATGTGGTTTATGACCCAGTGGGAGGAGACCTGGCCGAGCCATCCTTACGCTGTGTGGCCTGGAATGGAAGGTACTTGGTTGTGGGGTTCCCTGCAGGCATCCCGCAGATTCCGCTGAACTTGCCCTTGTTGAAAGGCTGCCAGATCGTTGGTGTTTTCTGGGGCGCATCTGTCTTCCGTGATCCCAAAGGACATGCCAGGAACGCCAGTGAGCTGTTCGCGCAGTATGCCGCGGGACTGATCAAACCCCACATCAGTGCGCGTTTCCCACTAGCGCGGGCCCCTGACGCATTAGAGCATGTGTCGAAGCGCTCGGCCCTTGGGAAACTGGTTATAACGATGGAATAGATGCGTGTTACCAAGGCTGGCCTTAAAGCCTCAACCCTGGCCTGGTTGCGTTGAGACTGGTGGACAATCTGGCCTTTTGCCGTCTATGAACCATTAATGGGGATTGTGAAGACATGCATAAAATACTGGTATTAAATGGCCCGAACCTCAATCTTCTGGGCACACGTCAGCCCGAGGTTTACGGAAGCACGACTTTACATATGATCGAAGAACACTGCGTTCAGCATGGCGTGTCTGTTGGGTTGGAAGTGACGCATCTGCAATCCAACCACGAAGGTGTCTTGCTTGACGCAATTCACGCTGCACGCGGAGTTCAAAGCGGTCTGGTACTGAACGCAGGTGCGTTCACGCATACATCAATCGCGCTGATGGACGCCATTGCGTCAGTAGAATTGCCAGTGGTCGAAGTTCATTTGTCCAACATACATGCCCGTGAGGCGTTCCGTCACAAATCCTATATCGCTCCGGTCGCTCTGGGCCAGATCTGCGGATTTGGCGCGCAGGGTTACATCCTGGCCCTGGATGCGCTGGCCGTGCACTTGAGAGCAGGTGGTGCGGCATGACCTTGAAAGAATACCTGCGGTTTGTCAGCTACACCAAGACTTTGGAAGATCTTTGGGATGCGCACTGCCGACAAATGAATGAGTATGGGTTTGAGCGACTGATCTACGGCTATACGGTCTATAGAACGGCGACGTCCTTGGGCGACCCCGAGGATTTTGTGATCCTGACCAACCACAAACGCACGTATGTGGACGGGTTTATGAAAGACGGACTTTATTTTCACGCCCCCATGCTGAAATGGGCGCTGAACAATGAAGGCGCTGCAAGCTGGAAGATGCTGCAAGACATGAAGTCCAGCGGCACTTTGACCAACGAAGAGCGCAGAGTATTCGAGTTCAACAAATCTATGGACGTGGTGGCTGGCTATACGGTTAGTTTCAATTCCGTCTCAATGCGTTCCAAAGGTGCGATTTCCCTTTCAGCAAAGAACGGGATGAGCCAGGAAGAGATTGACGCCATCTGGCAAGAGCATGGCGAAGATATCCTGTTGATGAACAATGTGGCACATCTGAAAATTTTGACCTTGCCGTTCAACCCGCCAAACCGGGCTTTGACGAAACGGCAACGGGAAGCTCTGGAATGGGTCGGCGATGGAAAAACCACCCAGGATATCGCGCTGCTGATGGGGCTGACATCGGCCACCGTGGAAAAGCATCTGCGACTCGCACGAGAAGCACTGTCGGTCGAAACAACGGCTCAAGCCGTTCTAAAGGCATCGCTACACAATCAGATGTTCATAATGGAAGCCTGATCGCTACATTTTGACGCCATCCCGCGTCAGTTTACCCTAGGTAAGGAAAACACTACTTTTCAAAACTAGCCCAAAAGTTGCAAAGTGAGAGTGTTCCGTGAGTGGTGGCTTTAGCCTGGGAACATTCGGTTGGATCTTTGCAATACCAGAGCTCTCCAATCACTCTGACAAAGGGGCGTCTATTCATCAGCGCATCAGTGTCGGAAATTTGGGGGGCCCCGACCATCCCCATCAAGCGGGGCCCTCCATTTAAACTTCCTAAATATCAGATTCGATACACAGCTTGTGGAAATCAAAAAAGGGTCACGCATGGCGTAACCCTTTTGTTTTTCGGGAAAAGGCCCCAAGCGGAGCGTTTCCGAAAAACGTTTAGCCTTGAGCGGCTTTTGCAACTTCGGCTGCGAAGTCTTCTTTTTCGACCACGATGCCTTCGCCAACTTCCAGACGGATGAAACCGGTGATGGTTGCGCCAGCTTCTTTGGCCGCGGCTTCAACGGTCAGGTCAGGGTTCACAACGAATGACTGGTTCAGCAGAGTTGATTCGGCGACGAATTTCTTCATGCGGCCAACGATCATCTTTTCGATCACCTGTTCCGGCTTGCCGGATTCGCGGGCGATGTCCATCTGAACCTGTTTTTCTTTCTCGACAACCGCAGGGTCCATGTCCGCTTCGGACAGAGCCGCCGGGTTTACAGCTGCAATGTGCATTGCAACCTGCTTGCCGATGGCTTCGTCACCACCCGACAGAGCAACCAGAACACCAATTTTGCCCATGCCGTTGGTGGCTGCGTTGTGGACGTAGGACACAACGGTGTCGCCCGACAGTTTGGCCATACGGCGCACGGACATGTTCTCGCCAATGGTGGCGATCTTGTCGGTCAGCGTGTCAGCAACGTTCTTGCCGCCCAGATCAGCCGCAAGCAGAGCTTCGACGTTGTCCACGCCTTCAGCTGCATAAGCGATCTTGCCAACCATTTCCTGGAACTCTGCGTTTTTCGCGACAAAGTCGGTTTCCGAGTTCACCTCGACAGCAACGCCATTGCCACCGTTAACGTGAACAGCGACCAGACCTTCGGCTGCGGTGCGGCCCGACTTCTTGGCCGCTTTGGCCAGACCTTTGGTGCGCAGCCAGTCAACGGCCTCGTCCATGTTGCCGCCGGTTTCAGTCAGCGCTTTTTTTGCGTCCATCATGCCTGCGCCGGTCGAGTCGCGCAGTTCTTTAACCATTGCTGCTGTGATTGCCATCTTTGGCTCTCCTCAATTCAAACGGAATTGGGGCAGGTCATACCCTGCCCCATATGTCATTTACGTGACGGGCAGCTTACGCTTCGGCTTTGGCTTCCGGAGCGGCTTCTTCTACAGGTGCTTCCTCAGCAACGGCTTCTTCAACCGGCGCTTCTTCGAAAGCACCCAGGTCAACGCCAGCTGCACCCATCTGAGCGGTCATGCCGTCCAGAGCGGCACGTGCGGCCAGGTCACAGTACAGAGAGATCGCGCGGGCTGCGTCGTCGTTGCCAGGGATGATATAGTCAACGCCATCGGGCGAGCAGTTGGTGTCGACAACAGCCACAACCGGGATACCCAGCTTGTTGGCTTCGGCGATGGCCAGTGCTTCTTTTTTGACGTCGATGACGAACAGCAGGTCTGGAACGCCACCCATTTCGCGGATACCGCCCAGCGAAGCCTGCAGTTTGCCCTGGTCACGTTCCATGCCCAGACGCTCTTTCTTGGTCAGGCCTTCGGCACCCGATTCCATGGCTTCATCGATCTGGTTCAGACGGTTGATCGACTGGGAAACGGTTTTCCAGTTGGTCAGCGTGCCGCCCAGCCAGCGGTGGTTCATGTAGTACTGAGCCGATTTCTCAGCCGCTTCAGCGATCGGGCTTGCCGCCTGACGCTTGGTACCAACGAACAGAACGCGGCCGCCTTTTGCAACGGTGTCACGAACGGCCTGCAGAGCCTGATCCAGCATCGGAACGGTCTGGGTCAAGTCCATGATGTGGATGCCATTGCGCGAGCCGTAGATGAACGGGCCCATGCGGGGATTCCAACGCTGTGTCTGGTGACCAAAGTGAACGCCAGCTTCTAGCAGCTGACGCATGGAGAACTCGGGAAGAGCCATGCTATTTTCCTTTTCCGGTTTACGCCTCGGCGGGGGTGAAAGAAGCGGATGCTCCAACCGGCGGGCCAGATAGGGATTTCTCCCCTACAAAGCCCAAACCCCGCCTGCGGGTTTGAATGGCGCGCGTATACGGCAGGATTGAAAGCAGCGCAAGGGCCAATTGCCCTTATTTTTCAAGCAAAGCCAAAGCATGGGCGTGCCTGACCGCCTCTTCGCAGTGAGCCGCCAGCGCCTTTCGATTATCAAAGTCGCTGACCCGCGCAGGTGCGTGGTAGATCAACTCGACATACCCTTGTCTGCGCGCCCCGAGCGTCTTCAACAGATGCGGGCCGAACTCCATATCGCCCCACCAGCCATAAAACCGTTTGGGCTGCCCTTTGGGCGCGTGAAAGACGACCGAAACCGGCTGGATATACATGAAATCGCGCAGTTCATCTGCGAAGAACGCGGCAAAGAGCGTTGTTTTAAATGGTAAAACACGAAATCCGTCCGTCGAGGTGCCTTCTGGAAAGAACAGCAGCTTGTGACCTGCTTTCAGACGGGTCTCAAACACTTTGGTCTGTTCTTTGGCCTTCGCACGATCCCGTTGGATGAACACGGTTCCGGTTGCACGCGCCAACCATCCGATTCCGGGCCATTTTGCAACCTCGGCCTTCGACACAAAATAGACCCTCTTACGCGCGTTCAGAGCGAAAATATCCAACCAGGAAGTATGGTTGGCCACCACTGCCCCCTGCTCTTTCATCAAAACGCCAGAGGTTTTGAAACCCATACCAAGAATGCGAAATGCATTCCGGCAGACAAATTGCGAGATGAACGGCGTCACGGGCCGGTGCACCCCGCACAACGGATACTCGATCAACCGGACCGCCAAAAGAACGATCAAGCCGCCAAAAACCAGAAGAGCCAGCGGCACCCCGCGCACAACGACCAAAATCCAAACGATCACTCCCAGGTCGACCGGTTCAGGCGCTTCCTCACTGTTCCAAGCCGGATCGTTCACGATTGTCAGGCTCCGCCATAGATGCGACGCTGCCGGTCGTTCATACGAGCGGTGTCTAGGATCAGGCACACATCGGTGGTGTTGAACTTATGATCTATAAAGGCACCCTCACCCACGAAACCGCCAAGTCTCAGGTAGGCTTTTATCAAAGCTGGCACCTGAACCATGGCGGCACGCCGATCCAGCGAATCTTTTGCGACCAATTCCATGGACTGAAAAACGTCAGGTTGCGCCCTTACCCGCAACTCAGGCGGTGCAAGATGGTTGTGATGCAACATAGATAAAGGTTGCGCCAATGCGGTGACATCCGTGCCGTGGAAACTTGCCACCCCGAACAGCACCTCAATCTCGCGCTCGGCGACATAGGCCGCCAGACCGTTCCACAGATGATACAGGGCGGTGCCGCCGCGATAGTCGGGATGCACACAAGACCGACCCAGTTCCAGCAACTTGCGGCCACTGTTCTTCAGCACCGTCAGATCATATTCATCTTCCGAATAGAATTGACCCAAATCCGCCGCACGTTCGCCCGGCAACATCCTGTAAACACCGATGATTTCGCCCGTGCTGTCATCATAGGCCAACATGTGATCGAAATACGGGTCAAACCGGTCTTTCTCCAACTCCGCCTCGTGATCGACCAAGTCGCCGCCGCCACCCAGCTCGCGCACGAAGACGTCATAGCGCAGGCGTTGCGCAGCTTGTATCTCGGCCTCGGTCTCAGCCAGCTTGATAGTGAAGGATGGGCCTGTATCCGGCATTAGGGGTGTGTCCGTTTTTCTTTTCGCCGCTGATACCGCAGTTGGTCAGTCGAAGGCAACAACTGCTGGTTTGATCACAGTTGTTAACCTTTCCTAAACCAGTTTCACGGATCAAAGACCGGCATCAGGGCGATGCGCGTTCCGTCGATTACCACTTTCCCCTGCTCGCGAAAGTTCACGGTGATCTTGCCTGCGATGTTGGATTGAACCTGTCCAACGCCCCATTCGGGAAAATCCGGGTGGCGGACAAACATGCCCGGTGCAAGAATAGCATTCATGTCTGTCATAGGGGCTCCTGGTTCCGGTGGCAGATACAGCAGGAGGTACGCATGGGCGCTACAGACGTCAACCTGGCCGAGTTGATCGGCTCTCGGATCTGCCACGATCTGATCAGCCCGATTGGGGCCATCACCAACGGGCTTGAGCTGTTGGACATGGTTGGCGCGGTGCAAGGCCCCGAGATGGAACTGATCTCGGGCAGTGTGGGCAGTGCGGGCGCGCGCATTCGCTTTTTTCGCGTGGCCTTCGGCTTGGCCAGCGACCAACCGCTTGGGCGGGCCGAAATCACCGAACTGTTTAATGATGTCGAACGCGCGGGTCGTGTGCGGGTCAACTGGCACCTGACTAAGCCTGTCTCGCGCAATCAGGTCAAACTGGCCTTTCTGGCATTGATGTGTTGCGAAAGCGCCATGCCGCCGCTGGGTGGCACGGTCGACATCACAAGCCAGGGTGAGGCATGGACCGTCACAGGTTCAGCAGACAAGCTGAACGTAGACAGCGACTTATGGAAACACGTAACCACGGGGCGTTTTCCGAACAAACTGACCCCAGCGCAGGTACAGTTTGCCTTGTTGCCGGAAACAGCCAAAGCGGTAGGACGGCGCATCGCGGTGGAAACCGCCGCAACGCGCGTTTCGCTCAGGTTTTAAGCCCGGGTCGTTCCATCCCCACGGACGAGATACTTGAAACTGGTCAGTTGCGCCGCGCCCACTGGTCCGCGCGCGTGCATCTTGCCCGTAGCTATCCCGATTTCTGCCCCCATTCCGAATTCACCGCCGTCTGCGAACTGTGTCGAGGCGTTGTGCATCAGGATGGCACTGTCGAGACGTTCAAAGAAGCGTGCCGCCGCCGAGACGTCTTCGGTCATGATGCAATCGGTGTGGTTGGACCCAAATTGCCGGATATGTGCAATCGCCGCGTCAATATCTGCTACGGGTTTGGCTGCAATCACACTATCAAGGAATTCCTTCCCCCAATCGTCTGACGTCGCGGCCTGTGTGCCCTCAACCGCCAGCGCACCTTCGGCATGCACCTCGACACCGGCAGCCAGCAACGCCGAGATGACCTCGCGGCCCAGAGTTTCAACGACATCCTGATGTACCAACAGGCATTCAGCCGCTCCGCAGATACCGGTTCGGCGGGTCTTGGCATTCAGAACGACATCCAGCGTTTTTTGCGGATCGGCGGCTTTATCGATGTAGATGTGAACAATGCCTTCCAGGTGAGCGAAGACCGGCACACGGGCCTCGCGCTGCACCAGACCCACCAACCCCTTGCCACCGCGCGGGACGATGACATCGACATAATCAGTCAGGGTCAGCAACTCCTGCACCGCCGCGCGATCTCGCGTGGGCACCAGTTGAATGGCGTCCTCGGGCAGGTTGGCGGCCGTCAACCCTTCGACCAGACATTCATGGATCGCGGTCGACGAATGAAAGCTCTCGGACCCGCCACGCAAGATGACTGCATTGCCGGATTTCAGGCACAGAGCACCTGCATCGGCGGTCACATTGGGTCGGCTTTCATAGATCACGCCAATGACGCCCAAAGGCGTACGTACACGCTGAATTTTCAATCCAGTGGGGCGTTCCCATTCGGCCAGAACCTCACCTACCGGATCGGCTTGATCCGCCACGGTGCGCAACCCATCGACCATGCCCTGAACACGGCCCTCATCCAGCATCAGACGATCCATCATCGCAGGGCTCAGGCCCTTTTCACGGCCAAACGCCAGATCCTTCTGGTTTGCTTCGATGATTTTTGCCCGATTGGCCCAAACCGCATCAGCTGCCGCAATCAAGGCGGCATGCTTGCGTTCGGCGCTTGCAAAAGCCAGATCACGCGAGGCCTCTTTGGCGCGTTTCCCAAGATCGGCCATCAGAGCGGGAATGCTGTCGAAATCTTTCATGTCGCGTGCCTTTCAGGTCGTCTTTCTCAGTGCTTACAGGGCCAGATCATCCCGGTGGATCAAGGCCGCGCGGCCCGGGTAGCCTAGCGTCGCCTCAATCTCGGAAGACTTGCGCCCCTTGATCGCGTCAGCCTCTTGCGCGGTATAGCGGCTGATCCCTTGTGCCAATCGGCGGGCATTGGGATCGAGAACGGCAACCGGATCACCGCGCCCGAAATCGCCAGTCACCTCGACAATACCTGCAGGCAGGAGGCTTTTGCCATTGGCCAGAGCATTCGCGGCCCCGTCATCCACTGTGATCTCTCCGCGTGGTTTCATCGCAGAAATCCAACGTTTGCGGGCGGCGTGAGGGTCCAGAGTCGCCGTGAACCACGTTGAATTTGCGCCGTTTTCCAGCGATTTCAGTGGGTTCAGAGTCGATCCTTCAGTAATTGCCATTGCGCACCCACCCGCGGTGGCCATCTTGGCGGCCAGAAGTTTTGTCTTCATCCCACCCTTGGACAGGCCCGAGCCTGCATCACCTGCCATCGCCTCAATTTCGGGCGTGATCCGATCAATAGTCTCGAACCGCGTGGCCGAGGCGTCCCCGTTCGGATTGCCCGAATAGAACCCGTCTACATCGGACAGCAGGATCAGTTGGTCGGCCCCAACCGTTACCGCAATCTGCGCGGCCAGGCGGTCATTGTCGCCATATCGGATTTCGTCCGTAGCGACGGTGTCATTCTCGTTCACGATCGGAACAACACCAAGGCCCAGCAACGTTTCCAGAGTAGCTCGTGAATTCAAATAGCGACGGCGGTTCTCGCTGTCTTCCAGCGTCACCAGCACCTGTGCCGTTGTGATCTGATGAGGTGTCAGAGCCTCTTCATACGCCCGTGCCAGACGGATCTGACCCACCGCGGCGGCAGCTTGTGATTTTTCCAAAGGCAGCGCAGCCATCGGTAAGCCCAGCACACCGCGTCCCAACGCAATTGACCCGGAAGAGACCAGAATAACATCTGTCCCTTGCCCCTTGAGCCAGGCCACATCCTGAGCCAATGAAGTCAACCAGTCCGACCGAAGCAATCCGGTGTTGCGATCCACCAGCAAAGCGGACCCGATCTTCACCACCAGACGCCGCGCTGAGGTCAGGGCTGCCAAGACTGCGCCTCCTCAGCAGGTATCTGGCGCACACGATTGTCGTCAATCTGTGACCGCAACGCGCGCAGAACCTCGGTCACACCCAGATGCGCAACGCCCGACATGGTCATGACGGGGCCGCCAACAGCCTCTTTCAGTTCGGCTTTGGCTAATTCACGCTCTTCATCGTCCAGAGCATCGATCTTGTTCAGAACGGTAATTCGGGGTTTCTCAGCCAGTTCGCCACCATAGGCTTCAAGCTCGTTAATAATCGTACGGTAATCTTCGGCAACCGATTCCGAGGTGCCATCAACAAGATGCAACAGCACCGCGCAGCGTTCAACATGGCCAAGGAACCGGTCTCCGATGCCGCGGCCTTCATGCGCGCCTTCGATCAGACCGGGGATGTCGGCCACCACAAATTCCACGTTGTCGACACCCACAACGCCCAGATTGGGGTGCAGCGTGGTAAAGGGATAATCCGCAATCTTCGGGCGCGCATTCGACGTCGCCGCAAGAAAGGTGGATTTGCCTGCATTGGGCATACCCAACAATCCAACATCCGCAATCAGCTTGAGCCGCAGCCAGATGGTTCGGTCGATACCCGCCTGCCCCGGATTGGCGCGGCGTGGCGCCTGATTGGTGGCAGACTTAAAGTGCAGGTTACCAAACCCGCCGTTACCACCTTTGGCCAGCAGAACCCGTTGACCAACTTCGGTCAGGTCGCAGATGACGGTTTCTTCGTCTTCATCCAGAATTTCAGTGCCCACAGGGACACGCAGAACGATATCGTCACCGTCCTTACCTGTACGCTGCTGACCTCGGCCTGGTTGGCCGTTCTTGGCAAAGAAATGCTGCTGATAGCGAAAGTCGATCAGGGTGTTCAGCCCGTCCACAACTTCGACCCAGACGGAACCGCCTTTGCCGCCGTCCCCACCATCTGGGCCACCGTATTCAATGTACTTTTCGCGCCGAAAGCTGACGCACCCGCCACCGCCGGCCCCGGACCGGATGTAGACCTTTGCAAGATCGAGAAATTTCATGTTTGTCCCCTACTGCAAAGGCCCCATCGGCCACAAGTCAGAGTTTTTTACTGTATGTCCAGGTGGGCACATTCGCATCGCGCGCCACCGAATAGCTTTCTGCATCGCCAAGATACTGGAACCCGCAATGTGTCAGAACACGAGCTGATGCCGGATTGTCCTGAAATACGCTGGCAAACATGGTGGCGTTCTCCAGCGGGTTGGCGTTTACCAGAGCTTCGACAGCCATCGAGGCAATGCCCGTATTCCAATAAATCGGAGCAACCCAATAGCCGACTTCGGACTGATTCCTATCCAGCCGCTTCAGCGTGATCAGACCAATCAGTTCCGGCCCGCCATCTTTGATGGCATCCATAACCCAGACATCCTCGTCCCGTTCTTCAGCCATTGAACGGGTCACAAAGGCCTCGGTCGAGCCGGGCGCCAGCGGATGCGCGATACTGGTCGTCATGCGCGCCACACGCTCGTCACCGGCGTAGTGCTCGATTAGTCCCATATCCGACCGACGCAAAGGGCGCAGATCGAACCGCTCGGTTTCTATGACCGGCTGATTTATTATTGCTTCAAGCTTCATTGGTGTGTTCCTCCTCCGAACAACACGAAAAGTACGGACGCAACCGTAAGGCCGGCCAACGTCCACATCAGATATTTTTCAACTGGCTGTCCTTCAACCGCGTGGGCAATTCTATCGCCAGCAAAAGTCCAGATTGGATGAAGAACCGCCTGACAAAACAACAAACAGAGAGCGATCGTAATCGTCGCTTCAAAAGTAGGTGTCCCCGCAGCCACAAACCCGGTGAACCCGGCGATGATCATGGCCCAAGCCTTGGGATTGAGCGGATGAACAATCAATCCGGCCAGAAACCCAGGGGCTTTCCCGTCAGCCTGTTGCCGCGACAAGCGCGTATTGGCAATTTTCCAAGCCAGCCACATTATATAGGCCGCCGACACGTATTTGAGCGCCGTAAACACCGCAGGTGCCTGCTCAGCGAGATGCAACAAACCAAAACCAACCGGCCAAATGATCAGCTGCTTGCCCAGAATAACACCGCCAACAAAAGGCAATGCTGCCCGAAACCCATAACGCGCACCTGTTCCTAGCAGGACCATATTGGCCGGTCCCGGCGTGCCGACCTGAGAGGCGGCAAAGATCAGGAAACTGGTGGTTGCGACTGTCATCGGTTTGTTTGATCACGACTGCGTTAAAACGAAAAAGGGACCGGCACTTTGTGCCGGTCCCCCATGAATTTTTCTTAAACCTTCTGGGTTTCGGCTTACTCTGCGGCCTCCGCCACTGGCAGGACCGAAATGAAGGTGCGGTTTTTGAGCCCCTTGTGGAACTTCACAGCGCCATCGACGGTTGCAAAGATGGTGTGATCTTTGCCAATGCCTACGCCTTCGCCCGGCCAGAACTTGGTGCCGCGCTGACGCACGATGATGTTGCCTGCGATGGCAGCCTGGCCACCATACAGTTTCACGCCAAGGCGGCGACCAGCTGAGTCGCGACCGTTACGGGAGGAACCGCCAGCTTTTTTATGTGCCATTCTCTCTCTCCTTAGCCTTTAGCCAGCTCTTTGGCCTGCTCAACCCATTCGGGTTTCACTTTGACCGTTTCGATAGCAGCAATCTGCTCGTCCGACAAGGCGGCCAAAGCGGCAAAGCTCTCGATACCGGCCTCGTTCAGCTTTTTGGCAGCGGCAGGGCCGACGCCGGTCAGCGCGGTCAGATCGTCCGCAGCAGCAGCGGCGGGTGCTTCTGCCTTGGCTTCTGCTTTCTTGGCAGGCTTTGCTGCCGGAGCAGCTTCGCCAGCAGGCGCGGAACCAGTAGCAGCTTTCAGGCCCGACTTGTCTGCGCCAGATGCCAGAATGTCGGTGATCTTGACCAGAGTCAGTTTCTGACGGTGGCCAACGGTACGCTTCGAGCTGTGCTTACGACGGCGTTTGACGAACTTGATGACCTTGTCACCTTTGATCTGTTCGATCACTTCGGCCTGTACGCCTGCGCCTTCAACGAAAGGTGCACCAACAACCGGAGCATCGCCGCCCAGCATCAGAACATCGTTGAATTGAACTTTTTCACCTGCGTCGGCAGCCAATTTTTCAACGCGGAGGATATCACCCGCCTGAACCTTGTACTGCTTGCCGCCAGTCTTGAGGACCGCAAACATGCGTCTTTCCTTTTCATTCCCGCGTTCTGTGGTCCCCTTCCGGGTGTTTCTGGCTTTCGCCACCTCGAACAGCGCGCCCTTTTTCGGGCTGTGTGACAGACCCTTTCGACATGTCTTAAGGGTCAAATAATAACGATACCCGGCGCGGATTACCGGCCGGGATGCGCGCTTATCCATAGATTGAAGGGAAAAGTCAACACCAAAGCAGCGTTACAAGTCCGACGCCCTGAGCGCACGTGCAACCGCTTGCCCCAACTGATAGGAAATATCGTTGAACATGCGATCAAACCCCTCAAATAACGCGTCGTTCAGGGCTTGTCCGGTATCCGTTCTGGAAAAGGCAATATTCTCTCGCATCTGTGTCTCGTCCAACGGGCGATAGGCCAGCAGCAGAAAGGCATAAAGCCAGGCTTCGGTGTCCTCTGCCCTGCTTTCCTTTTGGGACAAAAGCTCGGCCAACAAATCCTGCGTGTCGGCTCTGGACTCAACATCAAGACCGCGAAAGAAGTTGTAATCCGACGTCAACGACCCCTGAACATTCTTCTCAACCAGATCATTTGCTTCGATGTATTCCTCGACCAAAGCAAACCGTATGGTCGTACGCTCGGTCGCTTCAAATGCATCACGGGCCATATCTTCGATCGCGGGGTCCGACATGGCTTGACGGGCCGAGTTTTCCAGCGTCACGACGGTCTGACCAAGATCGCTTTCAAAAAACACGATGGCTTGATCAAGCTGCGCGTCCGACATACCCACCTCAAGCGCATCGGTCAGGTGGTCCTGCATCCAAAGCGGTTCGTAGATGTCGTTGACCTGAGCCTCGAAATACGCGCCACCCGAATTGTTCAGCAGCGTTTCATCCAGATTTTGTCGGTGCAGCTGCCCTTCCAGAACCAGAACTTCCATGACGTCGGACAAATGCATGGCCTGTGCCAGCCGGTCGATCCTTTCATTGGCCAACACGGGCGACCCCAACAGGGCAAAGACCAAGACCGGCGCAAAACTCCGCATCAAATATCCTGAGCGGGATGCATATCAGCCATCCGCGAGGCAAGAATCTCGAACCGTCTGGCCATGATCTCAAATTGTATGACGTTCAAAAGTTCATAGACTTCCTGCATCAATGGCTGCTCAAGCGCTTCGACATAGGCATCCACGTCTTCATCAGAAAAGTCCTGATAGGTGTAAGCCGCCCCTGCAAGGCTGGACAGTTGCAGCGACTGGCGCAACGCAGGCTCATTTCGCTTCAAAAACGCGCGCAACCCGTCTGCATCCAATTGCAGTTCGATCACCCCCGACGCGCTTGCCGCCAGAAGGAAGCGCAGCTGTATCTCCTGCCAAGCCCGCACCGCTGTTTCGGTAGAATCGATTGCCGAATTCATCCGCTTGAAACTTTCGACCCGCTGCGACCCGTCTTTGATAAGGTCTGAAATGATCTGCTGACCTTCCAATTGCTTGGCCTCGCCGTCCTCAATCATATGTGAAGCATTTTCCACTTCCACCAGACGCTGTCCCAGATCGGACGCATAGAATTCAACCGCATGTGTCAGGGCCTCGCCACTCAGTGTTTCCTCAAGGATGGAAACGGCGGTCTCATGCATGGTCTCAATGTCAAACACCTCATCCGTCAGGCGCGCCCAGTCCGAGCCGAACCCGTCCGGATCAATGCCCAGCATCTGAGGTGCAGAACGAGAGCTGAGCGCGATGCTTTCCAGCGCCACGTCAAATCCGGTTGTGGTCAGAAAAGCCTCGATCCGGTCGCGATTGGCCGCTGACAAAGGAGCAGCAGTAAGCAGAAACGCCAGGACCGGCGCCAAAAGAAGAAACGCAAAGCGATATGCATGCTGTGTCATATCATTTAGAGTAGGTGTTTTCCGCGCGCAGGCAACGGAAAAACCCGGCTTTGACGAATTCTGGAATTTTCTGCTTGCACCCCTGCCCGTTCCTCACTAAATCCCCCCCTCACAGACCCCCGCGGAGAGGTGCCGGAGTGGTCGAACGGGGCGGTCTCGAAAACCGTTGTGGGTGCAAGCCCACCCAGGGTTCGAATCCCTGTCTCTCCGCCACTAACCCGAGACCAGCATAGTCCCTGAATTCGGTTTCGTAGCCTTACCCACGACCGAGTGCGCTTGTCATTGAACAACAGACGAGTCTGCTTTCAGATAGATCAAAGTAGTTTTCATATTCTTTTCCCTAAAATATCTACCGAGCCCTGAATCCTCCTTCCCAATGGCTATTTCCGGACCCGAACCGGGCATTCGAAGTTGAGTTTTCTTCTGCAGCGCGGCTTGTTCTGACGTACTATTTTCAGAGTTTATCATTGCGGCACCAAAAGAAGGCAGTCGTACCTTAGGTGCGCCGTTTCTTATTCACTCAAACAGCATTCAGACTCTGGCTTTTTCAAAGGCTGTCCAAGAGGTTTCGAATGCTTCGAAATCAAACTCCGGATGACGGGCTGCATCCAAGACAATACGTTCTGTCGACAACAGCTTTTGCATTGCAGCTTCTAACTGATCGACGACGTCCTCGGGCACGACCAACGCACCATGACGGTCGGCATGAACCAACGCGCCCGGATTGACGGCCAGGCCAAAAACTGAAACCGGTGTATCAATCTCGCGGATGTGGACGAAGCCGTGGCTCGGCCCGACGGAGCCGGCAACAACCGGGAACCCCTCGGGCAAGTCCCCGAGATCGCGCATGACACCATTGGTTACAACACCGGAAATTCCGAACCCCTTGTGGACAGATGTATTGATCTCACCCCAATAGGCGCCGATGCAATCGGGAAAATCCAAGTCCTCAATCACAGCGACACTGGGACTGGTCGATTCGGCCATGTATTTGTAATAGGCCATGCGCCGGGTTTTGATGACGTCAGACGGTTCAGTCGGCGGATTGACTGCCGCGATCTTGGCCGTGCGTGCATAGCCGACGATCGCGGGCTCATCAGGCGCGGAACACAGCATGGTGCCGCGCGTAAAATCGTCGAACCCGCGCTTGCCTTGCGCCACTTCGATGGCATTGCAGACGGTGGGGGTGTCGACCTTGCGCAGCAGGGACAAAAGAGATGGCGTCATGTGTCCTCCAACCAGCGGATCAATGCCGCTGTGGTTAATTGTGGTTGTTCCAATGTCGGGAGATGCCCCGCACCTTCAATGATCTCCAGAGTGCTGTGTGGTAGCAGTTCGTGCATCATCTGGTGGCGCTCAACCGGGCACAACTTGTCTTCGCGTCCACACAGGACCAGAACGTTCCCGGCAAAAGCCTTCAGAGTTGCGCTTTGGTCCGGGCGGTCCATCAGCGCCTGTGACTGGCGCAAGAAAACGTCAGGACCCAAGTCGGAGGCCATCGCCATGCAAAGATCCAGTATAGCGCCCCGATTAGGCCCGTCGGCCAGATAATTGGGTTTCATCTCGTCTTGCATAACCAACCTCAGCTTGCCGTCGCGAACAGCCGCCATTTGGGGCGTACGACGGGCCTTTACCTCTGGAATTTCAGCGAGTGGGTTTGTGTCGAGCAAAGCCAGTCGCGAGACGCGTGCAGGAGACTGACGCAATACTTCCATTGCCACGATCCCTCCCATCGACAAGCCGGTCAGCGCGAAATCGGGTGGCGCATTTTTCAGGATATCATGCGCCATGGCCTGCACGCTGTCGTACCGGGACAAGGGGAATGTCATCACGGGCCTGCTGCCCGACAGAGCATTGATCTGCGGACCAAAGAGGCGGGCATCGCACATCATACCCGGCAAGAAGATTAAGGGTGTCATGCCGAGGCCAGCTTGGCCCCCTCAGATAACGCGGCCAACTTGGCGTAGGCGATCTGAGGGTCAACCGCGCCGAAGCCCGCAAAGGTTCCAAAGCCGCAATCGCTGCCTGCTATCACCCGGTCGGCGCCGACAATTCCCGTAAATCGTTCGATCCGTTGGGCCACAAGTTCGGGATGCTCGACAAAATTGGTGGTGGTGTCGACGACACCGGGGACCAGAACCTTGTCATTGGGTATCTCAGATTTGCGGTCACGGAACACGGTCCACTCGTGGGCGTGACGCGGGTTCGAGGTCTCAAACAGGACATAGCGCGATTTGGTCGCCATCAGGGTGCTGAATACCTTGTCCATCGCAATATCGCAGCAATGCGGACCCTCGTAGTTGCCCCAGCAGATATGCACCCGCACGCGATCCTGCGGGACGTTCTGAAGTGCGTGGTTCAGCGCCTCAACATGCATGTCGGCGATTTTGACGAACGCGTCGTCTGAAAGGTCTGTGAACAGCATATGACGCGACAGGGCCAGATCGGGGCAATCCAGTTGCAGATCCAGACCTGCGGCCACGATGGTTTCGTATTCCTCTTTCATGGCATCGGCCAGCGCCGCCAGATAGGCCTCACGTGTTGGGTAAAATTCGTTTTGCAAAAACAACGAAATCACGCCTGGTGACGCGGCGTTCATAAAGCCGCGCTCTGCCCCGTGCTGCTCCATCGCTGCTTGGAGGTTGGCAATGTCTTTCTGCAACTCACCCTGCCCTTTTGATCGCACCTCGCCGGTGCACATCGGTCGTGCGTATTGTGGCGTGCCACCATCATCGGCCAGTCGCTGCAGAAAACTTGGGAACATCTTCAAGTCTGCAGGCGCATTTCGGGGGCACTCACCGGAAAAACCGGTGTATCGATCCTTGACATAGGTCGCGTAGGAAATCTTCGAGGTCTCGCCATCGCTGACAACGTTGACACCAGAATCAACCTGTTTGCGCACTGTCTCAGAGACCGCATCGGTCATGCAGACATCAAACGCCGCCGCGTCATAGGTTTCACCATTTTCACGGGCGAATATGAAATCCACCACGTCTTGCGTTCGGGGCAGAGACCCAACATGTGTGGTTTTGATAGTCATCAGAGCCTCCTTAAATTTTGCGCGCCATCAGGATTGTGTGGCTTTGGGTATCTGGGTCTTCGGCAAGATACCCGGTCATATGTAGTCCGTTTTCCTCAAGACACGTCGCGTAGCCGGCCGGGGACAGCGAGGCGTGATAGACAAGCTCTGATCCCACCGTGCCGCTGACTTCTCCGGCCCGAGGTCCGACGGTCAGCATGAGCATTCCACCGGGCCGCAAATGACGCGACATGCGCGCGATACAGTCTTTTTGTTCACCTGCGGTCAGATGAAAAAAGCTATTCCAAGCGATAATGCCATCGAATTGCTGGTCCAGCTCGAATTCCCGCATATCAGCATGCCGCCAATCCCCATCAGGCCAGCGGTCACGGGCAATGGCCAGCATCGCATCGGCAAAATCGACACCTGTTACTGCGAACCCCTCAGCCATGAACCAGCATGCGATCGGGTCGCCTGTGCCGCAGCCCAGATCCAGCACATGTTCCCCTGGCTTGAGGCTGGCCGTGAAGCGCGCCAGCCAGCGCGCTTCGAACAGGGCCTTGGATCGACGCTTGTCATACTCCGTCGCTTGCCGCTCATAGACGGCATGGGTGTCGTTAGGGTCAGCGTTCATCCTTTCCAGGTCGCTCCTGCCGGGTCATCGGTTGCGGTAATCCGATACAGGCCCGCCTGCCCGGTCATCGAAGGTTGCACGCTATAGGATTCACCGGAAAGAACCAAAGCCGTGTCGCCGTTGGACAAAGTGGTTTCTTGATCGTCGATCGAAATACGCCAGTGTCCGCTGGCTGGCATAAGAACCACAGGTTTTTCTGCCACAACCGGTTCGGTCACAGAAGATCCTCGCCCAAGGAAATCAACCTCGAACCCGGGTTTATCCATGATCATTCCGTTTTCCCCGATCACCTGTGCGGGTTTGTTGGCCGACAGGGCCATCAGGTCCCAATACCGCGCGACGTATTTACCGACGACCTCTTCAACCGGAACCTCGGGGTAGACTTTCAACTGCTCTTCGGTCAGCAAAGGCATTGGTCGGACGTTGTGAGGCAGTTCCTGCCCCTTTTTGGAATCGTAGAGCACGCCATTGTCGCCCAGCATCAGCCCATGTGCCTGCGCATCTTCAATAACTTGAGGTGCCCATGTCACTCCGCCGCCCGCGTCGTCACCGCCCAAGATCGACATGATCATCCCATAATCCTGACCGACGTTTTCAAAACCCCGGAAGATACCGGTCGGGATGTTGAAGATATCGCCCTCTTCGGCGATGAATTCACCGGCGGTACCATAGCGGCCCCAGAAAAAACGCCAACGACCTTTGGCGACAAAGAAGACCTCGGCCGTCGTGTGGCTGTGCAGAGAGTTCCGGCATTTTGGCGGCTGACCGGCAGCACCGATGTTGAAGCCGATCTTGTCAGTGATATGCACATGCTGATCCGGAGATTCCGAGACCCCCCCGCCGACGATTGTGAAGTTCTCTTTCTGATCGCTGCCCGGCGTGTGGGCGTCGATAAAAGCGGTTTTGCACGGCCGGAGTTCACCATAGTGAACAATGCGGGAAGAGATGGTTGATTTCGACATTTTGCAAGTTCCGATACTACGTTTTCAGGAGTTGTGGGTTGCGTGCTTGTACGGCACGCTCTCTCACTCTCCCGGCGGACGCAGGTTCAATCGCCGTGAACGCAGGCTTTGACGGTGCATATGGTAACGCCGAAGGACCCCGGTCTCATTCAGACCATCCACAAGAATGCGATATGCGACCGGGCGCGCCATTCAGACCTCACCGCTCTGCAACAGGATCTGCTTCCAGACCGAGGTTTCATCGAACAGAGTATACTCGCGGCGCAACTGCGGCTGGCCGCCAATCAGGGCGCCAAACTCGGCGTGGCTGATGCCGAGGACATAAACCTGTGCACCTGTCGGCGCACCAAACACGCCCCAGCCGTCATGTTTGCCCCAAAGGCTCCAGCGGATCGCGGCGCGGGGTGGCATATCCGGGTCGTCGCGCCCGATCTGATGCTCGATCTTGAAATCAGCATTCGGGAAGCTCGCCCGCAGACCCATCCAGAAACGGTCGACCGCATCCCAGCCATGACCAGTCATGCCGCCCACATATTCTGACTGAACGGCCCGGTCATACTCGGCTTCGATCGCACCCATATCGGCATTCATGATCCGGGTCAGAATGTCGGCATAGCGCTGCCCCCACTCGTTATCGTTTCCACAGCCCCTGTACGGCCCAGGCTGATCGATTTCGGGGGTCAGAGGCTTGACGCAGTTCTCCTTACCTCCTTCGCGGGCAATCAGATCGGCGGCGTATTCCTTCGGGGCCCATCCCATCTGGCGGACGATGGCGCCTTGATCGCGGATGAGCCATTCGTCGTTGATCTGATTGTTAATAGCGTGACAATCCGCCAGAATCCGGTAACGCAGTTTGGTTCCGGTTGGCTTGCCGTAAACACCCTCGGCCAGATGCGTGGCCGTTGAAAGGATACGGTGAGAACTCAGCATCCCTTCTTCGGGGGTGCCGGACCAGATCACATCTTCGCCCAGCAACTGCCGATCAGGAAACTCGGCCAGCGTCGCCATGGTCGCGCCGATCACGTTCTGATTGCCCAGAACCACCGAACCGGGCGAGCGTACGACGATATCTTCGCTGTAATAGTCGTGCAGGGTCGCAATACCCCGGTCTTCCCAAATCTCTCTGGTGATACCGATGATATATTCGGGGAAGTCCCGAAACTTGGGATCAAAGCCCTTCATGTTTTCATCCTTTGCGGCGTCCAGCCTTTTGGCAGCCGTGCCGATGTGCGCACGATCAGAGGCCCATCAATCGCGACCTTGCGTGCCGTGGCGGCTGCCGGGTTTTCAATATGGTCCAGCAATGCGTCAACGGTCTCGGCAACCATCAGGTTGGCCCGCTGACGAATGGTGGTGAGGTTATAGGCAAGCCAAGCTGCCTGCGGGACGTCATCGTATCCGACGACAGAAACGTCTTCGGGTACTTGCATTCCCAACTCGAACCGGATGACGTCCATCACGGCAAGCGCCATGTGGTCATTGGCAACGAAAACCGCGTCGGGCCGCTTCTGCGGCTCGACTTCGAACATTCGACGTGCGGCCAAGCGCGCATTCTCGGTGTGAAACTCTCCGATCTCATGAGCGTACAGGTCCTGGCCTGCATCGCTGAGCGCCGCGCGGAAACCTGCTTCGCGGTCTCGCTGAGTAGAGGCACCCTGCCATCCGGCTATGTAAGCGATACGGCTGTGACCAGCTGCGATAAAGAACTCGGCCACCTTGCGACCGCCCGCATAGTTATCGGAGGTGACCGACGTGATCCCATCGATGTCCTGACTACGGTTGAACAGCACCACCGGCACACCGGCCTGTTGGCACCGGGTTGCTATATCGGACGACATCGCGACCGAAGCCAGAATGACGCCATCAACCTGATAATCGAGGATTTCCTCCATCACGTCGTCGATGTTTCCGGCTGTTCTGGAGGCCATGAAGATAAGGACATGATAGCCCTGCTCCTGCAACTCGTTCGACAATTTCTCGAGCGCTTCGGGATAGAAATAGTTATCCAGATAGGCGACCACCAAACCGATGATGCGGCTTTTGCCTGACACCATCGCACGCGCCAGTACATTGGGGCGATAACCCAGTTCGGCAGCGGCCTTGCGCACCTTCTCTTCGGTCTTCTTGCTGACCGAAGCCCCGGGCGTGAAGACTCGGCTAACCGCAGATTGGCTAACCCCTGCAAGCTGAGCGACCTGGAGTGATGTTACTTTCTCAGCCATCAGTCTGCCGTCCAACCTCCGTCAATCAACATCGAGGTGCCTGTAACCAGCGCTGAGGCGTCGGAGGCGAGGTAGCGTACCGCACCCATGATATCTTCGACCTCGCCCACGCGACCCAGTTTGATCTTTTCCATGATCCATGCGGCGCGTTCCGGGTTGTCAAAGGTAGATTGAGTCAGAGGCGTTCGAATGAAAGTCGGGCAGACCGTGTTGATCCGAATTCCCTGTTTGCCCCACTCGATGGCCATCGATTTGACCATCCCCTCAAGCCCGTGCTTAGTCGCACAGTAGAGCGCCCGTTCGACCCCTCCAACATGCCCCATTTGGCTGGAGATGTGGATGATCGAACCCGGCCTGCCAGCCTCGATCAAAGAACGAGCGGCATAGGCCGATAGGAAGTAGGCCGAACGCAGATTGACGCCGGTGACAACATCGAAATCCTCTGGCGTTGTCTCAATAGCAGCACTGTGCCGTGCAACCCCGGCGGAATTCACCACGACATCAAAGCTGCGCGGTTCGAAAACCTGCTTTAGTGCATCCAGCTCGCCCTGATCCAGAACCAGCGCCTCGACCGACCATCCCTTTGCCCGCAGAGCAGCGACAGTTGCATTCAATCGATCTTCGCCTCTGGCCGCACAGACGACATGCGCGCCCGCCTCGGCCAGCGCAACGGCACAGCCCTGCCCAATGCCTGAAGAGGCACCAGTCACCAGGGCGGTCTTTCCTGTCAGGGAGAACGAAGGGGTGCGCGGCAGTTCGGTCATCAGCTCATTCCATCCGGTATTTCAATGCGACCCATGTTTCGGGCCTTATTGAATTCCCCCAGACGGGCAAAGACGTCAACGCCAAGCTGCCGGTAGGCATCCAGCAAATCGACCAAGACCCAGTTTTCGCGGATGCGCCCGTTTTCCAACCGCCAGAAATCGAGGCTGCGCATGGTGATCTTCTTGCCAGAAGGGGCGATCCCCAGCCAACCGTCGTGAGTCACAGTCTGGATCATGTTGGGCCAGCCAGTCACGGCTGCGTATTCGCCATCACCGAAGAAGTGATAGGTGATGTCATCCACGTATTGCCCCCGGTCCGGCATCCCGTTCAGGAATGGAATCTGATGCCAGTTGCGAAAGCCCGAATACCCGCGCCCGGTACCGATGCCCGAAGGACCGTACCAGTTCATCCGCGGATGCCAGAACCGGTCCATCTCCATCACTTCTGGGCCGCCGTGCGAAGGGTGTTTCTTGAGATGTTCCAGCATGTCGATGATGTGCTGGCAGGTCGCCCTGCCCTTGGCCGCGTCATAGGGACCGGGTACAAAACCGTCTTGCGTGGCCGGTCCGGGAACATGCCATTCGCGCCCCAGGCTGGGTGCCATCGGCCATGCACCTGCCTGCATCATCACCTCGGGGATGTCCCAAAGCGCCTGCATTTCAACAACCTTACCGTCCTCGAACCGATAGAATTCGTGGAATCGCATGGTGACCTGATGGCCAGTTGGAGGAATATCCAGCCACGGGCCAGTGAACGTACCTGTGTAGTAACCGCCGCAGCCGACCCAGTCCGCGCCATCTTCGTCCGGCCCGGCCATGACGATGTAATCGCGGCGCTCCAGATCGGGCCAGGCGGTTAACAGGTTCTTGAAGGTACAGTCATAGAAAGCATCGCTGCCGATGCTGTCGCCGAAGGGATGGCACAGGTGGAACACGACGTCCTGCGCCGTCACCCCGGCCAGCGCTTCGCGGACACCGGCCTCGGAAAAGTCGTACATCGCGGCCGTGAGCGGAGCAATCAGGGCTTTGTGTTGGGTATGCCTGTCACTCATTCAGCAGCATCCCGATATGGAGCGGGCTCTCCATAGGGTACGTTAATTCCGCCATAACGCCGTACGCGAACATTGCACTGCTCCGCATGGCCCACGAAACCTTCCAGCATGCAGAGGCGCGAGCCGTATTCGCCAATCAACGTCGCCGCCTCATCGGTCAGAACCTTCTGATAGCTGTGCGTTTTCAGGTACTTCCCTACCCACAACCCACCGGTATAGCGACCTGCCTTTTTCGTTGGCAGTGTGTGGTTCGTACCAATCACTTTGTCCCCGTTCGAAACATTGGTACGCGGCCCAAGAAACAGCGCGCCGTAGCAAGTCATATTCTCAAGGAACCAATCGTCGCGATCCGTCATCACCTGAACATGTTCCGAGGCAAGATCGTCAGCGACTTGCAGCATCTCATCATACGTATCGCAGACGATCACTTCGCCATATTCTTCCCAGGACACTTTAGCAGTGTCGGCGGTTGGCAGGATATCCAACAGACGGTCCACCTCGATCAGTGTCTCTTCGGCGAGTTTGCGAGAGTTGGTCAGCAACACACAGGGGCTGTTATAGCCATGCTCGGCCTGCCCCAAAAGATCTGTTGCGCACAGCTCAGCATCTGCTGCGGTCTCATCCGCGATGACCATCGTCTCAGTGGGGCCTGCGAACAAGTCGATGCCGACACGCCCAAATAGTTGGCGCTTGGCTTCGGCCACAAATGCGTTGCCCGGGCCAACCAGCATGTGAACCGGGTCGATGGTCTCGGTTCCCAGCGCCATCGCTCCGATGGCCTGAATGCCACCCATGACATAAATCTCATGCGCGCCACCCAGATGCATCGCCGCAATCACCGCCGGGTTGGGCTTGTCTTTGAACGGAGGCGTACAGGCGATGATGCGCGGCACACCCGCAACCGAAGCCGTCGCCACCGACATATGCGCCGAAGCCACCATTGGAAACTTGCCGCCGGGCACGTAGCAGCCCACAGACTGAACGGGGATGTTTTTGTGGCCAAGAATGACACCGGGCAGGGTCTCGACTTCGATGTCCAGCATTGAATCCCGCTGAGCCTGCGCAAAGTTGCGCACCTGCTCCTGCGCGAACTTGATATCGGCCAATTCACGGTCGGACAATTGCTCGATCAAGTCATCAATTTCTTGTTGGCTTAGGCGGAACGAGGCGGGCGAGTAGTTGTCGAACTTCTCACTCAACTCACGCACCGCAGCATCACCGCGGGTTTCGATGTCTTTCAGCGTCGCCTCAACCACGGCGCGGGTCCTGGCATCGTCTTCAGCCCGGTCCGCATCGGATTTGCCGCGTTTTAGATACTCGATTGCCATGTTTCCAATCCTCAGTTTTCGGGCCGGGGCGGAAGTTTTTCACCCCGGTCAAATGCTTCCCAGCCTTCGCCGTTGAACAGGTCCACGCCCAGCTGAGCCGCAACGTGGGCAAAGTCGACATTCACCCAGTTGTCGACAATCTTGCCGTCGACTACTTTCCAGAAGTCCATGTACCTAATCTCGACACGCTTGCCGGTGGGGGCGATGCCCAGAAACTCACCGGAATGCGTGGCTTCCTGACGGCCAAAGGCGGCTGCCCATTCCCCCATGTAAAGACGCGCCTCATCTATGCAGGTCTTGTCCGAAAACGCCGCTTGGAATGGACGCTGCCAGTTATCCTGAAACTCTTTCAGACCGGTTTTGGTTCCGCAGCCTTGATTACCCATCCAACGGAAGCCCTGGGTGAAAAATTCCCCAATACCGTTGATGCGGTGGTCATTTAGACCATCCACCATGGTTTCGATCACGCGGCGCGTGTCTTCGGTTTTGCTCATGTCCGTGCCGCGAGTTAGAACCGCTTGTTCGGGGCGAGAACCTTTCATGCCTATATCCTTTCAGGTTGCCAGTGGGAGAGTTTGGGGGTCGCAGCCCCAATACTCAGAAAGTCCCTCGGCAACCTGTTCAGCGCCGGGTGGCGCGACATGGCGTTATGTCTGGCATGATTGCTCATTAGCCCTTGACCGCTCCGGCTGTCAGACCACTCACGATCTGACGCTGGAAGATCAGAACAAGGAAAATCAACGGCGCGGTGATCGAAACGGCGGCGGCCACGGCAACAACTTGGTCTGTTGTGGTCGTCTCGCGGTTGAACATGCCGACGATGGCGGGAACCATTGTCTGATTTTGTGCATCCAACAGCAACGAAGTCACAAGGATGTCGTTGTAAGCCAAAAGGAAACTAAACAGCCCGGTGGTGATCACCCCCGGCCACATCACAGGCATGATCACCCGGCGGAAGGCCTGGAAATGGTTACAGCCGTCCACACGTGCGGCCTCGTCCAGCTCGGCCGGAATGTTCTGGAAGAAGGAGCGCAGCATCCAGATTGTGAACGGCTGGTTGATCGCCACCAAAACCGCGATCACGGCGAAAGGCTTACCATAGAGCGTCGGTGCGTTTTCACCCAGGATCGGGGCCAACCATTCGGATGAGCTGATGAAGACCGGCAGGTAGCTGGCAACCAGTGCCGACGGCGGCAAGGCACGGAAGATCAAAGCGACGATCAAAAGCCAGAAAGCCAAATTCGACCCCGACCGCGCCAGCCCATAACCCGCCAGAGTCCCGACCGACAGTGACAGGATGACGACGCCCGAGGTCACGATCAACGAGTTCTTGAAGTTGTTCGAGAAGCCTCGGTCGATCCAGACTGTTTTGTAGTGTTCAGTTGTCAGACCCAGTATGTCGCGCCCCAACGGGCCTAAGAGTGGGTTCAAAACGTTCAGAATGGCGGGCAGGATCACGAAGAATACGACCAGAAAGCCCACTGTGGCGGCCAGAATTCCGATCACCCAGCCAAACCATTCCTGACCTTCCCTGGAATAAGCTGTGATCATTGCCGGCATCTTCTTGAATACCAGAGCAATAGTGCCCCAAATCACCGCTATGCCGAGGATGATATCCAGCAGTGACAGCCCGTTTCCGTTGGACAGAGTTGTTGGCCCGAAGATCACGTTGAGGGCGTTGCTGTCAAAGGCGTCGACCGGGGATTTGAAGCTCATCACCGTTATCCAGAAGATCGGGAAGATGGCAACAAGGCACCAAAAGGCCAGAAAGATGTTCGAGGTCAGCCGCAGGCTGAGCGGTTGGCGAAGCGCGCTCGAGGACATGTCAGTGACCTCCTTTGTGATCGCGCCATGTCCGGCGCAGCGGGAAGATTAGCAGTATGGCAATGCCGATCATGGTCAGCATGGCGCTGGCCGAGGCCCGGCTGATCGAGCGGTTGCCTGCCTGATCGGGCACCAGGAAGTCATAGGTCAGCCATTGCAGCGATATGACATACCCTTGGCTGGCGAACCCGACGATCTCTTCGAACACTCGGTAGCTGTCCATCAAGTGGATCATCGACACAAAGATGATCAGCGGCATCAGGTGTGGGATGACAATGTACTTCATCCGCTGCCAACGGGTCGCACCGTCGATCACCGCGCTTTCCAGGCTGTCCTGATTGACCGTTTGCAAACCGGCATAAAACACGATGGCGGCAAAGGGCGCGACGTGCCAGACGCGGTAGAGCATCATCAGGACTTCAATGGTCCAGGCCTGCGCAAACAGGGCTATATCGCGGTTCAGCCACCATTCCAGCAACGCAGTCAGGATACCGTCACCACGGAACAGCCAGTTGACCGACAGCACCCCGATCACAGGTGTTATGATAAAGGGTAGCAATGAGATGAAGATCACTGGCCCTCGGATCGCATGTGCGGCGTTGTTGATCATAACCGCAATCCCCAGTCCGCAGACGATGACTAAAGGCAAGGTGATCAGCGTGAAGGTCAGGGTAAACCGAAGCGCTTTCCAGAAGTTGATGGTGGACAGAACGTTCCAGTTACCATCACTGATCGCACGCCAGGCCCGTTCCGGCTCCAGTACGTTGCGATAGCTTTCCCACCCCACATACTGGGTTTGGGTGATGACCTTGCCTTCCTCATCCAGTCTTGGCTGTGAGACCGTTTCGGTCACACAGGTCTGTGTCAGAAACCCCGGGGTGCAGGTTTCCTTTTCGACCGTCTCATAGATCGGCTGGGTGACGTAAAAGCTTTGCTTGAACACGCTGATCAGCGGAAACGCGATGAAGAGAAGCATCATAAAGACAGAGGGGCCGACAAAAGCGGCAAATGTCCGGAAATTCATGGCTCTGCCTTTCTCATGGTTCTCGGGGGGGAAGGGTTGGGAGGGCCGTAGCCCTCCCGTGGGAGGATCAGTTGCTGATCAGACCGGCTTCTTTCGCGGCGGTGATGTAGTCCGCCTCGATATCGGCCAGCGTGGTCGGTGCATCCTTGGCACCGGTCAGGTAGTCGGCCAGACCGTTGCCCAGTGAGGTGTGCATGATGCCCATCGGACCAGAGGCCGGGTACGCCTTGGCGCCGCCTTCTGCAGATGCTGCAGCACCGGCCGCCAAGTCGCCCGCGGAATAGGCCGGGCTTAACCAGACGGCGACATCGTTGTTTGCGCTGACCATGTCCGTATCCATGCCTTCAAGTGCTACACGGAAGGCGGCATCTGCTTCTTCGTCGCTCATGTTCGACGCCAGAACGATACCGTCCCACCAGATCGTTGTCGCTGGCACTGCGGATCCCATCGGCGCCGCAGCCATCGTCACCTTGCCAACGACCTGGCTTTCGGCCTCATCGTTCATCGCGGCTGCACGGCTGGCCCACAGGTTCGCCATCGCGATCTTGCCCTGCTGGAACTGCTGCTGCACATAGGTCGAGTCAGAGACCAGGTATTCCGGGTCCATGTAATCGGTCATGGCCTTCAGAGTCTCAAGCGCCGCTACGCCCTGCTCGTTGTTGATCGCAGGCATGTTGCCGTCACCAAAGAACGCTCCGCCCTCGCCCAAGTACATGTTGACGAATTCCTGGCCGAGGTTCCAACCGGTTTTGAACGTACCGCCAATGGGATAGTCCATGACGCCGGCTTCCTTGATCTTGGCAGCCGCAGCCAGAACGTCGTCATATGACTTCGGCTCTTCGATGCCCAGTTCGGCCAGAACATCATCGCGATACATCAGATGCTGCGCATTCACCATCATCGCGATAGCCATGGTCTTGCCATCGACTTTGATCAACTGGTTGGGCAGCAGATCCTGGCCGTATTTCTCGACCAGATCATCCAGCGGGCGGACCGTGCCTGCGTTCAGCAATGGAACCAGAGTGGCGTTCGAAACACCGCCGATCTGATAGAGCGCGGGATCAGCCGCAAAAGCCTCGGGCTGTTTCTCGCGGAACTCCTGGTCCAGCGAGGCACTGAAATTGCCGCACTCGGCCATCGCATCTGTAACCGCTTTCCAGGCTTCGAACCCTGCCGAAAGCGATTTGAGCGGAACATCATTTTCAAAGGCACAATCAGCCCATGCACCGGTGGCGGCGATGGACATGGCACCTGCCATGAGGATCGTCTTGAGTTTCATGCGTTTCTCCCTGTCAGGATCGGTCCGTCGTCGACGTCCGGACCGGTGTTAAGCCCGTTTGGGCTGTTCGTGGGGTTGTTTCTCCCCGATCCGCGCACCGCTTTCAGCTTCAAAGAGGTGACAGATTTCTGTTGGCACCGAGAACGAGACAGGCTCGCCAATTTCGGCGCGGAAGGCTTTGTCTGCTTTGACCGAGACCAGTGCACCACCGACCCGGACCGAGATCATGGTCGCGTCGCCCAGCAGTTCCAGCGTGTAGATCGGTGCGGTTACTTGGCCCTGCCCTTCGGCAAGGCTGGCGTCTTCGGCCCTGAAGCCCAGCGTCATCGGGCCGTCCGGCGCATCGACCGGAATTTCGACATGGTCGGCACGGAACACGCCGGCCGAAACCTCACCATCCATCAGGTTCATCGCGGGCGAGCCAATGAAGCTGGCCACGAAAGTATTCGCCGGACTGTCATAGATTTCGGTCGGGCTGCCGACCTGCTGCACCACACCCTGCTTCATTACCACGACACGGTCGGCCAGCGTCATGGCTTCGATCTGGTCATGGGTCACATAGATGGTCGTTACCGCCAGTTCGTGGCTGAGGTTCTTTATCTGCGCCCGCGTC
This sequence comes from Ruegeria sp. CDSA021, assembly GCF_059612325.1. Classification (NCBI taxonomy): domain Bacteria; kingdom Pseudomonadati; phylum Pseudomonadota; class Alphaproteobacteria; order Rhodobacterales; family Roseobacteraceae; genus Ruegeria; species Ruegeria sp. CDSA021. Next base: position 230,760 of record NZ_JBXWQJ010000001.1, read on the forward strand.
GAAACCCGAAGCTTGGCATCCAGATTCGAGAGCGGCTCATCCATCAGGAACACGTTCGGCTCGCGCACAATGGCGCGGGCCAGTGCCACACGCTGTCGCTGACCGCCCGACAATTCGGCAGGCTTCCGGTGCAGGAAATCGTCCAACTCGACCATTGCGCTGGCACGGCGCACCTTGTCGTCGTGCGTCGAGGGGTCGATTCCACGAACCTTCAGCGGAAAGCGGATGTTTTCATAGACGTTCATGTTGGGATAAAGCGCATAGCTCTGGAACACCATCGCGACGTCGCGGTCTTTGGGCTCAAGGTCGTTGACCACCTTGCCGTCGACCAGGATTTCGCCCTCGGTTACGTCCTCGAGACCGGCGATCATGCGCATCGTGGTGGTCTTGCCGCAGCCCGAGGGGCCGAGCAGCACCAGAAACTCGCGATCCGCGATCGTCAGGTCGAAATTGTGAACCCCGATGAATGATCCCCATCGCTTACCGACGTTCCGCAATTGAATTTCCGCCATGGTGCCCCCTGCAAGGAATCGGTTTGCATACGCTTGCAAAACAGTAATTCGCATATACCAAATCAGGCAAGACTTTTTTGCATACGTATGCAAAAGTGCTACTGATATCCGACTCGCACCGGCCTCGCGCCTCTCATAAAACCCTGATTACAATGGTAACCACCGTGAACTTTCAGACAGAAAAAAAGCTGGTCTCCGCGTTTCATACTGCCCTGGAGTCCGCTTCAGAGCACGAATCCCCGACCGTCATGAGCCGATTCTGTGCTCCGGACCTGAAGTGGCGCGGCTTTCATCCGTTCGACGAAATCCGCGGCGCCGAACAGGTTGCCCAGCAATTCTGGCAGCCGCTGAAAAGCAGCCTTACCCACATGCAAAACCGTGTGGACATCATGTTTGCGGGACAAAACTCACTGAGTGACGAAGCTGACGTCTGGGTCGTGTCCATGGGGCATTTGATGGGCCTGTTCGACCGACCGTGGTTGGGCATTCGCCCAACCAGTAAATTGGCATTCCTGCGATATTGCGCATTCCACAAAATCGTCGGTGACAGGATCGTCGAAACAGCAATGTACTTCGACATTCCGCACCTAATGGTGCAAGCCGGACAGAACCCGTTTCCTCCACAAACAGCGGCGCATTTGGTGCAACCTGGACCACGGCCCCGTGACGGCCTGCTGTTCAACGAACAACCCGTTGAAGAAGGCGAGAAGACACTGGCGGTCATCAATGCGATGATCTCGGATCTCGGCCAATGGGACAGTGGTGTGTCGCTTGAGGATGAATTGGCCCGAACCTGGCACAAGGACATGATTTGGTGGGGCCCCGAGGGGATTGGCGCGACCTATACGATAGAACGCTATGCCAAGCAGCACTCGGGCCCTTTCCGTGCGGCTTTCAAAGACCGATCAAAAACCAAACATTTTTGCCGCCTGGCCGAAGGGCATTATGGCGGCTTTTTTGGTTGGCCCAACTTCACCGCTACCCCTTCAGGCGGGTTCATGGGGATGCCAGCCACGGGTAAACCCGGCGAGTTTAGGGTGATTGATATCTATCGCCGCGCTGGTGACAAACTGGCCGAAAACTGGATCTTCATCGACCTGCTCCACTTCTGGCAGGGTCAAGGCGTTGATATTCTGGCACGCACCACAGGGATCGAAAACCCATGAAGATAGATGCACACCACCATCTGTGGGACCTTTCGGTAGTGAATTACCCTTGGCTCATGGAGAAAGGCATCGTTCGTTTTTTTGGCGACCCGTCTTCTATCCAGCGGGACTATTTACTGCCGGAATTTCGTGCAGATGCCGAAGCCATGGGCTTTGGCGCTTCGGTACACATTCAGGTCGGTGCGGCAGACCCCTGGGCCGAAGCTCAATGGGTGCAATCCGTTGCGGACCAGTTCCCTGACTGGCCGTTGGTGCAAGTGGCATTCTGCGATCTGACATCTAATGATCTGGACGAACAACTCGATCGTCTTCAAACGCTGCCCTCGGTGCGTGGTGTGCGTCAGATTGTTGGCCGGGCTCCGGGCGAAGATGCCTCAACCGGCACGAATTCACTTCTAAAAGACCCAAAATTCTTGGCTGGTTTGAAGCAACTGGGCGCTCGCGGCCTTTCCTTTGACCTTCAGCTGCTGCCTGAACTAATGGAGCAAGCCGCAGATGTTCTTGCGCAATCTCCGGAAACCCGAATAGCCCTGTGCCACGCTGGTTCGCCACACGACCGGACACCACAAGGTTTGCGAAGGTGGGCAGATGAATTGACAGCATTGTCGAGCCTGCCGCAGGTTTATTGCAAACTCTCCGGCCTCGGAATGTTCGATCACAACTGGAGCGCTGAAAGCGTCGCGCCTATCGTTTCAAACTGCTTATCCCAGTTTGGCGCCGATCGCTGCATGTTCGGATCGAATTTCCCGGTCGATAACCTCACTTCAACTTACAAAGAGGTTGTTTCCCGGCATCAGGAACTTATCCCGATTTCAAGCCACGAATACGTGTTCCATGGCACATCAAAACGCTTCTATCGCATTTAATAGCGAAGAAGCACACAAGCCAAAGGTCTTTGGCACCATTTCAAAACATCTGCTTTGCCGTCGCGGCAAAAGACAGCTTCCCGCCCTTCGGAACCTCAATGCGCTTTCAGTAACCGCCGAAGAAGTTCACTCATCCGAAATCACTATGACGCTTTCCTATGACACCCCTACCCGCTTTCCGTGCCAAGCCTGCCTATCTTGCAGCCGCAAAGCCATTGTTTTACTGATATAAAGACCTTTGTTTTGATGTAGAAAACGGTCTCGAAAACCGTTGTGGGTGCAAGCCCACCCAGGGTTCGAATCCCTGTCTCTCCGCCACGATCCATCGATAGTTGCAGACGTGAAAAACAGGCCCCAAAGGCACGATCACGGTTTGGTCAGGTTTCCAGAACTGTAAATCGGCCTCAGCCGCTTGAACCGTTCTCGTTCAACGGGTCTGCCATTTGCGGGATCGGAACGTCAAAACCGATAAGTTGCGCCCAAAAGAGGACCGGACTGATCGAACTTGAAATCATTCCCATTGATCACATGATCGAAAGAGATATAGCGGTACCCACCCCGCAGCAGCCATCGATCATTAATCGCGTAGTCGGCGGTCAACAGGATCTGCCAGGTCTCACTTCCGCTTCGGAAGCCGCCATAATCCACAAACCCTGACCCCGACCATTTATCTGAAAAGCGAACCCTTGCCCGTGCCCCGATCACTGGATCGGTCCAGTTGTCATCGGCCGTTGCGCTGCGTCCGGGCGCGATTCCGGGTTGTAGGGTAAATTGAGTACTGGTGCTGAACCATCTGAAACCACCTGCAAGATCAACGCTTACTGTCGGTGCGTCATAAACACGATAGCCGACATAGCCGCTGAAGAACTTTATCTCGGCCGAGGTATCAACGCTGGAGATGGCCGGACCCGGTGTGCCATTGCTGAATGACAAGTTGGTGTAATTGTAATCGGCCAAGAACAGCCATCGCCCATCAGAAGCAGCAAACGCAGCCATGAACGCAAAATCCAGATTATCCAGCGCGTCCGAAAAACTGAGTGTCCCGTCGATTGTTCCATTCGGCGTGGCCAGCGACAAGTCCGTTTCAGGCATAAACAGATAGACCGTAGCCTCATATGACCAATCGGACTGCTGCGCGGATACCGTTGACCCAATGCCCGCCGCCAGAGCAAACCCAAAAGTCGTCCCTATTTTTAAAGCTGTGGCCATCACACATCCCCCTTTGAAATCTATTAATCTTTTTCCGTCGGTTTATCATTCATTGCCCCTTATCGCTGATCTCGCGGATTTTGCGAGGGTTCAGCGAAACGCAATTTCTCAGGCAGCTGTTTCCTTTGATTGTGCCGCATTGTCTTTGATACGATTGATATCGGTTTTTGGGAAAAACTCGGACCAGACGTGCCAAAACACTCCGGCTCGCAAGGTTTCAACCCGTTGCAACTGACCCTGATCAGACTTGCCCCAGAAATCGCATTGGGACACAGGCTGACCGCTGTCATTGTACCAAACGCCCAAGCTTTCAAACTTGGGATCAAGACTTACAACTACATCGCGCCCGCCGACCTGGGCATTCACGATCCAATCGTTGTCGACGACAAAGTCATCGGTCCAGCACGTGGCATCTTGCCCGATGCTGATGCCCCAAACATAGGTCTTGTTCGGCAGCCGGTCGTCGGTACGGTCCATGTTGTCCATCACCGGTGCGTCTTCCTGATGCTGTCGACTGATGCCCCACCCAAAGGTGATTTCCGTCACCATGTCCAACAACCGCAAAATCGGGTTCGAGGACGGCCGGTTCAGATACACCTCGCCATTCGGGAAGGCTTTTTGAAATCCTCGGAACGTCATCCGATAGGTTGGCCAAGGTTTCATCTGCGCCTCAGGGCGAAGAGGGCAAGCCGGGCCATCCGGGTTTGGATCACGGTCCGCTTCGCGAAACCCATAGATGTGCTGTATGGGCTCACCGGTTTCATTATCCCGCAGGATCAGATTGTTGCCATGCTGTGCCAGAACCTCCAGATTCAGGCGCTGGCCTTCGATCCGAGGCACATAACCCTGCCCCAGATTGGCCATGGCGCAATAGGTCATGACAACGTCTTCTCCGTCCAAGCCCTGCGCATCGCCGGCCAGGTGGGGCCGCATGATCTGAGCGTCCGGATGCGCCCGGGCATGACCGTTATTGTCAATGACAATGACCGGAGCAGTCGGGCCCACAAATTTCCGCGCCTCTTCGATGGAAACGTATTGTGCGTCATTCAACTGATTGCGCAGCCCGAGGTGGACCCAGACGTAGGGAAACCCATAAAGAAACGCCACCAGCACGGCGCTTGTCAGCCAAAGCCAGAAAGGAGTACCGCCAAGCGCAAAGTGTGCAAGTGTCGCCAGGGCAAACCCGCACAGCCCGACTGCGATCAGACGGTATTCATTGCGAATAAAGCGCACCATGTTCTCGCGCTTCACCTTCAGCACCATCTGAGAGACGTCCCCGAGGTCTCGGAAATAGACAAAGCCAATCCCAAGTGAGACGATCAGGCCAAGTGCAAAAACTATCGTTCCCAACATGTGTCCATCCCAAAGTCCATACGTTCAGTTCTTAACAACGCGGTGGCGATGACCGCCGCGCTATTCCAGTGGAGACTGGCGTTTCACACCAAACGCTTCGACCGCCTGTTGTGTTTCCGGGCGAATGTTCTCGATCCCTTCATAGGGCATTCCAAAAGCCGGAGGCGTATCTGGAAACTTCTCTTTACGCGCATTGTGGCGCCCCAATATGCGAACGAATTCCTGACCGCCCCACGCTCCGACCTCGGTCGAAACCGAATACTCCTCGCGCGTATCGCGAAACAGATCGAAGAACTTCGCGAGAATTGCGCTCTCACCCGGTCCGGGAAGTTTGAGCTTTAGCTGATCTTTGACAATGGCCTCGGGTTTTGCGACCGAGTAGATGATGACATGGTCGCGCCGTGCCTTTGTTTCATCTGAAAACAACAGTGCTGCGGACTGATCCACACCGTCAACAAGACGATCACGGGGGATGTATTGATCCGCTCCTGCAAACCGCGACAAAGTGGTATAAAGATCCGAGACATGGATGATGCTGTTCAGCAATCCATCTGCTTCAATTACCCCCGGCCAGCGTATGAACGCATCCACGCGCACGCCCCCTTCTGTCGTATCCCCCTTGCCACCCGCAAATATCATCGGAGTAAACCCGGACTGCGGTGCATATTTGGTAAAATGCCCGTTGTCTCCCATGACGACAACGATCGTGTTCTCAGCTAGCCCTAACGCTTCCATTTTATCGAACAAATCGCCCAGCCACTCGTCCAGCAACTGCATCTTGTCCACGTATAGCCCGCCATTGGCACTTTCAGGACCGCTGCGCCCGGCGCGCGTGTTGTCCAGCGGGATCATCGGCCAGTATTGCAAAAAGAACGGCTCCGCACCGCTGCTGAGCCGATCCAGTTCCTCCAATGTTTTGACCTGAAAAGCCTCGTTCATTTCATCGTACTTGGCCGCGTTCCAACGCTCTCCGGCTTCCATCCGGATTTCGCGGATCGGGCCGCCTGCCTCGCCCTCAATAACGGTCATCATGGCCGAGGCATCGGGGCGGAACCAATCGTCCAACGTGTACTTGTCATCAAAATCCCGGATTCCCACCGAAACCTGTTCCTTGATCGCGTCGTCGTTAAAGATCGTCAGTTGCCCCTGCTGGTGCACAGCCATTTGGGCATAATCGAACCCCTGGTTCATGGCCCAGCTTTCGGAAATATCGCCCATATGCCACTTGCCCACATGGCTTGTGGCGTAACCCGCTTGCTTCAGAATCTCCGCCAGCGTCACCTCGTCCGCAGGAAGCCCGAAACCCGCGATGTCGACAGTTGTGTCCCCCATGCCCATGCGTACAGGTAGGCGTCCGGTCATTTGGGCCACGCGCGTCGGTGTGCAGGACGGTTCGGTATACATTCGAACCATGCGCATCGCCTCGTCGGAAAAGTCGTTGATGTTCGGTGTTTCATATCCGCGAACGGCATTCAGTTCCGGAATACCCATGTCACCAAAGCCAAGATCATCGATCAGAACGCTAACGATATTAGGCGGTTTTCCGTTGTTGGCGTCACGAAACGCCGCCAGGGCCTCATCCACTGCAGCGTCGTCCTGAGCCCATTGCTCGCCATGCTGGGCTTTCAGAATGTAGAACTCTGCATCATGTTGAATGGGGTCTTGTTGAGCATATGCTGCCGAAGCCAAACTGCCAGTCGCCAGAACCAATACCCTAAGACCTTTCATCGCAATCCCCCCAAAACTGTTCCAAAGCGCGTTTCACAATACATGTCCCGCCCCTCATATTGACACATTAGTATATATTATCGAGAGTTTTTATCCTTAGTCACTGCCAACTCATGAAGACATCCCGGGTCAGCTCCGTTTCCGGGCGCAGATTTTCGATGCCTTTATAGGGTTCACCTTTTGCGATCTCGGAATGCGGGTATTTTGCGATCATTTTCTGATGACGTTTGATCATGTCCTGAAACGATGCACCGGCCCATAGCGAGTATCCAACCAGCGGGTGTTCCTCGCGCGGGTCCCGATAGATGTTATAGGTCGGGGCGGCAGCACCGGGCTGACCTGGCGCCGGCAGGTGCATCTTGAACTCCTGTTTGACGACCGACCGCAACACCGGTCCTTCGTAGACATAGACGTAATCCCGCCGGCCATGGCCCTCGCCATTCAAAAGCAAAGCTGTCTGATCGATCCCGTCAATCACCCGGTCACGTGGGATATGGTCCGTTGCCCCGGCAATCCGTGCCATTGTGGTGAAAATATCTGAGACGTGAAAAATATCACCGGCCGCGCTGTTGGCTTCGATCACACCAGGCCAGCGGATGAAGGCATCGGTGCGCACACCTCCTTCCAGGTGCTGGGTTTTTCCGCCGCGATAGATCAGCTGATTGAGTCCGGACGTTCCCTCGTAATGATACATCAGACCATTGTCTGCCATCACCATGACGATGGTGTTGTCGGCTTTGCCGGTTTCCTCCAATTTGGCCAGAACATCCCCGATCCAACCATCCAGCAATTGCAGTTTGTCCGCGTGGAAACCGCCATTTCGTGAAATCGCTTGTTCAGGGTAGACAAAATTCAGCGGGTACAAGGGCCAGTATTGCAGGAAAAATGGGGCGTCTTCCGCCGCAACGCGTTCGATTTGCTCCAGCGCCTGACGCTGGTAGCGTTCATTCATCTCTTCGTATTTGGCTTGCGTCCAGGTTTCGCCCGCAGCCATATCCACTTCACGCGCCATCCCTCCGGCGACAGCTTCAACACCTGTGACCAGACCATAGGGCTTGAACCTTTCGTCCAACTGGAACTGGTTGCTTTGTCCTTCGGACACATAGCCTAGCATAGTGTTGGATCGCATCGCCTCGGGGATCATGAGGCTTAACTGCACCTGCTGATGCAGCGGGAATGCGGCCCAGTCGAAGCCCTGATTGTGCGGGTAAGCCTCTTCGATATCGCCCTGATGCCACTTGCCTACATGGGCTGTTGAATAGCCGACCTGTTTCAAGATTTCCGGAAGCGTCACCTCGCTGGCCGGCAGGCCCTCACCCACGAGGGCAACCTTGACCTCTTCCACTCCGGCACGCACCGGATGGCGTCCGGTCAGCATCGCGGTTCGGGTCGGGGTACAAGAGGGTTCGGTATACATGCGCATCAACGACAGCCCCTCGGCTGCGACCTGGTTGATGTTCGGCGTATCAATCCCCGTGACGTAGTTTAGCCTGCGGTCCCCCATTTGGCCAAAACTGACATCGTCGACCAGGATGTACAGAAAGTTAGGGGGGTTCCCTCCATTCGATGCGCGTATCTCAGCCAATCTGGCGTCGATGTCCGCGTCCTGCGCATCCCATTCCTCTCCGAATTGTGCGCGCAGGAACTGAAACTCTCCATCGTGAATGATCGGATTGTCCTGCGCCAGAACCGGGTTAGCGCAAAGAAAAAATGCGGGCAGGATACGATTAAGCAACATGTCAGGATTCTCCAATGTTGTAAGATCTATCGGCCAACTCGACACCTTGCGCGGCCAACCGCTTTTCTATCGTGCTGCGCAGATCCGACAGGCTTTCGGCCAGATCCGCGATGTATCGAGATTGTGGTACTTCCTTGGCTTGTGGTTGCTTTGACAGCTCCGCAAAAAGCTCGTGGTAGTCTGTGCAGATCTGGTCAAACTCTTTGTCTTGGGCGCGCATTTTCTTCAGCAGCGGCACTGCTTTGGGAAACTGAGTATCAAAGAAATCATCGTCGATCATAATCGGCAAAACCCATAAGCTTGCTGGCCAAATATGCACGGGAAGCAATGTGTCTTGTACGTAATACGGCGCATGCTACCGTAGCAGAGTGGAACCAAATCTTTGTGGAAAAAGGATAGTTCTTGATGGGCGCGGACAGCGAAACACAGCAGACAGATAAGCGGTCGGCCTCAACAGCCGAGATCGAAACCGCGCTGAAACATGTGTTGCAGTCAGACGAATTCCGAGGATCCAGCCGTATGCAGTCCTTTCTGACTTACGTGGTCAAAGAGGCGCTTTCAGGACGAGCCGAGAATATCCGCGCAAAGACGATCGCAATGGATGTGTACGGCTATGACGTAAACGAATTGTCCAAGCGCGAAGGTGTTGTTCGGGTGGACGCGGGTCGCGTACGTCGTAAACTCGACGCGTATTATGAAAGAAACGGAACCTTGGATCCGGTCATCATATCTCTGCCGGTTGGCGGCTATGCGCCGGAATTCACCCTTCGCACAAATGCACGTCGCGGTGCACGCAGGCCTCTGTTCGCTGCTTTCTTGCTGACGCTTTCCGCGTTCCTTATCGCCTCGATTGCAGGGTTCTATGTCTGGTATGGCTCCTCTTCGACCAGACTAAGCAAGGATAGACCGATCATCTACGATGTCGCTCCTGCGCGCATAGAGGCCATGAACCTGTGCAACGCGGGCCGCGAATTGATTTTTCCGGTTGTCACCCTGTCACGCTTGCGTCCTGCGTTGCAGATTTTCGAAACCGCAGTTGCACGCGACCCGGACTATTTTTGCGGCTATGCGGGAGCAGCCCAGGTTGAAACAATGCTGGCGCTTCTTCAACCTGAACGCCCTGACATAGAGATTCTGTTGCAACAGGCAGAGAAGAACAGCGCCCGCGCCATAGAGTTTGCGCCGGACGACCCTTGGGCCATGTCTGCTCGGGCCTGGTTCGAGTTCGGGTCCGGGAACTATGACCGCGCGCTGACGCTTTCGGGTCGGGCTGTGCAAATGGCGCCTCAGGACCCTCATATTGCGGAATTTGATGCGTTGATCTTGTTGTACACATCCCGCTTTGATCAGCTTCTTGAACAATCCGACCACTACAAACAATTGGCCAAATCGGGTGGCGGTCTAGTTTTCGATAACGCGCTTGGCTCGGCCCAGTTTCACAGTGGCGAATATGCGGCTGCCATTATAACCTTTGAAACCACTATTGCACGGGGCGGCCCCTTTGGCCCAATCTCAGCCGCCTATCTCATGGCCGCACATTGGAAGAATGGGGAACGGAAAGAGGCCCAAAGACTGGCCGGCATGTTCAATCAGACTTGGCCTAATTTCCCGCTGGAGACAATCAAAAGGCGTGCATTTTCAACAGCTGAACCTGTGGAGTCTTTGATTGATGCGATGAAAGCTGCGGGATGGACGCAGCAACCAGACTAAATGATCGCATACTTAGCGATGTGTACGTGCAATTGACGAATGCCCACCACCTTAACCTCTTAACGTTAGCAACAATTCGAGCAAGGCAACCCTTCACAGACGGATCACTGAGCATTTCCGCCACGGCTTAGCCAAAGCAGCGTGATCTTGCCACATGCAGTATGCCGATCAGCGCGGCCTGGCCCAAAACTCTATTCTGCTGAGAATTCACAAGAATTCCCCTTTGTCTCTGCGTTAGTTTTGCATCATCCCGGCGACACAAATTCCAAAGGAGATTCACATGTCGCGTACTCTTGTTTTGATCATAGTCCTCGCCGCAATCGGCGTTGGCGGATATTATTACCTGAACCAACCTGAGCCAACTCCGGCAGAACGTTTGCAATCGGCGGCAGAGGACGCTGGTGACGCATTGTCCGATGCGGCCACTGCGGCACAGGACGCCGCATCCGACGCAGTTGACGCCGCAACCGAGCAAGCCGCGGAAGCGGCTTCATCTTTGACCGAGCAGGCATCCGAGGCAGCCTCTTCCGTTGCCGATCAGGCATCTGAAACTGCGCAACAAGCGGGCGATCAGGTTGCTGCGCTGGCCGGTCAGGGACAAGAACTGCTGAATTCCTGGATTCAGGAAGGCAAGCTGGACGTAACCAATTTCGACTATGACGGCATCATGACTTCGCTGGAAGAAAGCACACTGGCTGCCGATCTGAAAGAGCAAGCGATCAAGATCGTGAACGACATCAAAGAGTCACCCGAAACCATCGCTCAGAAGATTCAGGAACTAACCAACCTTTTGACTCAACAATAAAATACCTGGGGCTGACCTTTTGGGTTGGCCCCATACCATGGGCGCATCTTGGGTACCCCCACGTTATTTCGGCATTGAATTGACGCCCCAAGCCGCATTTGATTGGCTCATTCCAATGCACAGCTCGCGCCACACCTCTTTAGGGCACTTGTTTCAATAAGGCACGTGTGACCCTGTTTGATCGAGGATGACCACATGACAGATTTGCCGCAGACCATGTTTGCCACACTTATAAAACATGACGGATATTCCGGCACATCCAGCGGGCCGGTCATCTCAGATGCAGCCGAATGGCTGGAACCCGCAGAAATCCCTGTGCCACAACCAGGCCCTGGTCAGGTTCTGATCAAATTGAGAACAGCGTCGGTCAATCCGTCGGACCTGCATTTCATCAAGGGAGAGTATGGTCAGCCGCGTGTAAAAGGATCCCCTGCCGGGTTTGAAGGATGCGGTGACGTCGTGGCCACCGGCAAAGGTGCCGAAGCCCTGCAAGGTCAGCGCGTCGCGTTTGTCGCCGCCGGATCGGGGGCGTGGGCGGAGTATGTCGTCACGCAGATGCAGATGTGCATTCCCCTGAGGCCGGATATCTCAGACGATGACGGGGCCGCACAGATCGTAAACCCCCTGACCGCGATGGCGATGGTGGACATGGCCAAGGCCGACGGCGATGCGTTTGTTGTGTCTGCCGCAACCAGCCAGCTTGGAAAACTCATGTGCAGCCTGGGGCGCGATCTGGGGCTGAAACCCATTGCGTTGGTGCGGCGCGCCGAGACGATAGACATGCTCAAAGACCTGGGTGCATCCGAAGTATTGGTAACGACAGACTCGGATGTGGTCGCACAGTTCGCGGAACTTAGCGCATCTCTGAAACCACGCGTCTTCCTTGACGCCGTGACAGACCAGCTTTCGGAAAAGCTGTTCTGCGCCATGCCGAACCGTGCACGTTGGATCACTTACGGCAGGCTCTCAACCGAAGCGCCGACTCTGACCCAGACCGGCCAGTTGATCTTTATGGGCAAGCGGATCGAAGGCTTTTGGCTGACGCAATGGATGATGTCGACACCGCCTGCAGATCAGATGCGGGTGGTGACCGAAGTGCAGGCACGTTTTGCGGACGGGCGCTGGAAAACAGATGTTTCTGAACACCTTACGCTCAGGAATCTGGTGCCGAATTTGGCCGACGCGCTGAAAAAGAGTGACGGAAAGGTGATAATCACGCCATAGTAGAAGAACCCCACGCAACCCGAGAACCTGCGTGAGGCTGACGGCATCGGTTGTTCGTTGGAGGGAGGACAGTTTGGATAACGCACAGCTGCTGATCAGCGGGCTGGCGAATGGCTGCGTCTATGGCCTGATCGCACTTGGCTTTGTTCTGATCTACAAGGCAACCGAGGCGGTGAATTTCGCGCAGGGCGATTTCATGATGTTGGGGGCCTTTGTGACCATCGGCCTTACGAATACCCAATATATGGGCCTGCCCTTCTGGCTGGCCTTGCCGATCTCACTGGGGATTATGGGCGCTCTGGGCTATCTGCTGGATCGACTGATCATCCGGCGACTGTTCGGTGAAAGCCAAACCGCCGTCGTCATCCTGACCATCGCTTTGGGGTTCGTGATCCGCTTTGTGGCAGGCCTTATCTGGGGGCATGAGCCGCAAACGCTGCAAAACCCGCTTGCAGGCAAAGAAGCCCGCTTTGGCGGTCTGGTACTGGGGATGGAAGATGTTGCGGTGATTGTCGTCACGATCCTTCTGACCGGGGCGCTCTATGTCTTCTTCAGCCGCACCAAACTGGGTCTTGCGATGCAGGGTGCGTCGCAAAACCAATTGGCGGCGTATTATATGGGCATTCCGGTCAAACGCGTTCAGGGCTTTATCTGGGCACTGGCCGGGGTTGTTGCCGGGATCGCCGGTATCCTCTTTGCCGCCAAGGGTGCGGTGGACCCGACGACTGGTTTGCTGGGCATCAAGGCCTTTGCAGCGGCGGTCATTGGAGGCTTTGGCAGCCTGCCCGGTGCATTGGCAGGAGGGCTGATCGTGGGTGTGATCGAACCCTTTTCCAGCCGTTATATTGCTGCGGGCTACAGTCAGGTTGCGCCCTATGCTCTTCTTCTTGCCGTACTGATTTTCCGGCCCAACGGGCTGTTCAGTCAGGTTCGGATCAAAAAGGTCTGAGCCATGCGGATTGTTTTCAAAACCAATTACATGCAGGATATTCGGCCTTGGAAGGACAGGTATCAACTTAGCCTGTATCTGATCCTGCTGGCCGTTGTCGCCGCTGCCCCCTGGTGGTTGGACGCGTTCTATCTGGGTGAGCTGACAAACGTTCTGATCTGGGCCATTGCCGGGCTGGGCCTGATGATCCTGACCGGACATACCGGGCAAGTCAGCCTGGGGCACGCCGCTTTTCTGGCCTTTGGCTGTTATGCCAATATTGCACTGATCGAAGCAGGGGTTCCTTTTCTGATCGCCTTCCCGCTGGCCGGGATTCTAACCGGCATCGCGGGCGTGACGGTGGCGATCCCTGCCCTGCGGCTGCACGGCATCTATCTGGCCATCTTCACAATGGCCCTGTCGATCCTGATGGACGACATCATCGTTCTGTCCGAACCAATAACCGGAGGCGTCGCTGGCAAGTATGTCGGAGGGGTCGAGATCTTTGGCCATCTGGTAGACCGCTGGGGTACACCGGATCAGTTCTTCTGGCTGGTGCTGATCGTCACTGTTCTGGTCACACTGGGCTATATCAACCTGCTACGTGCGCCGCTGGGGCGCAGCTTTATCGCTGTGCGTGACTCAGAGGTTTCCGCGCAGGCGATGGGCATTGATATCGCGCGGACCAAGATGATCTCATTCGCCTTGTCATGCGCTGTGACAGGCTGGGCCGGGGCGTTGATGGGGCTGTTTGCCGGGGCCTTCAACAACGAAACCTTCAGCGTCCTAATCTCAATCCAGTTGCTGATGATGATCGTGATCGGCGGGCTGGGGTCGATCCATGGGGCATTTCTGGGCGCGATCGTGATCGGGTTTTTGCCGCAATTTCTGTCAATTTCGAAGGAATACGCCGGTGCCCTGTTCGGCGGCAATACCGTCGCCATTCCGGGGCTGGAATTCGGCATCTTCGGAATGATCCTGATCGCCTTCATCCTGTTCGAACCCATGGGCCTTTATGGCCGCTGGCTTAAAATCCGAACCTGGTTCGAGCTGTTCCCCTTCTACCGAAAGGATATGTTTAAACGGCAAAAATCTTATCTGAGGACGGAGCGCCTGAGATGAGCCTGCTGGAATTTGAAAACGTGACCCTGAAATTTGGCGGCCTCACTGCGGTTGATGACCTGTCATTCGAGGTTCTGGAAGGCGAGGTCTTTGCCATTGTGGGCCCCAACGGCGCCGGAAAATCGACAGTGTTCAACCTGATCTCGCGATTTTACGACCCCTATGCCGGGTCGATCCGGTTTGATGGCCATGATCTGCTACGTGTCAAACCCTCGGGCGTCGCAGCTTACGGCGTGGCGCGGACGTTCCAGAATATCGAACTGTTTGAGCACGCAACCGTTCTGCAAAACCTTCTGGTCGGGCGACACCAGCACCGAAAAACAAACCTGCTGTCCGAATTGTTGTTTCTTCCATCCGCCCGACAGCAGGAAATAGAGAACCGCGAGAAGGTTGAAGAGATCATCGATTTTCTCGATCTTCAGGCCTATCGTGACAAGATGATCGCGGGGTTGCCCTACGGTGTGCGAAAAGTGGTCGAGGTCGCGCGCGCCTTGGCAACCGATCCCAAATTGCTGCTGCTGGACGAACCGGCCTCGGGTCTTTCAGTCGAAGAAACAAGTGATATGCGGTGGTGGATCGATGACATCCGGCGTCAGATGGGTATCACCGTTTTGATGGTGGAACACGACATGGGCCTGGTCTCGGGCGTGTCAGATCGCGTTTTGGCCATGGCCGACGGCGCTAAACTGGCGCTCGGCTCTCCGGCCCAAGTACAATCCCACCCGGCCGTGATCGAAGCTTATCTTGGGAAAGCCTCATGAGTGCGCCGATCCTGAGAATCCGCAATGTCGAAAGCTTTTATGGCCCCATCATGGCCATTCGCGGCGTGTCCCTGGACGTGCACGAGGGGCAGATCGTCTCGATCCTTGGGGCCAATGGCGCGGGAAAGACGACGCTGATGAAAACCGTCTCGGGCGTGATGGACCCGGAGAAGGGTCAAATCACCTTTGATGGCGATGACATTCAGGGGGCCGAGCCGCATAAGGTCGTTCAGCGCGGTATCGTTCACATTCCCGAAGGGCGCGAGGTCTTTCCACTTCTGACCGTTGATGAGAACCTCAGCCTCGGTGCTTATTCCCGCAAGGATAAACACCAGATCGAGCAGGATCGTGAACTGGTTTTCAGCTATTTTCCGGTTCTCAAAGACCGCCGTGGGCAAGAGGCTGGCACCTTGTCAGGTGGTCAGCAGCAAATGTTGGCCATCGGGCGTGGACTAATGGCCCGGCCTCGCATCATGTTGCTGGATGAACCCTCGCTGGGCTTGTCGCCGATGCTGGTGCAAGAGATTTTCGAGATACTCAAGCGTCTCAACCAAGAACAGCAGATGACCATGATGCTGGTTGAACAAAACGCTCATGCGGCACTGGATCTCGCCCATCATGGCTATGTGATGGAGGTTGGTCGCATCGTCATGGACGGGAGCGCTGAAGTTCTGTTGAAGTCCGAGGACATCCAGAACTTCTATCTTGGGGTGCAGGAAGACGGCGCGCGGGAAAACCGGCGCTGGAAACGGAAAAAGACGTGGAGGTAAGACGGATGGACGCCACCCCCCTGCCCCCGCAAACCACAATCAACGGAGTGCACTTTAACGCAACGACGGGTCAGCGGCCGCTAAGGGTCGATGGCTGCATCACCATCAGCGAATTGTTTCAACACCGTTGTGCCGAGTTGGGCGACCGCACCGCGCATCGGGAAAAAGACCTGGGCATCTGGAAATCCTATACCTGGGCCGATTACTGGCAACACGCCAAATGGATCGGTTTGGCGTTGCGCAAACTGGGGCTGGAACGCGGCGATGTGGTCTCGATCCTGTCCGAGGACCGCAAGGAATGGGCCTGGTTCGACATGGGTATTCAGGGTGTCGGAGGGATAGCCTCGGGCGTTTACACCACCGACTCCGCCAGTCAGCTGCAATACCTGATCAATGACAGCGGCAGCAAATTCCTGATCGTCGAAGATGAAGAACATCTGGACAAGTTTCTGGAAATTGAGACTGAGCTTCCCGATCTGATCAAGGTGATCATTCTGGAAGACGAAGGTCTGCACGACCTCAAACACCCGCGCGGCATGATGATCGGCGACCTCTACGCGCTTGGCCAGCAGGTCGAAGCCACCGATCCCGGTCGGTTCGAGGCCGAAATCGCACTGGGGAAACCGCAGGATACCGCCCTACTTGTCTATACCTCGGGCACCACCGGGCAGCCCAAGGGCGCGATGCTGAGTCACGAAAATATCCTGGCCGCCATCGAATCCGGCGCGCGAGCCTTGCCGGTTCTTGCCAGCGATGAGCAGCTTTGCTTCTTGCCGCTCTGTCATATTCTGGAACGGGACGTGTCGGTCTATTTTCCGCTGGCGGCGCGCTGCACGGTGAACTTCGCAGAAAGCCCGGAGACCGTCTTTTCTAATCTGCAAGAGGTCTCGCCCTCGACCTTCACCGCTGTGCCGCGCGTGTGGGAAAAGATTTATGCGCATGTGCAGATCCTGACGCAGGAGGCCACACCATTGGGGCGCGCGGCCTTTGGTATGGCATTGAAAGCTGGCGCGCGTCGCGCCGATTACGTAGCGGCAGGAAAACCTGTTCCTGCCAGTATCACCGCCCAATTCTGGGCATGGGATCAACTGGTCCTGAAGAACCTGCGCCGCATGTTGGGAATGGACAAGCTACGTCGGGGCGGGACCGGCGCTGCACCGATTTCGACTGACCTGTTGAAATGGTACTGGGCCATCGGTGTGCCTTTGGTCGAAGGTTTTGGGATGACTGAAACCTCGGGGCTTGCCACGCTCAATACCGTTGAAAGCAACAGGATCGGGACCATCGGTAAGGTCGTTGAAGGCTGCGACATTCGCATCTCAGACGACGGTGAAATCCAGCTGAAAGGCATGAACATTTTTCAGGGATATTGGCGCAACAACGTCAAAACGGCCGAGACTTTTACAGCAGACGGTTGGCTGCGCACAGGGGATATGGGGCATATCGACAAGGATGGCTACGTCACCATCACGGGCCGTATGAAAGACATCATCATCACAGCAGGCGGTAAGAACATCACCCCGGCTGAGATCGAAAGCCGGTTGAAGTTCAGTCATTATATTTCTGACGCGATCCTGATCGGTGACAGGCGCAAATACCTGACGGCCCTGATCATGATCGATCAGGAGAATGTCGAGAAGTTTGCCCAGGACCGCAAAATCCCGTTTTCGAACTTCGCCTCGCTATGTGCCGCGCCCGAGATCCGCGATCTGATCGGTGCCGAGGTTACAGCCGTGAACGGTGAATTTGCACGGGTCGAGCAGATCAAGGATTTCCGGCTGATCGACGTACTTTTGACCGCCGAAGACGACGAACTTACCGCCACGATGAAGTTGAAACGCGGGCTGGTGGAAAAGAAGCACGGACATCTGATTGAAGACATGTACAGTTAATCAAAGGAATTTCGGGAGGAGAGAGATGAGAAATTCATTCAAACTATTGGCTGTCGCCACGGCCTTGACCGCCTCGGCGACCATGGGTTTGGCCCAAACCCAAGGCGTCACCGATGATGAAATCGTCATCGGGTCGGTCAACGATCTAAGCGGCATATTCGCTGCTGTTGGCGTTCCTGCCACCAAAGGCGCAAATGTCGTGTTTGACCGTGTCAATGCAGCCGGAGGCGTGCACGGCCGACAAATCCGCTTTGTTGTTGAAGACAACGGCTATCAAATGCCGCGTGCCATGCAGGGCTATAACAAACTGCTGAACCGGGACAAAGTTTTCGCGATGCTGCAATCTCTGGGCACACCGATGAACATGGCCGGGTTCAAACTTTTGGATCCGAAGGGCATTCCCAACGTCGCCCCTCTGACGGCAGCGCGGCAGATGTTGCAAGAGCCGATACGCAACAAGTTCACCTCGTTCTCAACTTACTATGATCAAGCCCGCGTGGGCGTGAAATACCTCTCGGGTGAATTTGGATCGCAAACCGTTTGCACAATGTATCTGCCCACCGATTTTGGCGAGGAAATTCTGGAAGGCAGCAAGGCCGGGGCGGAGGAGGCCGGGATCACATTTGGATCCGAGACCACGCATAAACCAGATGAGACCGATTTCGTGGGCTCACTCAGCAAACTCAAGGAAGAAGGCTGTGACATTGTCACGATGGCGCTGGGCGTTCGTCAGGCAATTACCGTAGTTGGCACAGCCAAGAAGATGGGCCTGACGGATATGAAATTCCTGGGCACCTCGGCCAGTTTTCTCACAGTCGTGGCGAAAGTTCCCGGAGGCGTGACCGAAGGCTTCTATGCTGCTGCCTCATGGCAGGATCTGTGGGCCCGCGCGGATGAGCCCGCACCCGCCGCATTTATCGAAGAGTACAAGGCCGCCACGGGTGAAGATCCGGTTGGGTTCGCAATGCTGGGCTATTCTGCTGCCGAGATGATGGTCAAAGCGCTTGAGGCCGCAGGCCCGGACCTGACTCATGACAGCTTTATCGAAGCCATGGAATCGCTGGACTATCAGGACGATCTGGTCGGCAACCACATCACCTATGGACCGGATGATCATCAAGGCGCGGATACCGTGTTCGTCAATGTAGTTGAAAACGGAACGTGGAAGCTGGTTTACGAGGAATAAACCAATGTAGAC
Source organism: Ruegeria sp. CDSA021 (assembly GCF_059612325.1). Classification (NCBI taxonomy): domain Bacteria; kingdom Pseudomonadati; phylum Pseudomonadota; class Alphaproteobacteria; order Rhodobacterales; family Roseobacteraceae; genus Ruegeria; species Ruegeria sp. CDSA021. Next base: position 249,742 of record NZ_JBXWQJ010000001.1, read on the forward strand.
GCAAAGAAAAAGGGCTCGCGAGAGCGAGCCCTTTCTATTTGGATATTCCCGGCGATTAACGCTTGGAGAACTGGAACGAACGGCGGGCTTTGCGCTTACCGAATTTCTTACGTTCCACAACCCGGCTGTCGCGGGTCAGGAAGCCTGCGGCTTTCAGAGCACCACGCAGGCTCGGATCGTACAGTTGTAGCGCTTTTGAGATGCCGTGCTTTACCGCACCGGCCTGACCGGTCAGGCCACCGCCTTTGACGGTTGCAACAACGTCGAACTCGCCTTCTACGCCGGCAACCTGAAACGGCTGGCGCAGGATCAGCTGCAGAACGGGGCGCGCGAAGTACACGTCCTGGTCTTTGCCGTTCACGGTGACTTTGCCGGAGCCCGGTTTGATCCAAACGCGGGCGACAGCGTCTTTACGCTTGCCGGTTGCGTAGGAACGGCCCAGTTCGTCACGTACGGGTTCACGCACGATGACTTCTTCGGCCACAACCTCAACGCCTGCAACGGCGCTCAGCTCTTCGAGAGTATTGATCTGATCAGCCATGGTCATTAGCTCCGGGTGTTTTTCTTGTTCATGGACTTAACGTCCAGAACTTCGGGCGCTTGCGCCTCATGAGGATGCTCGGCACCAGCGTAGACGCGCAGGTTCGTCATAACCTGACGCGACAGGCGGTTGCCCGGCAGCATGCGCTTGACCGCCTGGGTCACGACGCGCTCGGGGTGCTTGCCCTCGAGGATCTGCTGCTTGGTGCGCGACTTGATGCCGCCCGGGTGGCCAGTGTGCCAGTAGAAGTTTTCTTCGCGCTTCTTGCCGGTCATCTGGATTTTGTCAGCGTTGATCACGATGACGTTGTCGCCCATGTCCATGTTCGGGGTGAACGACGCTTTGTGCTTGCCACGCAGGCGCATGGCGACGATCGAGGCAAGACGGCCCAGAACAACGCCCTCGGCGTCGATCAGGATCCATTTCTTGTCGATGTCTGCAGGTGTTGCAGAAAAGGTTTTCATGGCAGGATAGTCCTGTTTGATGTGAAAGACCGCCCCAGCGGAGCGGTCCGAATTCGATGGATGGGTTCTATGGGGTGCTTGCGCGCAGGTCAAGCACAGCAGATCAGTTTTTCACATGCCAAAACAACAACTTACAAAATAGGTATTATTTTACCCCAATTTCAGACACTGATTTGCTCAGGTGGATTGTCCAACAGGTTTCGCAGCCGCACCATCGCGTTCTCGAACCGTTGCAACGAAACATGCCCGTTCACTGCAATACGCACCGCGTTGGGCGCGCGCCCATCACGGAGTGCGAACTCATCTGCCGAACGCAGTTGAATCCCCTCACGCTCTGCCGCACGGCTAAAGGCCGCGGCACGCCAGCCGGACGGCAGATTCAGCCAGACAAAGGGGACATCCGGGGCCCAGTTCAGATCAAAACCACCTAATGCATTCACTGCCACACGAACGTAATCCCCCATCCTCATGCGCACGTCCTTGGCGATTTGCCGGGTTCGAGGGTCGGACAACAAAAGCCGCGTTAATTCTGCCAATGGCTGCGCCAACCCGAAATAACCGTATTCCGCCGACCGGCGCAGATCTGCGCTGCGGTCTTTCGGGGCGATTGCGAACCCGACCCGTAACGCCGGGGTCAGTATCTTGGAGATCGAAGACACATGCCAACCCCGTTCAGGTGCAAGCGCACGAAAGCTGGGTTCCTTGGCATCGCCCATCCGGTAGCAATCATCCTCGACGATCTGCACATCGAAACGTCGCGCAATCTCGACCACCTCTTTCCGCCGTTCCAGAGGAGTGTGCAATGCGGTGGGGTTTTGTACCTCGGGTGAGACACAGATGATCTGGGCTGGTGTCTGACGCAGCACATGTTCCATGGCGGTTGGATCAATGCCCCACTTGTCCATTCGAATACCAACCACTTCAGCCCGCATCAGTTCACCCGCGCGACGGAACCCGGCATAAGACAGATCTTCAACCAGCACGACTGGTTTTGGACCCTGAAGGATGCTTTGAAACACAAGACACAACCCGTTCTGCCCCCCATGGGTCAGTACAATGTCGTCATCCGTCAATTGACCCAGTGGCAAATCCGACAACCAATCGACAACCACCTGCCGCATGGGTTTGTAGGCGTCGCGCGTCGGATAACTCATGAACAAGGCCGGATCAGACTGCGCCACCTTCTGCAAACACTCGCGCACCAGCGAAACCTGCCCCATATCCACCAAACGTGGGCTGAACAAGCTGACGTGGTTGGCGTTTTGCGCCTCGGCGAGGTGCAGTTGCCGCGACCAGACATCGTCCAGAATCGGAGATTTCGGAGGAGCGACAAATGTACCACGTCCAACCTCGGCTTGTAGCAAGCCCTCATCCGTCAGAATCGTATAAGCTCGCGCAACCGTGCCCGGTGTGATCTGCAACCGAAAAGCAAGTTCACGCACGGGCGGCAGCTTGGTTCCGATATCTAACGTTTTGTTCTCGATGGCTTTTCGAATTGTATCGGCGACCAAGGTGTATTTTGGCCCCTTAGATTTTGGCAGTGTGTCTGGCCAAATTGTATCCATTACAATTCTTCCTTTGCTTTTGACACAATGTCGAATGTATCAAACTCTTGTACCGAACATTGCTACTTTGTGTCAATACAATTTGAAAGGAATACCAAGATGACACGCACGATGCACAACCCCGCCCTTATGCTGCTGAACGACAGCCCTCGGCTGCCTCTGATCGCATCTCTGGCCGTGCGGTTTGCGGCGGCTGTCACTCAATGGGAGCGCCGTCGGCGCAGCCGCGTCAACCTGGGCTATCTGGATGACCGGCTGCTACAGGATGTCGGCCTGACCCGTCGCCAGGCACACCGCGAAGTAAAGCGCTGTTTCTGGCAGGTTTAAGGAATCCCCAGTCCCAGTTTTGGGACCTCTTCCTGGGCCGGGGCCTGTCCCCGGCCTTTTTTATCCAAATTGTGCCGCTGCAGAGCCTGCAGGTGGAATAGAATAGGTCATCGTTGCACGTGCAACCGGACCATCCACGCCTTCGGAAAAGATCAAGACGTCCCCAACCGCCAGCGTCCTGCCCAGCTTCAGCAATCGGCAGTTTGCAATCAAGTCGACGCCCCCGGCTGGCTTGCGCAGAAAATCCAATGAACTGTTGGTCGTCACCACCAAGGATTGCCGCCCCTTTCGCGCCAAAACCATCGCATAGACACTGACATCCGCCAGACCAAACATGGACGGCCCTGACACTGTGCCGCCGGGGCGCAGATGTCGTTCCTGCACCACAAGACGCATGGTGATGGTGTCCTCCGTCAGATCTTCGACAACAAAGTCCTGATGTACCTGAGGGAACACCTCGTTGAGGTATTGCGACAGTTCATCCCGATTCATTGCCAAAGCCATACTTTCCCTCCTGCTCTTCCCGACCTAGAGTTGGCCCAACTTGGGAACGGAGGGCAAGATGGCAATTCTGGAACGTAACGACACAGGCGCAGTTGCGCGGCTGACAATGAACGCCCCAGAGCGGTTAAACGCACTGAGCGAAGAGATGCTGGAAGCGCTTCAGGCCGAACTTGATGCCTTGCGCGATGACAGAACCATCCGCGCGGTGATCCTGGCAGGTGCTGGAAAAGCGTTCTGCGCGGGGCATGACCTGAAGCAGATGACGGCCGGACGTCAATCCGAGGATGGAGGCAAAGCCTATTTCCAGGATCTGTTTGCGCGCTGCGCCCGGATGATGATGTCAATCCAATCCCTGCCCCAGCCCGTGATAGCTCAGGTCCATGGCATTGCCACGGCCGCCGGGTGCCAGTTGGTGGCGACCTGCGACATGGCCATTGCGGCCGAAGGCACGCGATTTGGTGTGAACGGCGTGAATATCGGACTGTTTTGCTCGACCCCCATGGTTGCGCTGAGCCGCAATATACCCAGAAAACAGGCTTTTGAGATGCTGACCACTGGCACATTCATCTCAGCCGAGCGCGCCGCAGAGCTTGGGCTGATCAATCGCGCCGTCCCGGAAATGTTGCTGGAACATGAGGCCGACACGCTGGCCGAACTGGTTGCCTCGAAGCTTGGGGCCGCCGTCAAAATCGGGAAAGAAGCGTTTTATCAACAGCTTCAGATGCCTTTGGATCAGGCCTATGCCTATACCGGAGACGTAATGGCGCAGAATATGCTGCACCGGGATACAGAAGAAGGCATTTCCGCCTTTATTGAAAAACGCCCTCCGAATTGGACCCAATGAGGCAATTGTTTTGCATATTTTTTGCCACTGTTTTGATTTTAGCACTTTTCAAAACGGCGACTCTGTGGCAAAGCTGGGTCGAGGCTGAGGCCTCAGGACACTTTTGGGTCGTCGTGGGCGGAAGGTCCCTCCAGCTGGTCTCTCTCACCAGCGCTGACATTCCCGCAGCGGCGACCCCAAGATTCCCCTTTAAATTTAGCTAAACCAGCGCTGGCTGAGTTGCGCCCGATTGTGGTCTGCCCTATGTGGCAGCGCATGACACAAGTTTTGCATATTGTAGGCGGCGGAATGGCCGGATCCGAGGCGGCGTGGCAAGCGGCTGAAATGGGCGTTGACGTGGTGATCCACGAAATGCGCCCCACGGTTGGCACATTTGCCCATCAAACCGGCAATCTGGCTGAAATGGTGTGCTCCAACTCGTTCCGGTCGGATGATGACGAACAGAACGCGGTGGGCCTGTTGCATTGGGAAATGCGGGCCGCCAACGGGCTGATCATGACAACCGCTGATTCCCATCGCCTGCCCGCCGGAGGGGCTCTGGCGGTGGATCGCGATCCCTTTGCCGCAAGCGTCACTGCAAAACTCCGCGCCCATCCGCGTATATCGGTCACGGACGAAGAAGTGACCGCCCTGCCCGATGATGGCCAATGGATCTTTGCAACCGGGCCTCTGACCTCGCCTGCGCTGAGTGAAGCGATCCGTACGGAAACAGGTGCCGAGGCGCTGGCCTTCTTTGATGCCATTGCCCCCATCGTCTATGCCGAAAGCATCGATATGTCGAAGGCTTGGATGCAGTCGCGGTATGACAAGGGCGAGACTGAAGAAGAGCGCACAGCCTATCTGAACTGTCCGATGGACCGTGATCAGTATGAGGCGTTCATCGACGCGCTTTTGGCCGCTGACAAGGCCGAGTTTCACGAAGGGGAAACAGCTGGCTACTTTGACGGCTGCCTGCCCATCGAAGTTATGGCAGAACGCGGGCGTGAGACCTTGCGCCATGGTCCGATGAAACCTGTTGGCTTGACCAATCCGCATGCGCCGGACGTGAAATCTCATGCCGTGGTGCAACTGCGCCGTGACAACGCATTGGGCACACTGTTCAATATCGTGGGGTTCCAGACCAAGATGAAATACGGCGCCCAGACCGAGGTGTTCCGTATGATCCCCGGTCTTGAGAACGCAAGTTTCGCACGATTGGGCGGCATTCACCGCAACACCTTCATCAACTCGCCCACGCTGCTTGATGCGCAGATGCGGTTGAAATCGAAACCCAACATCCGGTTTGCCGGGCAGATCACAGGTGTTGAGGGTTATGTCGAAAGCGCCGCAATGGGGTTGCTGGCCGGGCGTCTGGCCGCCGCCGAAATCTTGGGCCGCGACCTGCCGGAATTGCCACAAGACAGCGCTATGGGCGCCTTGATCCATCACATCACGGGCGGGGCCGAGGCCAAGACATTTCAGCCAATGAATGTGAACTTTGGCTTATTTCGACCGGTAGACGGCCTGAAAGGTGGGCGGCGCGGCCGGAAGGACCGATACAAAGCCTATACGGACCGTGCCAAGTCGGAATGGAGCACCTGGTTGGAGCATTGCTGACTGGACGCACAATGTGGTCTCGGCTTAGCATGCAGTTATGACCGACAAGTTCCTAGACAGCACCTACAACCTCGGCACGCCACAAGAGACTGAATCGCATTACAAGAACTGGGCTGCGACCTATGATGAAGAGGTCGAAGATCACGGGTACGTCACCCCCGGTCGCGTAGCGGCGGCTTTGTGGTCTGTCCACCCTCACCCTGAAACTCGGATTCTGGATTTTGGATGTGGAACCGGACTTTCCGGTCAGGCTTTGCGCGCAGTCGGGTTTGAAGTTATCGATGGCATGGACCCCACGCCCAAAATGCTGGAAGAAGCAAAGGCTAAAGGTGTTTACAAAACGCTGACCGGCTTTGATATCACCAAGCCTGCTCCACTCAAGCGTGATGCCTATTCAGTTATCACGGCCATCGGTGCCATCGGTCAGGGTGCAGCGCCGCCAGAGACATTCGACGTTTTGATGCACGCTTTACCCAAAGGAGGACTGTTTGCGTTGTCTTTGAATGATCACGCGCTGGCAGATCACACATTCACATGCCGCATCACCGATTGGGTCGACATGGGGGCCGCACGTTTGCTATTTCGTGAACATGGGCCACATTTGCCTGGAATCAACCTTAACTCTGATGTGTATGTTTTAGAAAAAGCGTGACTTTTAAAACGCGCTTCGCGCCTTCCCCAACCGGGCCACTTCATCTGGGACACGCGTATTCCGCGATGATAGCCAGCGACATGGCCACAGCTGAATGTGGTCAATTCCTGCTGCGGATCGAGGATATCGACCAATCGCGTTCGCGACAGCATTGGGAGGATCAGATCTATGATGATCTGGCTTGGCTGGGCGTGAATTGGCCACGTCCGGTAATGCGCCAGTCGGATCGCATGGCCGTCTACGACGATGCCCTGAATCACCTCTGGGCGCAGGGCTTTCTGTATCCCTGCACCTGTAACCGCAAAGATATTGCCGCTGCAGCCAGCGCTCCGCAGGAAGGCGCACCGCTGCACGGGCCGGACGGAATAATCTATCCCGGAACTTGTCGAAAATTGCATGCAGACAAAGACTTAACCCAGCACCCTCGTCCAAAACACGAAGCAGTGCGGCTGGACATTTCCAAAGCTTGCCAAGCGATTCACGACAGTTGCAGGTTTCAATTCACCGAACTTTGTTCAGGGCCTGACGGGGAAACCGGAACGATAGCCTTCACCCCTGATGAGTTGGAAGCAACCGTCGGCGATGTTGTTCTGTCCCGTCGAGACATGGGTACGTCTTACCATTTGTCCGTTGTCCTTGACGACGCCGCGCAATTAATCACGCAGGTGGTCCGAGGTCAGGATTTGTTCGAAGCCACCCGCATTCATGTTCTGCTTCAAGCGCTGCTGGACTTGCCAACGCCCGCGTATTTTCACCACGATCTGGTCCGTGATGATGCAGGCAAACGATTGGCCAAGCGCGACGATGCGCGCGCGATCTCGAAATATCGCGCTGAAGGGGCCAGCCCTGCAGATATTCGGCGCCTGGTCGGGCTTTGATCTGGCACTCTTACTCCATAGGAGCCATCAGTTCTGTCTCGTTCCCATCACGAACAGCTGTGTAGAAACAGGTTCGGCGATTGGTGTGGCAGGCGGCCCCGGTCTGACGCACCAGAACCAGCAGGCAATCCCGATCACAATCGATCCGAAAATCCACCAACTCCTGCACATGCCCCGAGGTTTCGCCCTTGATCCAGAAAGATTGACGCGACCGCGACCAATAGGTCACCCTGCCCGTTTCCAGTGTCTTTTCAACAGCCTGGGCATTCATCCAAGCCATCATCAGAACCTCGCCTGACACATCGTCCTGCGCAATGGCCGGGATCAGGCCGGCGTCATTGTATTTCAGGGTCGCTGGATCAAACACGACGGTATCAGTCATCTCGAAAAACCTTTTGCATCCGGTGGGGTGACCACTATGTATGAGGAACACACGACGAGGGAAAGCCATGAGCGGCGAGAACGATCTGATCAAGTTGTACTCTGGGCGCATTCTGGCGCTGGCGGCGGATATTCCGCATCTGGACCGTCTGGACAGCCCGGACGCGACGGTCAAGAAACGCTCGCCGCTGTGCGGTTCGACCGTGACGGTGGATGTGAAGGTTCAAGACGGCCGTGTCAGTGCCTTTGGTCAGGACGTCAAAGCCTGCGCCTTGGGTCAAGCCTCGGCGGCGGTTGTCGGGGATGCTATCATTGGCGCGACCCGCGCTCAAATCGAAGCTGCGCGCGGCCAACTAACCGCCATGCTCAAGAAAGACGGACCTGCCCCGGATGCGCCCTTTGACGGCCTTGAGGTTCTGATGCCTGCAAGGGACTACAAGAACCGGCACGCCTCGATCCTGCTGGTGTTGGACGCCACGGCCGAAGCCATGGCGCAGGCGGAACAGGCGCACTGCGCCTGATTGTAGCTATTTGAGGTAAACCCGTTTACCTTCCGCTAAGATTTTAGGAGGGGTGGGTTTGAACAATTTGCTTGAACATTTCGTGACGCTTTGGGTCGTCATCGACCCGATTGGAACAATTCCTGTATTTATCGCTGTCACCGCAGGCCTCACCGCAGCATCTCGACGCAAAACGGCTTTGTTGGCGTCGCTCATCAGTGCCGGGGTTCTTCTGTTCTTCCTGGTTTTCGGACAATTGCTGATCGAGGCGCTGGATATAGGCCTGAATTCCTTTCAGGTGGCAGGCGGCATCATCCTGTTCCTTTTTGCGCTGACCATGATCTTCGGCGAAAGCAAACAAGAGATTGAGCAGCGGCAAGCTGAAGAAGATCAGGAAGACAAGTATCACAAGCAAAATCCGGCGATCTTTCCCCTCGCCGTGCCCTCACTGGCCTCACCCGGGGCGATGCTGGCCGTCGTGATCCTAACTGATAACCACCGGTACAGTGCAACGGACCAGGGGATCACTGCCTTGGTCATGCTGTCCGTACTGTTGGTTGCTTTTGTTCTGATGCTTCTGGCGGAGCCGATCATTCGCCTGATCGGTCATTCAGGTGCGGCGATCATTAGCCGTATCATGGGAATGATCCTGGCCTCGGTTGCGGTCAATTCCGTCCTCTCCGCGTTGCTTGAGATTTTCAAAACCGGCCAGCTATAAAAAAACCGCCGCACCTTCCGGGCGAAAGGGCGGCGGCAGGCATTGCGTGTCTCGTGCGGGGTCCGGTTCACCGCGCGGGGCCGAGGCATGGCCCCTCAAGGGGTTTGGGACAGGCAGGTCACCCTTGACTGAAATGGGGATGACAGCGCGGTTTTTCGGCACGAGATCGCAGGCAGAAAGGCTTAGAAACCAACCGGTAAGTGAAGGGCCACCATCAGGATCACGACCAAGGACATCACGCCAACTGCATCCTGAAAGATGGTCGATTGCGCGCGGCTGAAAGCGGTCTTGATCTGGGTCAGCATAGGGTCACCTCCGGTCAGAGTTTTAATCCTTTGTTGACCTTTTGTTCTCATATTTACCCGAGTCGGTAAAGAACTTTTTGAGAACATTTGTGAACTTTTCGGAACTTCTCGCCTAACCCACTGAAATCAAACGGATCGCCTGATCCTGCTTCATCAGCCAAAGTAGAACACGCGCCGCACGCCCCCGGTCTGAGGTCAGTTTGGGGTCGGCAGTCAGCAATGCCCGGGCATCAGATTGGGCCACAGCCATCAATCCAGCCTGACGTTCCAGATCGGCAATGCGGAATTTTGGCAGGCCCGACTGCGCTGTTCCGATCAGATCCCCGGCCCCGCGCATTTCCAGATCGGTTTCGGAAATGCGGAACCCGTCTTCGGTTTCGCGCAGAACCTCCAACCGTTTGCGCCCGCCGTCGCTGAGCGGCGGTTGATACATCAACAGGCACGTCGAGTCCGCGTCGCCGCGCCCCACACGACCACGCAATTGGTGCAGCTGAGCCAGGCCAAAAATCTCGGCCCGCTCAATGACCATGATCGTGGCGTTGGGCACATTGACCCCAACTTCGATAACGGTCGTCGCCACCAAAACCTTGGTCTCGCCGGTCTGAAAGGCTCTCATGGCCGCGTCTTTGTCGGCGGGTGGCATCTGTCCATGAACCAGCCCCACCACGCCTTCCCCCAAAATAGCGCGCAGGCGTTTGAACCGTTCTTCGGCGGCGGTCAGGTCCGAGACCTCGGATTCGTCGACCAACGGACAGACCCAATAGCACTGGCGCCCTTCTTCAATCGCGCGACGCAGATGCGAAACGACCTCATCCATGCGCTGGGTGGTGACAATCGCCGTCTTGATCGGTTTACGTCCCGGCGGCTTTTCGTCCAGCACCGAAACATCCATGTCCCCATATTGCGCAAGCGCCAGGCTGCGTGGAATCGGCGTCGCCGTCATTACCAGAACGTCGGCACCCTGCCCCTTTTCCGACAACTCCATCCTCTGCCGAACGCCAAACCGATGCTGTTCGTCTACGACTGCCAGTCGCAGAGCCTTGAATTCCACATCACTCTGAAACACGGCATGGGTGCCCACCAGAATATGAAAATTGCCCTGTTTCAGAGCCTCAAGCTTGGCGCGACGCTCGGCACCTTTGTCGCGTCCGGTGAGCAGTTCCAACACCACCCCGGCCTCTTCGGCCAATGGCCGCAACCCTTCCAGATGTTGGCGCGCAAGTATCTCGGTTGGGGCCATCATCACCCCCTGCCCGCCGGCCTCGACCGCGATCAGCAAGGCCATGAAAGCCACCAGTGTCTTACCCGCCCCCACATCGCCCTGAAGCAGCCGGTTCATCCGAGCGTCTGATGCCATATCTGCCGAGATTTCCGCGACCGCGCGGCTTTGGGCTCCGGTCGGGCGATAAGGAAGGCTGTCCAGCACCTTGGATTGCAAAGCACCCGTCGCAACGCTGACGATTCCACGGGATTTTCGTTCCCGTTGGCGGGCCAAGGCCAGTGTCAACTGATGCGCAAAAAGCTCGTCATAGGCCAAACGCTGCCGCGCGGGTGCAAACGGGGCGACGTCATCCGCACCTTGAGGGTTGTGCCCGGCTTGAATGGCCGAAGCCCAATCCGGCCAGTTTTGTTGCGCCACCTGCGCAGGGTCGATCCATTCCTCAAGCTCGGGCGCGCGCGCCAACGCGCTGCGGCTGGCCTTGAACGCGGTTTTCTGGGTCAACCCTTGTGTCAGGTGATAGACCGGTTCGAATTCCGGGATCTCTTGGGCCTGTTCGACCGGTAGCATGTGGTCCGGATGCACCATCTGGGCCAAGCCGTCGAACAATTCCAACTTGCCTGAAACCACCCTGCGCGATCCCTCAGGCAGCACCTTTTTCAGATAATCCCCGCGCGCATGAAAGAAGACCAGCTGGAAATCGGCCTTACTGTCTTCGACATGAACGCGATAGGCCCCACCCTTGTTGCGCGGGGGGCGATGCGTGCCCACCGTCACTTCAACTGTCAAGGTGGCAGGCAGATCAGCGCCCTGAATCGTATCGCGCCTGCGCCGATCAACCACCGCGTATGGCAGACCAAACAGAACATCGCGCGGGCTTTCCACGCCAGTCTGTGCCATGACCTGCGCAGTCTTTGGGCCGACACCGTCCAGCGTCTCCAAACCCGCAAAAAGCGGGAAAAGCTGCTCGGGCCGCCCGCTCATGCGCCTTCGACCAGCTGTAGCCAGCCATCCTCATCCAAGGTTTCGATTCCCAGTTCTGCGGCCTTTTTCGCTTTCGATCCAGCGCCAGGACCTGCAACCAGAATATCGGTTTTCTTGCTGACCGAGCCTGAAACTTTAGCCCCCAACGCTTCGGCCCGAGCCTTGGCTTCGGCGCGCGTCATCTTTTCCAACGTTCCGGTAAACACAACAGTTTTGCCTGCCACTGGACTATCCGACGCGGGCGCATCTGGTGCAACGACCGTCAGTTCCTTGCGTAACGTGTCAAATGCGCGCCTCTCTTCCTGATTTGCAAATGCGTCGGACAGAGACAGACCAAGCGTTGCGCCGATCCCATCGATACCGATCAGATCAGACCAAGCCGCATTAGCCTCTGAAGGAACACAGGCTGCTACAATGGCCGCATCACGTACTTCTTTGACGCGGGCACGGCGGTCTTCGGCCAGCGCCGCTGCCCGTTCAGAATCTTCCGCCTCTTCGGCTTGCCGTTGAGCCAGAGCGGCCGGGCGCGCTGCGTCCAGCGCTTGCGCCATGGTATCCCACTCGCGGTAATACAGCGCCAGATCACGCGCGCCGACCTCACCCACATGTCGAATACCCAAGGCAAACAACAGGCGCGCAAACGGAATTGTCCGTTTTTCGTCAATCGCAGCAAACAGATTTCCGGCCGAAGTCTCCCCCCATCCATCCCGGTTTTTCAACCGGGCCAGATTACCCTTGTCGCGCGGTTCCAGTGTGAAGATATCCGCAGGCGTATTTATCGGCAGGACCGGATCATCGTAGAACATCTCGATCTGTTTTGCACCCAGACCTTCGATGTCAAACGCTTTGCGCGAGACGAAATGTTTCAACTTTTCAACAGCCTGCGCGGGGCAGATCAAGCCACCTGTACAGCGGCGCACGGCGTCGCCTTCCTCGCGGATCGCCGCACTTTGACATTCTGGGCAGAGGGTCGGGAACGCAAAAGGCTGAGCATCAGACGGACGTTTCGACAGGTCTACATCTGACACTTTCGGGATCACGTCACCCGCACGATAGACCTGCACCCAGTCGCCGATACGGATATCTTTACCCTCACGGATCGTACCGCCCTTGGCATCACGCCCGGCGATATAGTCTTCGTTGTGCAAGGTCGCGTTGGACACCACAACACCGCCAACTGTCACTGGATGCAACCGAGCCACAGGGCTGAGCGCGCCGGTGCGACCAACCTGAATGTCGATCGCCTCCAGCCTCGTCCAGGCCAGTTCGGCGGGAAATTTATGCGCAATTGCCCATCGCGGTGTGGTCGAGCGGAACCCCAATCGCGCCTGGAGCGACAAGTCATTGACCTTGTAAACAACACCGTCGATGTCATAGTCCAAGGTTGAACGTTGCGTTTCAATATCCTGATAATGCTCTAACATCTCTTGGGTTGTAGCGCATAGGCGGGTCAGATCATTCGTTGAAAATCCAAGCGATTTCAGCCGATCAATCGCCCCAATTTGCGTGTCAGCCAAGGGCTCTGACAGTTCTCCCCACGCATAGGCGAAAAACTTCAGCGGACGGGACCGTGTGATTTCCGAATCCAGTTGTCGCAAAGACCCGGCCGCTGCGTTACGTGGATTTGCAAAAGGCTTTCCGCCCCGCTCTGTCTGTCGGGCATTCAGCGCCTCGAAGTCCGCGTGGGACATATAGACCTCGCCCCGCACCTCTAGCACAGCCGGTGCGCCCTCGATCCTTTGCGGAATGTCCGAGACCGTGCGGGCGTTGGCGGTAACATTCTCACCGACTTCACCATCCCCACGAGTTGCGGCTTGAATCAGTTCGCCATCCTCGTATCGCAAGGACAAGGATAAGCCATCAATCTTGGGCTCTGCTGTGAAAGCCAGCGGCGCGTCCGCGGCCAACCCGAGGTATTTTCGGATCGAACGGTCGAAATCGGCCACATCTTCATCGTCAAAGGCATTGCCCAGCGACATCATGCGCATGGCATGCGTGACCTTGGAAAACCCGTCTGCTGCGCGGGCTCCGACCTGTTCGCTTGGGCTGTCGCTGCGTTTGAGGTTCGGGAACTGCGCCTCGATCTCGGCATTCCGGCGTTTCAGCGCATCGTATTCCGCATCTGAAATCTCGGGCGCATCTGCCCCGTGATACAGCGTGTTCGCCCGAGACAACACATCCGCCAGACGCGCCAATTCGGCGCGCGCTTGGTCTTCGGTCAGATCAGAGATGGAAATAGAATTGCTCATGGCCTCGCCCTGTCACGCGTTCTTGGACCTCAGTGATAGGGCGAGGCCATGGCCAGGTCCAGACGTGCTGAGCCGTGAGTGCAAAGTGCCGCCCTGGACCACCAGCGGCACAGGTGGTTCAAATCAGAGGCCGACAGCCATCCGCGTCTCGTCCAGAGTGTTGCTTTGCGGGTCGCGCAGCACATACCCACGCCCCCAGACGGTTTCGATATAATTCTCGCCGCCAGTCGCATTGCTGAGCTTTTTGCGCAGTTTACAGATGAACACGTCGATGATCTTCAGTTCGGGTTCATCCATGCCGCCATAGAGGTGATTCAGGAACATCTCTTTTGTGAGGGTCGTGCCCTTGCGCAAGCTGAGCAGTTCAAGCATCTGATATTCCTTGCCGGTCAGGTGAACAGTCTTTCCATCCACTTCCACGGTTTTGGCATCCAGATTAACCGCAACACGACCGGTATGGATAATAGACTGCGAATGTCCTTTCGACCGACGGATAATCGCATGAATACGCGCCACCAGTTCTTCGCGATGGAAGGGTTTGGTCAGGTAATCATCTGCGCCAAAGCCAAAGCCTTTGATCTTGCTTTCCGTGTCATCGGCCCCTGACAGGATCAGGATTGGTGTTTCAACCCGTGCGATGCGCAACTGGCGCAGCACCTCATGCCCGTTCATGTCCGGCAGGTTCAGATCCAGCAATATAAGATCGTAATCGTACAACTTCGCCAGATCGATGCCTTCTTCGCCAAGATCCGTTGCATAGACGTTCAGGTTCGCGTGTGTCAGCATCAATTCAATGCTTTTCGACGTAGTCGGATCATCCTCGACAAGAAGTATGCGCATTTCTTACTGCTCCAATTCGGGTCAACAATTCCAATTAAAATTAAACCTGAACAAGAATGGTTAATCTGACGTTACCGTTGAATCATTTATTCACACTCTCCCCTAGGTTGTCGATATTTTTTTAGCGCGGTGGCCTTCAACGCCTCGACCCCATGCTCTGCAACAAGGGACACCCAGCCGTTGAATTCTTCATCGCTGATACCGTAATTCTTTTTTACGTCGGACAAGCTGATTAGGCCGTAAAGCACTCCACGCACGACCAGAATCTTGCGCGAAGCCACCCAACGCCGAGTATCCGCAGGCGGTAGATCTGCGCGTGTCAGTATGGAGCCGTCGGGGAGTGTCACTGACCGAGGGCCTTCAACTTTGTGCAAAAACATCTTTCAACCCTTTTCTTACTGCATCACAGCTGACATCAGGCTACTTAAGACCGCGTGAAACCGCCCCTTGAGAATGTGTAGAATTTTCTTATATTCCGGCAGTCTTCTTTAACCCGAAACGGAACTGCTCATGGCCCTCGATACCGAGACTCCGCTGAACTCGCTTGGTTTTGCAAAGCCACCCTCGGAAACGCGGGTGGTTGTTGCGATGTCGGGTGGCGTCGACAGCTCTGTTGTGGCGGCTTATCTGGCGGATCAGGGCTATGACGTCGTGGGTGTTACGCTGCAACTTTATGACCACGGTGCCGCCCTGGCCAAGAAAGGCGCATGCTGTGCCGGGATCGATATCCACGATGCCCGCCTCGTGGCTGAAGAGCGCGGCTTTCCGCATTACGTTCTGGACTATGAGAACATCTTCAAAGACGCCGTGATCGACGAATTCGCCGACAGCTATCTGGCCGGTGCAACCCCTGTGCCGTGCATTCGCTGCAATGAACGGGTGAAGTTCAAGGATCTTCTGGAAACCGCCAAGGATCTTGAGGCCGACTGCATGGCCACCGGCCACTATATACAGCGCAAGATGGGCCCCAATGGACCCGAGCTGCATAGCGCCGAGGATGCGAACCGCGATCAATCCTACTTCCTGTTTTCGACCACGCCGGAGCAGTTGGATTTCCTGCGTTTCCCTCTGGGCCACCTGCCGTCAAAAGACGCAACGCGTGAGATGGCGGCGCAATACGGGTTGTCCGTGGCCGACAAGCCCGACAGTCAGGACATTTGCTTCGTTCCCAACGGCAATTATGCCAGCGTGATTGAAAAACTGCGCCCGGGTGCGGCAGAACCCGGTGAGATCGTTCACGCCGACGGCCGTGTTCTGGCGCAACATAATGGGGTGATTCACTACACTATCGGGCAACGGCGCGGTCTTGGCATCGGCGGCCTGACTGAGCCGCTGTACGTCGTTAAGCTGGACGTCGACAAGAAACAGGTTGTTGTCGGCCCCAAAGAGATGCTGGCCACGCGTGTCGTTCCGGTGCGCGAGATCAACTGGCTGGGTGATGAACCCTTCACCTCGCGCGATGAATGGCACCTGAAGGTCAAGGTCCGCTCGACCCGCCCCCCGCGTGAAGCAATCATCCGCCCGCTGTCGGACACCACAGCCGAGGTCGAGCTGCTAACGCCCGAGGAAGGTATTTCACCGGGTCAGGCCTGTGTGTTCTATACAGGTGAAGGCAGCCGCATCTTTGGCGGCGGCTGGATCTGGCGTGGATACTAAGCCGAAACCGGTTCGACCTCGGTTTCGATCTGGATCTGAAGCGCATCGTTGAAGCGGTTGAAGGCACCGCACAAAGCGATGCGCCAGGTCAGCTCAACGATTTGCGCGTCCGTGAACCACTCCCGCAGGTCAGACACTTCGGCGTCCCGCATACGGCCGGATCGTGTCGTCACAGCCTCGGCATAGCGCACCACGGCTTTATCACAGGCGTCCAGCTCTGGATGATCCTCAACGTCCGGCAGACGCGCGGCGCCTTCTGGGCTCAGGCCCGCGACGGTCAACAGCGGTGTGTGATGTGAAACGCAATAATCGCAGGCGTTGAGCTTCGATACCGTTACCATCGCCAGTTCCAGCGCCCGTCGCGGTAGGTTCTGCTGTTCGCGCAAGGTCGTCAGCATTCCCGTCACATGCTCCAGAACCGGAGGGCAATAGGCCGCGACGCGGGCCCAGTTGTCGAACGGGCCATACGTGCCCAACGCTGCATGGGACGCGCGCGCCTCTTCAGTCATCTCGTGATCCGACAATGGGGGAATGCGAGTCATGGCAAAGCTCCTTTTTTTGGCCAAGGTACCCCAGGCCGTTGCCTCTACAACAGCCGGATAGAGATCACATATACGAGACACGACGCGTCTCCTGCCGATCACACAATATCCGTGGGCGAGTTGAAGAGAATATAGAGACCTACACAGACCATGATATATGGGGCGATCCGATCCAAGCGGGCGACACGGGGGCCGAGGCTCTTGGCGCGAGGCGCACCCCAGGCCGCGACAGCAACAAGTGCGGTGGCTGCCGCGACAGCGCCAACCAGCGCAGCAACGCGATAAGTTGGTGCCGAGTCTGCAAGCAGAGGCGTCATAACCGCAAAACTGTCGATCGAGAGGCTCAGGAAAAGCGTCACCACCGAGGTCACGGCCCCTTTGGACTCTGTTTCCCGCGCTTCAACGTTGCGATACTGCTTCCAGATGCCGCGCAACCCAAAAACCAGGGGCACGATGCCCAGATATCCGATCCAGAACGGAATACCGCTTTGGTTCAGGCCAAGTGCCACGGTCATCGCCAAGGTCAGAACAAGTGTCTGGGCGACCGCAAAGCCAATGATGGCGCGGCGTTGTTCCATGACCAAAATCAGGCCCAGCAAGACGGCCAGATTGTCGAGATTGGTGGAGATCACCGCGATTCCGGCAGACACCGCGAACAGCGCATGATCAAGCATAGTCGACCTGCATTCTGTCCAGTACGGCCCGCGCTGCACGCAAGCCGGGGTCTTCGCCACCTCGACCCAATCTTTCCATGGTCAGGCTCATGGCATGCTGTTGCGCGTCCGGGGCGTTGACCACATTGCGCAAGGCGTCAGCAATCTTTGCGGGTTGGCAATCATCCAGCAGACATTCCGGCACTGCACGCGTATCTGACACCAAGTTGACCAGGGTCACAGTGTCCAGTTTGACCATCCGTTCTGCCATCTTCTGCGTCAGCCAGTTGAGTTTGTAGGCAATGACCATCGGCGTGTTCTGAGCTGCAAGCTCCAGCGACACTGTCCCCGACGCCGCAAGCGCCAAATCGGCGACGCCGAAGGCTGCGCGCTTATAGGCCAGCGCCTGATCCGCACCTTCGTGACGCGGCTCCAGCACAACCGGGCGTCCGGGCCAGTCCGCCACCCGTTCTTTGATAAGATCGGTTGTCGCGCCTACAGTCGGGATCACCACACGATAATCTGCATGGTCTTCCATAAACAACTGCAATGCCCCGCCGAACGCGTCCGCCAATCGTTCGATCTCGCCCCGGCGTGACCCGGGCAAGGCCAGAAGGATTGGCGCGTCGCCCAGATCAAAACTGCTTCGAAATGTTGCAATCTCTTCCGGGGTGGCAATCGGTTCACTGGCCACAGGATGGCCGACAAAGTCGCACTCCATCCCTGCCCGCTCCATGTACGGCGGCTCAAAAGGAAGCAGCGCCAGCACATGGTCAATAACCTTGGCCATCTTGTCGGCCCGTCCCGGTCGCCAGGCCCAGACACTCGGGGCGACGTAGTGAACCGTGCGGATGTTGCTTGCGGCCTTAACGATCTTGGCAACACGCAGACTGAAATCCGGGCTGTCGATGGTGATCAACACATCTGGCTTCGTGTCCAGCACGGCCTGCGCCGTTTCAGATATCCGGCGCTTGAGATGGAAGAACTTCGGCAGAACTTCTACAAGGCCCATGACCGAGAGTTCCGACATGGGAAACCGGCTGGTCAGACCCTGCGCCGCCATCAGCGGGCCACCGATCCCGTCAAATTCAACATCGGGGATCAGAGTCTTCAGCCCCTCCATCAACGCGCCGCCCAGCCGGTCGCCCGAGGGTTCACCGGCGACCAGAAAGACACGCATCAGACCGCCCGCTCGCGGACGTACAGAAACAGACCCAGACGGTTGCACTCGGCGATGACCTGCTCTTGCCGCAACACAAGCACACCGCCTTTTTCCAATACGATCCCGGTCAACCCAGCCGCGACCGAGTCGCTGACGGTATCGGGTCCTATGGCAGGCAAGTCGGCGCGCCGGTCCTGATCGGGTTTGGGCCCTTTGAACAGAATACCTCCGCCCGCATCCGGTCGTTGTGTCAGAGATTGCAGCATCCAGGCGGTGCCAAAAATTCCTTCAATCGCCAGAGCCTGGCCATTTAACACAGCGCAGGCTTGCCCTGTATCCGCAGCCCCCATTGCACGCAGAATACCAGCAGCACGGTCGGCATCGGCCATGTCGGCCTCGGACGGCTGCGTATCCGTCAGGCACCCCAGAGGCGGAAGCAAACCGGGCGCAATTTCGTGCGCGGCACGCATTTGCAGCCCTGCATTTTCAAGAATCCCGATGACCGCACGCAAAGCGCCGTCATCGCCAGACATGATCGCCTTTTGGATTACCGGAACCAATGGCAGTGTCGCTGCGTCAATGCGACTTGGGTCAATGGGCGGACGCCGAACGGCACCGGCCAGACAAATCTGGGTCACGCCTCGCGCTTTCAGATCAACAATGAAGCTGCCCAACTGCTCCAGCGGAAACACGACATCTGCGTTCAGATCGTCAGGCAAAAACCCTTCCATTGCGCAGATCAAAGGTCGGTCGGTCAGCTGAGCCACAACTTCGGTTGGCAGCGCCCCTGTTCCCGCAATCAACGCCAGCATAAGCTTACTTCCCCGGTGTCAGGAACGAGCGGTCACTGTGCCCGGTGACAAAGTCGACGATCCGCTGCACGTAATCGCTTTCATTGCCTTCGCCGATCCGGGAGGCACGGTCCATGAAGGTTCCATCGCCTTCAGACAATTCCTTGAACGCAGCGCGCAGCGCCGAGATATCCTCGCGCGAGACGCCTTTTCGTTTCAGACCCACAAGATTCAGGCCGTCCAGCTCACCACGTGATGCCTGCACGAGGCCATAGGGAATAACGTCCTTGGGCACCATTGTCAGCGCACCAATGATCGCGCCACGCCCGACTCGTACCCATTGATGCAGGCCCGAGATGCCGCCGACAATCACATCATCTTCAACGATACAGTGACCAGCCGCACCTGCATGGTTGACCATGATGACACGGTTACCGATCTGCACGTCATGGGCCACGTGAACGCCCGCCATCAGCAGGCAATCGTCCCCGATCCGCGTCACGCCGCCACCACCATCGGTGCCGGTATTGATCGTGACATGTTCCCGAATGCGGTTCCGTTGTCCGATTTCGAGTCGGGTGTTTTCGCCACCGAATTTCAAGTCCTGCGGGATTTCACCAATCACCGAGAAATTGAAGATGACGGTGTCTTCACCAACCGACGTATCCCCGGTCACGACCACATGGGATTTCAGCTCGACCCGATCCGCCAGTTTGACCTGCGCACCTACGTAGCAAAACGGACCGATGGTGCAGTCCTGCCCGATCTGAGCGCCCTCTTCGAAAATTGCGCTGGGATGGATTCCGCTCATGTTGTTTTTTCCATGTCCCAATCCACATAGGCCGAAAACTCGGCCTCAGCCGCCACTTCGCTTTCAACCGTGGCCCGACCGCTGAACTTGAAAAGCTTGCCGCCCTTTTTGCCGCGTACTGTTTCGACATGCATCTCAAGAACGTCACCCGGCACAACCTTGCGGCGGAACTTGCACTTGTCGATGCTCATGAAATAGATCAGTAGCTCAGTATCGATGACATCCATGCCAACACCCAGCATGACACCTGCGGTCTGGGCCATGGCTTCGACAATTGTGACGCCCGGCATGATCGGCGTGCCCGGGAAATGTCCCTGAAAATGCGGTTCGTTCATGGTCACATTCTTGATACCACGAGCCGACTGATAGCCCGAGATGTCTACCACCTTGTCGACCAGCAAAAACGGATAACGATGCGGCAGGATCCTCTGGATCAGCTGAATGTCGGCGCTTTTGGTTTCCGTGGTCATTGATCAGATATCCCGTTTTGGATGTTTCTTTTCCGCGTGGTTAGCAATACGGCAATCCAAGGGCAAGCAGCCCTATTCGCCGTTGTCCTCTTGCAGCGCGCTGCCATCACCGATTGCAGCATCGATACGGGCAATAGCGGCCTCGGTAATGTCGGCCGTGCTGACGACCACATTGGAACGTTCGATCATCACGCTTGCACCAAATTCACGCAGCAAGTCTACGAGGATGGGACGGACGATCTCAAAAAAAGTCTGTTGCGCTTTTTCGCTGCGCTGGGCCAGCGCATCCAGTTTGGCGCGCTGGCCTTCGCGATGAGACTGAACCTTGACATCAAATGCCTCGGCCAGCGGGCGAAACTCCTCGGTCGGCAAGGATGTTCGCTGTTTTGTCAGTTGCTTTTCTTCCTGGCTGAGCTCAGCCACGATCCGTTCGTTTTCTTCGGCCAGCAAAGCGCTTTCCGTTTCGACTTCACGTAGAACGCGCTGACCGAACGCTGAATCCGAAAACAGCTTCTCACTGGACAGCGTGACGACACTGGCCTGAGGCACCCCCAGCTGCTGTGCCTTCGCGACAGGAGCACCAAAAAGGACCGAAAAAACACACAAGGCCCGCATTGGGCCCCGTGCTATCATCAAGAGCTTGTTCAGCATCTGCGATCAGAACCGGGCCTGAATGGTCAGGTCAAAGTTCTGTTCCTTGTCGAAAGATTCTTTCTTGAGGGGCTGTGAAAAGTTGAACTGCAGCGGTCCGAAAGGCGTTTCCCACAGAACCGATATACCAATTACATGACGGATCGAGCCATTTGCGCCGACGATAGTTGCACCTGCAGTGTTCACATTGTCGATGTTGTAAAGGTTGCCAACATCATAGAACAAGCCACCGCGCAGCCCCAACTCTTCGGGCAAACCCAACGGGAAGTCGGTTTCGAACCGGGCAACCCAATAGTAGTTGCCACCGATAGCGTCATCCTGACCATTGGACAAATCACGTGGGCCAATACCGGCAGGTTCAAACCCGCGGAAAGTGTTGGGCCCCAACACGAAACGGTCGACGGCACGGCTGAAATCATTGCCAGTCCAGTTCAAAGCGCCAAGCTCAACCGTGGCCCGCAAGACAACTTCTTCGTTCCAAACGCGGGTTTGGGCAATACCACGCGCCGTGGTCTTGAAGAACTTGTTGTCTCCGCCAAGACCGGCCGCATCAACACCCACTTCGAACAGAATGCCCGAGTTCGGATCCAGACCACCGCGTCTGCTGTCATACACGTAGGACAGTCCCAGAGTGCTGGATGTCCGCTTGCCCTGTGCAATCTCTGACGAGATCACCGCGCCGTTTACCTCGTTGTCCTGCTGCGTCATCTCGCTGCGATCCCAACCATAACGCAGTCGCAGTGACGAAAGTTCGCCAATGGCATAAGTCAGCTGTGGGGTGAAGAACAAAGAACTGGTGTCATAGCTGGCAAAGCCCGAGTTTGTTCCCGACAAACCCAAACCCAGGTCAAAACGCAGTTTTCGGCCCAACAGGTAAGGTTCGGTGAAGCTTATCGAGTATTCCTCCGAATCCTGCGCGGTCGAAATCGTCAGACCAAGGTTCTGACCACGGCCCAGGAAGTTGGATTCGTTCAGACCAATTGCGATCCCGAAACCGTCCGTCACCGAGTAGCTACCACCCAGGCTGAGCGAACCGGTGGGTTGTTCTTCCACATCCACATCCAGGATCACCTGGCTGGGTGACGACCCTTCACGCGGCTCTACATCCGCGTTGGCGAAGAAGCCCAAAGCATTGATACGTTCGGCAGCCTGACGAATTTCGCGGGGGTTGAACGGGTCGCCCTCTACCGTGTCAAACTGACGGCGGATGACGCGGTCCAGCGTGGTGGTGTTGCCTTCGATATCGATCCGTTCAACAAAGATGCGCGGACCTTTTGTCAGTACGAATTCCACATCCAGTGTCAGGTCGCGGTCATTGCGCGTGATACGCGGCTCGACCCGCAGAAAGTCCACGCCTTGCTTGACGCCCAGACGTTCCTGGCGGGCGATCGAGTTTTCGATCAGCGTGGGCGTATAGGTCACGCCCGGTTTGATCTTCAGCGCATCTTGATAATCGGCGGCGTTGATGCCCGGAATTTCGCTGACCGTCGTGATTTTGCCGAACGAGAATTTCTGACCTTCGGTAACGTTCATCACCAGAAAGAATGCATCCCGCTCGCGGGTAAACTCGACATTGGCACTATTCACACGGAAATCGATATAGCCGCGCGACAGGTAGAAATCGCGGATGACCTGTTTGTCGAACTCGATGCGGTCGCCGATAAACGTGTCGTTACGGAAGAAAGTCCGCAGGAATGTCGCCTGTTTGGTCTCAAGAACGCGGCGCAAACGGCGATCCGAAAAGGCCCGGTTGCCGACAAAGCTGACACGCTCAACTTCGATGGTTGTACCTTCCGATACTTCGAAAACCAGATCGACACGGTTATCACTGCGGCGAATGATCCGAGGGATGACAGTTGCGGCCACCCGGCCCTGTGCCGAATACACTTCGGCTATAGTGTCTGCATCCGATTCAGCGACCTGAGCGGTAAATACGCGGCGCGGTTCGGATTGAATGACGTCGAGCAGAACGTCGTCTTTGACGCGTGAGTTTCCTTCGATGCTGATCTGGTTGATCGTGGGGTATTCCTGAACTTCGATGACCAGAGTCGTGCCACTTGGCGTTAGCTCAACTGTTTCAAATACACCACTGTCAAGCAAACGCTGATAGGCGTCATTGATCTGTCCGGCTGTGACCGTCTGGCCCGGTTCGATTCCCGTTCGGGCGATAATCGTACCGGTTTCGATCCGGCGGTTGCCCTCAACCTGGAAGGAGTTGATCGTGAAGTTCTGCGCCTGCGCAGCGTTCGGAAATGCGGTCAAACTCGCTGCAACAAAAAGGAAAAGAACCGTTAGCGCCTGCCACAAAATATTGTTTGTCGGCATTTGCCCCCCGCAGGATGTGCCCGCGTCTCGCCTGTCAGTCATTTTGCGCTCTACCCAGAATTTTACGTCTTTAATGCTGAGTAACGGGATTGAATGAGCTTGTCAAAAGGCGAAATAGAAGCACTCGGGCACGCAGCCAGATCGGGGGGAGTTGTCGATTTAAGTAAGAATCACAATCCGGCCAGATAGACACCGGCTAAGTAAGCTGCACATGCCAGCGCCAGAGCGGTCATCGCAAAACTCAAAAAAACATCCCAGTTCAAAAGGAACAGAAAGCTGAAGCCCTGGTAGGATTTTTTGAGCGCTTTGGTCATGGCAATACCCTTTTCAACGCGAAAGACTATAGCCGTGAAATAAGGCGGGAATGCGGCCCAATTCTGCGCCGCGCGCCACAATCAGCAGAACAGATCGTTACTGACCGACAAAACCATCAGCGAGAGGATAAAGGTGATTCCAAGCGCCATGAGAATCCGAAGCGCTCTGTCACTGGGTGGTTTGCCGGCGACAGCTTCATAGGCGTAGAACACCAGATGACCGCCGTCCAAGGCTGGGATCGGGAACAGGTTCAGCAAGCCGACAGCTGTCGAGAGAACAGCGATGAAGAAGATAAAGTTCTGCGCCCCCTGGCTGGCCATCGCGCCCGAGGTTTCGGCAATCCCAATCGGACCGGAAATGTTGCAAGTACTGATCGCACCCGTCACCATATGCCACATACCAGACAGAGACCCTTCGATAATGCGACCCGTCTGAATGAAACCACCACGCAGGGAATCGTAGATACCAGCGGGTTCCGTTGCTGGGTCCAGCATCATGCCGCCGACAATCCCGATCCGCCAATGTGTGACGAAACCACCTTCCGGTTTCGGTTCATCCGTGCGGCGCGGGGCCAGAGCAAACTCCAGGTCCGACCCTTCCCGCCAAACATCCAATAACAGAACCTTTCCATCCGAGCTTTCGACGAAGTCCTTCAGCTGATCGAAGGCATAGATAGGCTCGCCGTTCACGGCGGTGATGACATCCCCCTGCTCAAGCTGGATATCCATGGCAGCACTGCGCGGAGCCACCTGTCTGATCAGCGGCGGGAACATCCAGGGGGCCTGAACATCCATCGTTTCGCCATCGCGGATTACCGTATAGTTCAGAACCGGTTCCACGGGCAGCGCATCGATGAAATCCTGCCAAGCACCCTCTTCATCATAATCCGGTGTCGGGATGCCTGCGATTGCAGTGATCACATCCCCTTCCCGCAGCTCCTGTACCGTCCCGGGCAGAGGTTGCAGAGAACCCACGGTCAACGGCTCGCGCGATACCCCCTGGGACCAAAAGATCATACCAAAGACCAAAATGGACATGGCGAAATTGAACGCCGGTCCAGCCGCCACTGTGGCAGCCCGCGCCCATAAAGGGGCCCCATGCATGGTGCGCCGCAACTCTTCCGGGCTTTGGGTCGCGATCTCGCCCATCGCCTCGTCATCCTTGCCCGACGCGGCATTGGCATCACCCAGAAATTTCACATATCCACCAAATGGTAACAGCGCGATCTGCCAGCGGGTGCCACGCTTGTCGACACGGCTCCACAATACCGGCCCGAACCCGATCGAGAATACCTCAGCATGGATGCCTGACCACCGTCCGACAATGTAATGACCGTATTCATGCACGGCCACGATGACCGACAGCGCGATGACAAAAGCCACAATCGTCCAAAGAAGATTGCCAAATTGCGGTATCAGCGAAAGTACGTCCAAAATTCTATCCTGCTCGTTCCACCACGGTGTCATCGACCCATTGTCGTGCCAAATGGTCCGTTTGCTGTACGTTATCAAGGGTCATCGGGGCATCAATAAGGCTGTCTGCGACATCAAAGCGGTCCAGAACCGCCGCCACAGCATCTGCCATGTCAAGAAATCCGATCCTGCGCGCAATGAAATGGTCCAACGCACGTTCTTTGGCGGCGTTGAAAACAGCGCCCGCCAGACCACCACGATCCATAACATCCCACGCCAGTTTCAGCGCAGGATACCGCGTCAGATCCGGTGCCTTGAAATTCAACTGCCCCAGTTTCGCAAGATCAAGTTGTTTCACAGGAAGCTCACGCCGTTCTGGCCAGTGCAGGGCATACCCGATGGCATGACGCATATCTGGTTCGCCCATGTGGGCCATCATCGCACCATCCCGAAACCCGACCATCGCATGCACAATCGATTCCGGGTGAACCAAGACCTCGATTTGTTCAGGCGAAACGGCAAAGTACTCATGGGTTTCAATCACTTCCAGAGCCTTGTTGAACATGGACGCGCTATCGATCGTAATGCGCTGTCCCATGTCCCAATTCGGGTGACTGGACGCCTGTTCAACCGTTGCATTGGCCAGTTCTTCCAACGGCCAGTCGCGGAAAGCGCCGCCGCTGGCCGTAATGATCACACGCTCCACCGCGCCGATGTCCTCTCCGACCAGCGCTTGAAACACGGCTGAATGCTCGCTATCGACCGGCAGCAATTGCGCGCCGTGCGCCTTGGCCGTGCGCAAAACCAAAGACCCGGCACAGACCAGCGTTTCTTTGTTGGCAAGCGCCAGCGTTGCCCCCTGTTTCAGCGCTTCAAGTCCTGGTGCCAGTCCCGCGGCACCCACGATGGCAGACATGACCCAATCCGCAGGGCGTGCGGCAGCTTCCGCAATCGCACGTGCCCCTGCCGCCGCTTCGACGCCGCTGCCGGCCAGAGCTGTACGCAGATCATCCAACCTGTCTTCATGCGCCGTCACAGCCAGTTCGGCCCCCAAACGGCATGCATCATCGGCCAGCTTCTGGATGTTTAAGCCGCCCGTTAAAGCCACGACCTCGTAGTCGTCTGGCGCGCGGGCGATCAGGTCGATTGTGTTTTGCCCGATCGAGCCCGTGGATCCGAGAATAGAAACCCTGCGCATTACATTCCACCTGGCGCATAGATCAGCCCCGCGATCAGAACAAACAAGGCAGCGCCCATCATACCATCAAAGCGATCCAAAAAGCCGCCATGGCCCGGGATCAGGTTTGAACTGTCTTTGACTCCAAACTTGCGTTTGACCGCACTTTCGACAATATCACCAGCCTGACTGGCCATTGAGGCCAAAACCGAAACAATAACGAAGGCCACTCCGAAACCGGCATGGGCCGCAAAGACAATCCCGACGCAAGCAGCAGCCGCCCAACCCCCTGCCGTACCCGACCATGTCTTTTTCGGACTCACCTTAGGCCAAAACTTGGGGCCACCTATCGCTTTGCCTACAAAATAGCCTGCAACATCCGTCGCAACCACGACCGCAATCAGCCAAACCATCCAGCCAAAGCCAGAATTCTCACGGATCGAGATAAAGCCTAGTCCAGCCCCAACGATCCAAACTGCAAACAACGCATACAGAATTTTCGACCGGCTCAACTGCCCCATACCCACCAAGGCGGGCGCGATCACCACGGGCAGTGTATAAACTGGCGGCAAATGATAGCTCAGCAGAACCGACGCGCTTGTAAGAATACCCAATTGAACGGCCACGCCAGGGCTTTGGGGCTCGATCATGCGCACCAATTCCCAGGCCATCAAACCACAGGCGACCGCAATAAAGGTTTCGAACCACACGCCACCCAGCCACACCTCAATCGCGCCGATCGCGACCAGTACCGCTGCCGAAAGAACTCGCGCCGTCAGGTCAGACCATCGGCCCTCGCTCATGCCAGAACCGCTCCGAACCGGCGTTCTCTCGAGCCGAAATTGCGACATAGCCGTTCAAGCTCGGTGGCGGTGAAATCCGGCCACAGGGTATTGATGAACTCATACTCGGAATAGGCGGACTGCCACAAAAGAAAGTTCGAAATACGCGCTTCACCGCTGGTACGTACGACAAGATCGGGGTCAGGAAGTACACGCGTATCCAGATACTTAGGCAATGTTTCCTCATCCACCTCGTCAGGTTTCAACCGTCCTTCAGCGACATCCCGCGCCAGTCTTTTCGTGGCGCGCGCCACTTCATCCCGGCCACCATAGTTTAGCGCCACGGTCAGATGAACGAGGTCATTGTTCTTTGTTTCTTGTTCCAGAGCATCCATCAATTCGGTCAGTTTTGTGTCCAACCGCACGCGGTCACCAATAAATCGTACGCGTACACCGTTTTCAGCCAGCGTCCGGGTTTCTTTGATGATGTACCGGCGAAACAGGCTCATCAGCCCCGCCACTTCAACCTGTGTCCGCTTCCAGTTTTCAGTCGAAAACGCAAAAACGGTCAGATACTTGATCCCCAATCTTGGGCAGGCTTCGACGATCTCGCGAACCCGACGCGCACCGGCGTGATGACCGAACAGCCGGGGGCGGCCACGCGCCTGAGCCCAGCGACCATTGCCATCCATGATGATGGCGACGTGACGCGGGCCGCAAAGCAGTTCGGGTTGGGGATCTTTGGGCATCAAACCAGCTCAGACCTGCATGATTTCGGCTTGCTTGGTTTCAAGTGCTACATCAACCGCCTTGATCATCTCATCCGTCAGATCCTGAACTTCGCTTTCCCACAGCTTCTGATCGTCTTCCGACATTCCGTCTGCCTTGGCTTTCTTGATCTGGTCCATACCGTCGCGACGCACATTGCGGATCGCAACACGCGCGCTCTCTGCATATTGCCCGGCAACTTTACCCAGTTCGCGGCGGCGTTCTTCGTTCAGTTCGGGAATCGGCAACATGATGATGGTGCCGTTCAGCTGAGGATTGATACCAAGGCCGCTTTCGCGAATGGCCTTTTCTACCTTTCCAACCAGTGACTTATCCCACACATTTATAGTCACCATTCGGGGCTCGGGCACGTTTACTGTGCCCACCTGGTTGATCGGCGTCATCGAGCCATAAGCGTCAACCATCACCGGCTCAAGCATCGATGCCGAAGCACGACCCGTGCGCAGCGAGGCAAATTCGGTTTTCAGATTGGCCATGGCGCCATCCATGCGGCGCTGCAAATCATCGATGTCCAGTTCGAAGTCGTCAGACATGCTGCTCACTCCCCGTATTCAGGTACTCTTTGGATGGGTCTTACGCCATCACAATTGGGATGTATAGCAATCATGGTCGGGAATTGTATCAATGGCCAGAGGTGTTGCGACCATTTTGTACCAACTTGACGCAGCTCCAGCCGAGTGACCTCGGCCAGAGCTGCCCGGATACCCAAATCTATGCGTTCACATCAACCACAACGCGGCCCTTGACCTGCCCTTTCAGGATATCGGCACCCAACTGAGGCAGATCCGAAAGTGCGGCGGGCTGGACCATCGCGTCCAACCTGTCCATCGGCAAATCAGTGGCGATCCGCTTCCAGGCGCGCAACCGGTTGCCATAAGGCTGCATCACGCTGTCGATCCCCAACAGGTTCACTCCACGCAGCAGGAACGGAATCACCGTCGCGGGCAGCGCCGCGCCCCCGGCCAAACCTACCGCTGCAACCGAACAGCCATATTTCATCTGACCCAGAACACGCGCCAGCATCTCGCCACCCACTGCATCCACGCAGCCAGCCCAGGCCTCGCTTTCCAGCGGACGTTTGGTGGTCTCGTTCAGGTCATCGCGCGGCACAATGGTCGTCGCCCCCAATGACTTCAGATAGTCACCGGTTTCGGGCCGCCCGGTTACTGCGGCAACCTCATATCCCAGATTGCCCAGAATGGCCGTGGCGACCGACCCGACACCGCCAGCAGCCCCTGTTACCAGAACCGGCCCCCGATCCGGGGTCAGCCCGTGATCCTCCAGTGCCATGACCGCTAGCATGGCCGTGAAACCGGCGGTACCGACAGCCATGGCCTGCCGCGCGTCCAACCCGTCAGGCAGCGGGACCAACCAATCGGCCCGCGCATTGGCTTTCTGAGAGTAGCCGCCCCAATGCGCCTCACCGACACGCCAGCCGGTCAGAACAACCTTGTCACCGGGTTTGTAGCGATCATCTGACGAAGCTTCGACCGTACCGGCAAAATCGATGCCCGGCACATGCGGATAGGCCCGCACCAGCCCGCCCCCTTTGGGAGACAGGCAAAGACCGTCCTTGTAGTTGACCGTTGAATACTCAACAGCAACGGTGACTTCACCTTGCGGCAGATCATCTTCCGACAACTGTTTGACCGATGGGCTCGCCAATCCGCTTTCTTCGTCCTTCTCCATCACCAGAGCATTGAACATTTTCAAATCCTTTCGTGTTTCTGCGCCTAGCCCGGTTCTTCACCTGGCCCAAAATATCCCGGGGGAGTCGCGTAGCGACGGGGGCAGCGCCCCCAACCCCCCTTTAAATCCAAAAATGCGCCTGCACGGTTGCGCGACGCATTCCATCCGGTGTTTCCACGTCCAGTTCCGTTCCCGCTTCCCAGTGGCTCAATCGCACCATGCCAATCGCCACGTTGGTTTTGAAATCAGGCGACCAGGCGGCGGACGTCACCTGACCGACCCACTTTCCGTCCGCGTAAAGACCCCAAGGCCGATCGCAGCCCGGCACAGGATCGCCCGCAATCGCGATAGGTCGGATTTGCTGAATGGGCCCTTCCTTGGCCACGCGCAGCAACGCGTCGCGACCGATGCAGCCGATGGCCGTGTGTGTGTTGCAGAATTTGCCCAAACCACATTCATGTGGGGTGTTGTCATCAGTCATGTCATTGCCATAGGACAACAAACCGCCCTCGATCCGCTCGATCAGGTTTGGACAGCCTGCACGCACCCGAAGATCTTCGCCTGCACCAAACAACGCGTTCCAGAGGGGCATACCAATGTCGCTGCCCTCAACATAAATCTCAAACCCGCCCTGTTTGGAATAACCCGAGCGCGCCACGGCCAGATCGCGCCCTTCAAATTCGAACATATCGAACTTGAAGAACCGGATGTCCCGTACTCGGTCTCCAAACACGCGGGCCATAAGCTCATCTGCCTTGGGGCCCTGAACCGCAAGCGGCGATACATCCGGTTCGTCCACCAACACATCCAAACGATACCCTACGGCGATCCCTTTGACCCACAGCAACAAGTCACTGTCAGCAATCGAGATCCACCAACGGTCTTCAGACAGTTTCACCGCCACGGGATCATTCAGCATTCCACCCGTTTCATCAACGATCGGCACATAGAAACACTGGCCGGGCAACATCCCTCGCAAGTCGCGCGGAGTCAGCATCTGCATCAGACGTGCGGCGTCCGGCCCGCGCAGTTCAACCTGACGTTCACAGGCCACATCCCACACCTGCACATGGGTCTTCAAATGCCGGTAATCGGCCTGAACGCTTTCGAAAACAGTGGGCAACAACATACGGTTATATACCGTATACCCCTTGACCCCAGCGGCTTCGACCCCATCCGAGAATGGCGTGCGCCTCAGGCGGCGAGAAGCAGATATTTGCGGCATTCAAACCTCCTGTGGCATGAAGACAAGATCACTGACGGGTGCTTGAGATCCAGCCTCGGTCAGCATTTTGTGCAATTGTCCGCGGTGGTGGGTCTGGTGGTTGAACATATGGATGACGCAACGCGCGTAAGGTAAAGTAATGTCGGCCTGTTTCGCGGCCGAATACCATGTGAACGGACCTGTCAGAGGTTCATCCTCCAGGGTTTCCGCCCATTTGATGATCCGCGCGTCGATCTTTTCACGCAGGGGCAGCCACGCAAGCAAGTCGGGGCACAGATACACGCTTTCATGAATACCACCGCCTGCGCGGTGAACGTTGCTTTCCGGTCCGTCCCCATTTTCAAAACGAGACATCCAGATCCAATCACCCCAAAGCAAATGGTTGGCTGTGCCCAGTATCGAGCCAAAAAAAGCACCACGTTCGAGGATCAGTTCTTCGTGAGAAAGTGCCTGAAAGAACTCCGCCAACTGCTTGTTTTGCCAATGATTGTACTGCGCCATCTCACGTGCGTATGCGCCGGTGATCATCACTTTGGCCCGCGCCAGTCAATCGGGCAAATTTCTGCTGACTTTCCGCCAAAGTCCCAAACCCGACCGTAATCACGCACTTTCGATTTCGTGCCCCGTGCCACGATAATGTCCGGTCCCATCCAGTATTTCGAGTTCGATACCATGACAGGATGCTCTGGATCTTTACCGCCGAGCATCTCGATCTCGCCCTGAATCTTGCGACCTATCATGATACGACGCTTGGTCCCGTCGCGTTCAATCTGAACCGGTGCGCGCTCGGCCCCTATGATCTCGCTGACCAGCATGGTGAAGAGCCCGGTGGTACCGCCCGCCTGTCCGCTAAATATTTGCAGTAAACCATTGTAGGCCTTACCGCTGGCCCGTTCGTCGACATACGCCGCTACTTTCCACTGACCTTCGCCCATCCGGCCCGGAATATCGACCAGCAGTCCGACATTCAGCCCCGACAGATCTTCGCCCTCGTAATGTCCTTCATCAACGATGATGCCCATCCAGGCATGGCAATGGCCCTCGGTCGGAGGATGCGCGCCCAGCGACACAACACAGGGGCAGAACACATCGCACGAGCAGTTCAGGATCAATTCGCCTTTGATCGCCCATTCAGTCGGGCTCATCTCGCGCCGTTTAGGGTTTGGCATCCGGCTGTCGATCCGCTGGCTGATGGGCAACCTATCGGCTTCTGGTTTTCTGTTTTTTGCCATTGGCTTAACCTCCGTAGCTAATTGGATAGACGAGCAGGACCAGACCGCCCGCTATTAATGCAAACCCCATGGGCCGCGTTATCGCGTGCCCGATCTGGGGGAGTTTTTCCAAAACCATGAACAGCGTCGCGAGACCCATCCACAACAGGCTCATGACACCGCCCACAAATCCCAGCGCCATAAAGCCCCAGCAGCAGCCGACGCAAAACACGCCCAGGCCTAATCCCATGCGAACACCACCCGCGAAACCGGTTTTCCAGTGGCCTAGAAAATAGGTCATAGGTGCGTGACAGACTCCGTGGCAAACCTCTTTCACACGGGTGAACTGAAAGGCCCCCACTGCGATCATCAATCCGCCCGCAAGCCAGCCGGACTTGGTTATGCCCAGCATATCGACCACACCGCCAAACAACAAAACCAG
This sequence comes from Ruegeria sp. CDSA021, assembly GCF_059612325.1. Lineage (NCBI taxonomy): Bacteria > Pseudomonadati > Pseudomonadota > Alphaproteobacteria > Rhodobacterales > Roseobacteraceae > Ruegeria > Ruegeria sp. CDSA021. The sequence continues at coordinate 282,412 of NZ_JBXWQJ010000001.1, forward strand.
CTGAATTCCTGCAATCAGAGCCGCAAATCCAACCCAGACGATCGAATACCCCGCCAGAACGCCCATCCAGCCCGCACGGCTGCCATTGGCGCTGCGGATCAGGTCGTCATAGCTTCGCAGGGTTGGTACAAGCGTAGGCAGCATCATCGCCGCCATCATGATCGCCCACATTGAGAACAGCGGCCCAAACTCGGCCATGGGCATATACATGTCCATGCGCGGATCCATGGCCGCCATGGTCTGCCCCATTGGTCCGGGGCGACCGATCAGATCAAGGTCCATGTCTCGGCTCATTGAGAACATGACCCACCACGCCCACAAGATCAGGACATAAAAGCCCAGCCACATTCCGCTGCGCAGCCACGTACGACTCACTTCGGCCTCCCGACTCAACTCCCTTGCTTTTCAAATGTCAGACTTTTAAATGTCAGACAAATAAAAACTTGCCCAAGGTCCTCTGAAGATGAAAGCCGCGCCCCGGAAAACCGCTGACCTGTCCGCCCAGATCGCGCAAGCCATTCGGGATGCGATTGTGTCAGGTGAGTTAATCGTTGACGCACGCCTGCCTTCCGAGGCTGAACTGTCCGATCAATTTCAGGTCTCACGCCCAACTGTGCGTGAAGCGTTGAAACGGCTTGCAGCACAATCCCTGATCCGCACTCAACGCGGCGCGTCAGGCGGCGCGTTTGTGAACCGGCTGAGTTTTGAGGACGCCTATTCCCAGCAGGTCACGACCTCGACCCTGCTGCTTTCAATGAACGCCGTCAGCTTCGATACCGCCTGCGAGGCGCGCTATGCTCTGGAAAGAGCCTGCGCCCCGTTGTCTGCACAGCGACGCACAGCGGACCAACTGGCCACCATGCGAGCCGAGATTTTCCGTCAGTCCCAACCCGGTCTGACGGATGAAGCATTTTGCGCTTCGGATGTCACCTTTCACCGTGCGCTGGTGGACGGGGCGGAAAATCCGGTGCTGTCTTACCAACTGGCCGGAGCTGTAGAAGCGATGCAGCCGCTGATGAACATGATCACCTTCACGGCGCGGTCCCGTGAGGAAATCATTACGCTACACACCAGAATAGCCGACGCGCTTGAGGCACAAGACGCTGAAACCGTGGACTCAGCCCTGATCGATCTGGAACACTATACCCGACAGCTGGCTCAGGATGTGGTCGAGAGCAAACGCAAACCCGCCTAAAGGCGCACACGCACTCAGAAGACGAAAGGCAGAAGAGCAGGTAGAATGTCACCCGGCGACAAGACCGGAACTCTCAATATGAATTGAAGGTCAATGACTTACGGGAGGACGTTATGAACACTAGACCGGACCCAACCTTTTATCCATCTGCCAAACTTGCGATGGAGGGCCCCACTGAAACGCTTGCTTTCACCTTGATGCTAAGCCCTGATTTTTCGCAGCCCGACGGGCTGGCGGTTGTGAATGTCGATCCGACATCCGACGATTTCGGGAAGATCGTACATCAGGTGATCATGCCAGAGAAAGGCGACGAGTTTCACCATTTCGGTTGGAACGCATGTTCATCCGCTTTGTCACCGCTGACCGGGCACGCCTTTTTAGAGCGGCGCTATCTGATCATCCCAGGTATTCGTTCCAGTCGGATATACGTCATCGATGTTAAAAACCCGCTCGAGGCGAAGATTCACAAGATCATCGAACCCGAAGAAGTCTTTGCAAAGACTGGGTATTCCCGCCCGCATACGATCCATTGCGGACCCGAAGGCATCTATGTCAGCACACTGGGCGGTGGTGGTCCCGACGGCACCGACGGACCTCCGGGCATTTTCATCATGGATTGCGAGAGCTTCGAGATCATCGGGCGCTATGAGATCGAACGCGGCGTGCAGGACAAGCACTATGATTTCTGGTGGAACCTGCCGCGGGATTACATGGTCAGCTCTGAATGGGGCCTGCCCCCACAATTCGAAAACGGAATCGTTGCCGAAGATCTGCTGTCGAACAAATATGGCCATCGCATCCATTTCTGGAACCTGCGCAACCGGACAAATATCCAGACCATCGATCTGGGTGAAAATCACCAGATGGCGCTGGAAATCCGCCCGGCCCATGACCCGGTCAAACAGTACGGGTTCTGTGGCGTTGTTGTGGATACCACCAACCTGCAAGGTGCGATCTTCACCTGGTGGCGCAATGATGACGGCACATTCGAGGCCAAAAAGACCATCACCATCGATCCGCAACCTGCTGATCCGAATGATCTGCCAGATTTGCTCAAAGGGTTTTCGGCTGTGCCACCTCTTGTCACCGACATCGATCTCAGCCTGGACGACAAGTACCTCTACGTCTCGTGCTGGGGCACAGGAGAGATGCACCAATACGATGTGTCGGACCCGATGAATCCCAAACTGGCGGGCATGGTTGAAATCGGGGGGATCGTAAAGAAAACCAAGCATCCGAATGGTCAGAATTTTGGCTATGGCCCTCAAATGGTTGAAATCAGCCGCGATGGCAAACGCGTCTACTGGACCAATTCGCTCTATTCCACATGGGACGATCAGTTCTATCCCGGCGAAGGCGGCGCGGCCATGGTCAAAGCGGATGTTGGCGAGAACGGCGGGCTGACGCTGGATCCGAAATTCTGGGTCGCGTTCCCTGACGGCTATCGCAGCCACCAAATCCGATTAGAGGGTGGAGACTGTTCGACCGACAGCTTCTGCTACCCATCGGTCTGAGTTGGACGTTTTGATGACATCAACGGCCGGCCTTTGGCTGGCCGTTGTTCTGAGTGGCGCCTATCACGGTCTGAACCCCGGCATGGGCTGGCCGCTGGCGGTATCATCTGCCTTGATGGAACAACGCCAATCCGCCCTATGGCAGGCACTGGCGGCTTTGGCAGGCGGGCATTTCGTGGCCATGTTGGGGGTGTTGCTGCCTTTTGCCCTGATGACGGTTCTGGTCGATTATCAGAAAGAAATCCGAATCGGAGCTGCGCTGATCGTCATCGGGATGGGGCTGTTCATCGCCATCACCCGCCGCCATCCCCGCTTTCTGTCACGTATTCCTCCAAGCAAACTGGCGTTATGGTCTTTCCTCGTCGCGCTCGCCCACGGGGCCGCCCTGATGCTGGTTCCAATCTATCTGGGCCTGTGCGCTGTTGATGAACTGGACGCTGGGCATCAAGCAATTTCGCGGATCATGACAACCAACACCCTACTGGTTCTTGGTGTTGCCGCGTTGCACACGGCCGCCATGGTTCTGGGCGGAGGTTTGCTGGCCTTCGCCGTCTATCGCTGGCTGGGCCTGCAGGTTCTGACACGCAGTTGGTTCAACCTGGAACTCATCTGGGCGCTGAGCCTTATTCTGGTCGGAGGTCTTGGCCTTTGGTCCGCGCTCGCGTGACCTTGTACTTTGTTTTGAAACGCGCTTTGTCTTCGGCAAGACAAATACGGAGCTTCCAAATGCAAGACCAAGCCCGCCCAACCGAAATGCTGCGTCTGGGCAGGAACAACGACTGGCAGGCCGCCACCACCCACGCCTTCACGCGCGAACTGTCCGACGGCACCCTGCCTCAGGGCAAGATGCGTTGGTACTTGCGGCAGGATTATCAATTCGTAGACGGGTTTGTGCGCCTGCTGGCCAGTGCCATCGCGAACGCTCCGACACTCGCAGACAGCGTGCCTGCCGCGCAGTTTCTGGCGGTGATCACTGGCCCCGAGAACACCTATTTCCTGCGTGCCATGGAAGCTTTGGGCACAGAACCCAGCACTGACCCCGCGCCTGCCACACAGGCGTTTCAGAACCTGATGGCCGAGGCGGCAGCCTCTGGCCGATACCAGAACATGCTGGCCGTGCTTGTTGTGGCCGAATGGGTCTATTTGAGCTGGGCCAGCCCGGAAAATCCACCCAAAGACGGCTTGCCCTTCTGGTTTGCCGAATGGATCACGCTACATGCGGGCGAAGGCTTTGAAAGCGTGGTCGAATATCTGCGTTGCCAGTTGGACAAGGTCTGGCCCACGCTGGATGCGGCTGAACAGGCCGAGGTCACGCGGTTGTTCCATCGCGCAGTCGAACTGGAACGCGATTTCTTTGACGCGGCCTACGCGGCCTGAACCACAAGGGGGCCGGAATGGTCACAACATTGAACGTCATCGCCGCCTTGCTAACCGTTGGGTTCGGAGCGTTTGGATTTCTGGCCCCGGCACACACAGCGTCTGCTTTGGATCTGGCGCCCACCAACAGCACAATGGGACTGTCCGAGATGCGCGCCTCGGTCGGCGGATTGTTTGTTGTGACCGGACTTGTCGTGATCTGGCTGAACAATCCGATGGCCTATGTGATGCTGGGCGTTGTCTATTCCGGGGCGGCTTTGGGCCGGTTCGTGTCGATTGCACTGGACAACCCGCCATTCGCCAAGGCGTTGATTTTTGGGGGAATTGAGCTGGTTCTGGCGGTTTGGCTGATTGCCGCGAACTATCATAAAGCGGCTTAACCGGCTTAAGATTTAGGGCGGTTCAGACGCGATTCCGAGTTTGCATCCGCCCATCACCTCACCTATATAAGACATGTCCTTCGGGACTATGGACATAAACGCGCTCGTAATAAGCGGATCGGACCCGGGGGCGGTACCCGGCGGCTCCACCAATCATCCTTCGTTTGGGGATTTTGGGGCCGAAACAGGATCGACGAACGTCTAAAGGGGTTAGCTTTGTCTCGGCTGTCTGCCACCGTTACCGGCGAAAATAGTACAATTGCAAACGACAATCGTGCTCCGGTTGCAGTTGCTGCGTAAGCAGTAACAAGACCGAAATCTAAGCCCTTGCGCCTAGCCGCGTAAGGCGGGGTTCGCAGGTACCTGGCAACAGAAACCTGCATAACCCCCAATATGTCTGATTTTATTGCCCTGCTCTGCGCGCATTCAGAGTTTGTTCATTCCTGCCTGTCATCATGCCCTCACTTGGACAGGAGAACTGGGATGACAAATTCAGAGATACTCAGAACATGGTATTCTGAGGTTTGGGAAAACGGAAACACCGAGGCGATCGATCAGTTCTTTGCACCTGAAACAATGGCGGAAGGGCTGATTCCTGAAATGCAGGTCGGTGCTGACGATTTCCGTGATCTGGTCACGGCCTTCCGCCATATCCTCGGTGACATCAAGGTAGAGCTGCCCAAGATTATCGAAAACGAAGATTGGGTCTCGGCCATCCTGCATGTGCATACGTCCCGCGCCGACAATGGCGCACCGCTGGAAGTGACCGGTCAGGTAATGGCGCGCTTCAAGGACAACAAAATGGTCGAGGCGTACAACCACTTCGATTTCGTCTCGTTTTTTGAAGAACTGGGCCAGTTTCCCGCAGACACCCTGCCCGTTTGTATGACCGGGCAAAGACTGGACTGGGCCTGAATCCAAAGCAATCTTGACCCCAACGGCGCTTGCACGGTAGCAAGAGCCATGGGGTAAAATTGCGAACGCCCCGTGAGGCGACAGCCTAAGTTTCGCATGTATCCGAAATAGCTCAGGAGACATGCCATGGCTGCGCCCAATTCAATAACACCGAAACAACTATTACGCCTGATCGGAACGCCACAGGCGCCGGTCTTGGTCGATATTTGCGTGGATGCCGACTTTGACGACGATCCTTTTTTCATCCCAGGCTCCGTTCGCCATGCCGCCAAAGATCTTCCGGGGCTTCTTGATGTCATTGCTGACCGCCCCAGCGTCATCATCTGTCAAAAGGGTAAAAAGCTGAGCCAGGGTGTCGTGTCATGGCTTCGAAGCGAGGGGCAGCAGGCCGAGTATCTGGAAGGTGGTATGTACGCATGGCGGGATATGCCGGGCGCTCCACGTATTCCCGCCTCTGCTATTCCGCCATTCCACGACCGCGGAACCCTATGGGTCACACGACATAGGCCCAAGATTGATAGAATTGCCTGCCCCTGGCTGATCCGCCGGTTTGTGGACCCTAATGCACGTTTCTTATTCGTCGCCCCGTCAGAGGTTCAAAGCGTCGCCGATATCTTTGGTGCGGTCCCGTTTGATATCAATGATACGTTTTGGAGCCACCGCGCAGACAAATGCACATTTGATACGATGCTCGACGAGTTCAACCTGCACTTGCCCGCGCTGGACCGTTTGGCAACCGTCGTTCGCGCAGCAGACACCAATCGACATGACCTCGCACCAGAAGCCGCGGGATTGCTGGCGATTTCGGTCGGACTATCCCGCCAATACCGTGATGATCACGAAAATCTCGACGCAGGAATGTCTGTTTATGACGCCCTGTATCGCTGGGCCCGCGACGGCTTTGATGAAAGCCATGACTGGCCGGCGGAGCGTCACACATGACGCCGACACTGAATGAGTTGGTCAAAGTATTTGGTCGTATCGGCCTGTTGTCATTCGGCGGTCCGGCGGCACAGATATCCCTGATGCATCAGGAATTGGTTGAACGTCGACCTTGGCTGGATGAACAGACCTATCTGCGCGCCTTGTCGCTGTGCATGTTGCTGCCGGGCCCCGAGGCGATGCAACTGGCCACCTACGCGGGCTGGCGCTTGCGTGGGGTCACCGGCGGCTTAATCGCTGGCAGCTTGTTTGTCTTGCCCGGAGCCTTGATTATCGCGATCCTGGTCGCGCTTTATGTTGCGTTCGGAGATGTTCCGTTGGTGCAGTCGGCCTTTATCGGCATCAAGGCGACCGTCATCGTGATCGTCCTGCAGGCGCTGCGCAACCTTTCGCGCAAGGCTATGACGGACAAGGATCATCGCATCATCGCTGCGCTGTCTTTCCTGTCCATTTTCCTGCTGAACCTGCCCTTCCCGCTGATCATTTTTGCTGCCGCACTTTGGGGATATGCGACATTCAGGGGCCCGTTCGAACCACCTAAGCCGAACCAAACATCGCAGCTTGCACGCTCTGCCCGAACGGCCGCTATCTGGCTGCCGCTTTGGCTGGGCCCGCTGGTTGCGTTAACCCTCAGCGGTCATCAATTGCTGAGCGATCTGGGATGGTTCTTTGCGCGACTGGCCGTTGTTACCTTTGGCGGCGCTTATGCGGTGTTGGCCTACATGACCCAAACGGTTGTGGATCAGTATCACTGGATCAGCACAGATCAGATGATCGACGGGTTGGGTCTTGCCGAAACGACACCCGGCCCACTGATTCTGGTGACGCAATTCGTTGCGATGCTTGCGGGCGCGCTGAGCGGAGGTTTCGGCCTGGCGCTGGCTGCTGGGGTCGTCGCGCTTTGGGCTACATTTGTGCCTTGCTTTCTGTGGATATTTCTGGCTGCCCCCTATCTGGATCGGTTGGCCACACGCCCGCGCCTGTCTGCGGCTCTTCATGGCATCACCGCGGCTGTTGTAGGCGTGATTCTCAACCTCTCCGTGTGGTTTGCCCTGAACGTTCTATTCGAATCAGTCCCACACATATCCTGGGGTCCGCTGGCAATACCCGTGCCGCAACTTTCTCAGCTGGACTTCACAGCTTTGGGCTTAACTATTCTGGCTGGGGTCTTGATTTTTCGAGCCAAATTGGGGATGGGCATGGTGTTGGCCCTGATGTCCGTCGCCGGGCTGGCCGCTCACAATATCTGATCAATCCGGCCATACCCGCTCTTTCGTTTCCGAACAAAAGCCCTATGCTGGTCGTAACCACTTTTGAGGATCACACATGTCGCAAGGCATCGATTACGGTAACCTGATGCACTCCGCCATGCGCGGACTTATCAAGAAAGTGCTGACGGATGTTTCCGAAACCGGTTTACCCGGGGCGCATCACTTTTTCATCACGTTCGACACGCGCGAGGACGGGGTCGAGATCGCCGACTGGCTGCACGAGCGGTATCCCGAAGAAATGACAATCGTCATGCAGCATTGGTTCGAAAACCTTGAGGTTGGCGAAACGGGCTTCGCAATCACATTGAATTTCGGTGACTCACCCGAACCGCTGTATATCCCCTATGCTGCGATCAAGACCTTTGTGGACCCGTCAGTCGAGTTTGGCCTGCGGTTCGAAAGCCCCGAGGATGAGATCGATGAAGAGGACATCTTGGAAGAGTCGATTGAGGTCGAAGAGGAAGAGACACAACATGACGCCGATGTTGTGTCCTTGGACAGCTTCCGGAAGTGACCCGCACAACCCCGCCCCGTACGGGGTTATTTTCTTTGCAAGAATGTCTCGACCGACCTGGATTTTACCCCGTCAATAAAGCGAGAGAAGGACAGGTTCAGCCCGCCTTCACCCAGTGTTCGGTCGAATTGCTGTAATTCGTATCCCCCATCCTCATCAATGAACAGGGAATACACGGTCAGCGTGTCATCGACGATGCGCCCCCAGACAAAGGGTTCACCCTTCATCGGGTCCAACGGCACTTCGTGGCCGAACACGTTGCGCTTCATGGCTGCCGAAAACAAATCGCCACGCCCCGAAGGCACAAAGTCGATAGAGAACTTTTGTTCCTTTACGCGCCCGTCCAATTTGTAGGTCGTGGTCCGCCAACTGACATTAAACCCGTTTTTGGTTTCAAAAATGGAAACGCTCATGTCCCGCGGGGTCGAGGTGCCGTCCACATCCTCGACGCTTGCAGAACCGATATAATCTCCGACAAACGGGGCAATTTCTGCTGCCCGTGCAGAAAGGCTGAATACGGACAACCACACCGCGCAAACAGCAATGGCCACGACGGCTTTGGACAGCGCAAATCGATGGAAATTCGGCATTTTGTCCTCCACGGCGTTCACCCTCCTATTGTAGCTCAGAGGGGCCTGCACACAATGGCACAATCCATCTCTTTCTCATTTAAAGTGACGCACCCCGGCACCTATACCTTTGGAGCACCTGAGTTTAAGGTGCGCGCAACTGGCCGATTGCGTCACGGCTTTGCTGCGGCTAAACGGCATACAATCGCATACCAGACGGAGTGACAGATGTCTCAGACCCGCACCGAATCCGACAGCTTTGGCCCGCTAGAAGTCCCTGCCGACAAATATTGGGGCGCACAGACGCAGCGTTCGATCATGAATTTCCCCATCGGTTGGGAAAAGCAACCCGTCGCCATCGTCCGCGCGCTGGGCGTGATCAAAAAGGCCTGCGCAATACAGAACAAGGCCACCGGCAAACTGGAAGCCAAGATCGCCGACGCGATCATCGAGGCCGCCAGTGAAGTGATCGAGGGAAAGTTTGATGACAACTTCCCACTGGTCGTCTGGCAGACCGGCTCTGGCACCCAGTCGAACATGAATTCGAACGAGGTTATCGCAAACCGCGCCATCGAGATCCTGGGTGGTGTGATTGGCTCAAAAGACCCGGTGCATCCGAACGATCACTGCAACATGGGTCAGTCCTCGAACGACACCTTCCCCACCGCCATGCATATCGCCGCTGCCATGAGTGTGCGCGACGTGCTGCTTCCGGGACTTGAAAAGCTGGCCTCAGGGCTCGAGCAGAAGGCCGAAGAATTCAAAGACATCATCAAAATCGGCCGGACCCACACCCAAGACGCGACGCCTTTGACGCTGGGACAGGAATTCAGCGGTTATGCCCATCAGATTCGTCAGGGAATCGCCCGTGTTCACGCGGCGATGCCGGGAATTTACGAACTGGCGCAGGGCGGTACTGCAGTTGGTACTGGGCTGAACACGCAGCATGGTTGGAGCGAGGCCGTCGCCGGCCATATGGCCGATATCACCGACCTGCCCTTCGTGACCGCGCCGAATAAATTCGAGGCACTGGCAGCCCATGATGCCATGGTGTTCCTGTCCGGCGCTTTGGCCACCATTGCCGGTAGCTGCTACAAGATCGCCAATGACATTCGTTTCCTGGGCTCCGGTCCGCGTTCGGGTCTGGGTGAACTGATCCTGCCCGAGAACGAGCCCGGCTCGTCGATCATGCCCGGCAAGGTGAACCCGACACAGGCCGAAGCGCTGACACAGGTCGCCGCGCATGTGATGGGCAACAACGCCGCGATGACTTTCGCAGGCAGCCAGGGTCATTTCGAACTGAACGTCTACAACCCGATGATGTCCTACAACCTGCTGCAGTCAATCCAGCTGCTGGGCGATGCTACAGACAGCTTTTCCGAGCGGATGTTACTGGGCATCAAGGCCAACGAACCGCGCATCGACAAGCTGATGAAGGAATCGCTAATGCTGGTCACGGCGTTGGCCCCGACCATCGGCTATGACAACGCAACGAAAGTTGCCAAGACGGCGCATAAGAACGGCACAACCCTCAAGGAAGAGGCCATCGCACTGGGCTTTGTGGATGAGGCGACCTTTGACGCCGTAGTTCGCCCAGAGCAGATGATCGGGCCTAAATGACGGCGCGATTGACGCAAATAGCGCTGTGCTTGTCTCTGGCAGGCATGGCGACAACAGCCCAAGCGGAACTATTTGGGCTTATTGATGCAAGGCTGGAATGGATGCGGGACGTGGCAGCGTATAAATTCGCAAACGACCTGCCCGTCGAAGATCTTGCCCGCGAACAGATCGTCATCACCGGGACGTTGGAAACGGCAACAAAGGCCGGTTTGGATCCTAAGGCGACCCAGGCTTTTTTCGAATCCCAGATCTCGGCTGCCAAAGACATTCAAACTTGTTGGATCGCCCGGTGGGCCTCTGATCAGGCCCCAACCACCTATCGTGACTTAACGCAGGAGGTACGCCCCGCCATATTGGACCTTGGCGCCCAGATTATTGCTGCACTGCAAGACCAAACACCTGTTCATGCCTCAGATCGGGATGATTTTAACGCTGTGGTTCAGGTTGATTGTTTGTCCGAAGACAGTAAGAAAGCCCTGTTCGATGCCCTGACGCAGGTAAGAACTTTTCAATGAGCACCCCGATCAACCTGAATCGGTTTCGCAAAGAAAAGGCTCGGGCCAAAAAAAAGGCCCTTGCAGACCACAACGCCGTAACCTTTGGGCGAACCAAGGCCGAGAAAGAGGTCATCAAGCTGCAGCAGGAAAAGCAGAAGCGCGACCTCGACAATCATGAGTTGGACGGATGAGCGGCCGTCCGGTTAAACGCTCTTTGACCCTCAAGGGGCACCGAACTTCGGTGTCATTGGAGGATGAATTCTGGCGCGCTTTCCGTCAAATTGCCGCTGAAAAAGAAATGCCAATCAACGTTTTGGCCGCACAAATTGATGTGGCACGTGATCCTGAAACGGGTTTGGCCTCGGCCATTCGCGTCTTCATCCTGAAATGGTATCAGAACAAGACCTGAAGCGCTGTGTTTACGATCCACCTCATTTGCGCCGTCACAGAGGCTCAAAAGCAAGATGCGTGGTCAATAACATTCAAAGTCGCCTGATTGTTTCCCAAGCTAAACTAGACCACCGTGCCATTCGAAACAGGTGTGAGGCAAAGGTGCGACTTCAGCTTCGACGTCGAAACCGGCTTGGGGATATGATCGTCGCGTTGCAACTTCGCCGAAAAAACTCGAAAACGACCTGCCGGATTTTGCAACAATAGGCACATGCAACCCTCTGATCACAAGCGTCAAACTAGAATCGGAGGAAATAATGTGGTGCCCAAGGAGAGACTCGAACTCTCACGCCCGTGAAGGCGGGGGATTTTGAATCCCCTGCGTCTACCATTCCGCCACTTGGGCCACGGACACTGAATTAGCGCTCATCCAAGCGAAGGTCCAGAGGCAAAAAACATCCAATATTCCATTTGTTTCAATATCGGCGGTTGACGGTCCATCAGGTGCGTGTTTTGGCTTTCTGCGGCCGAAAACGGGATCTGAGTTCTTTATGTTACGATCACTTTATGACTGGACCATTCGTCTAGCAGAACACCCTCATGCCCTGTGGGCCCTTGCTGTCGTGGCCTTTATCGAAAGCTCGTTCTTTCCGATTCCCCCAGATGTGCTGATGATTCCGATGATTCTGGCGCGCCCATCACGTGCTTGGCTGATCGCGACCGTCGCGTTGGTGGCCTCGGTTCTGGGCGGAATGCTGGGCTATGCGATTGGTGCGTTTTTCTATGAAAGCATCGGCCAGCCCATTCTGGAATCCATGGGCAAGGCGCACGCGATGGAAGAGTTCAACACCCGGTTCAACGATTTCGGGTTCTGGGCTGTTCTGGCTGCGGGCGTGACGCCCTTCCCTTACAAAGTTATCACCATCATGTCCGGCTGGACCGGAATGCCGCTCGGCACCTTTATCGCCACTTCGATTCTGGCGCGCGCCCTGCGGTTCTTCCTGGTTGCGGGTCTGCTTTGGCGCTTCGGAGAGCCGATCCGAGACTTTATCGAAAAGCGTCTGGGACTTATGTTCACGCTGTTTATCATCCTTCTGTTTGGCGGGTTCGTGGTGGTTAAATACCTATGACAAGAAAATCCGGGCTTGTGGCACTGGCCACGATTGGCTCAGCAGCCCTGTTGTTGGGCGCGTTTGGCTTTCAGCATCTGGGCGGGCTTGCCCCGTGCAAAATGTGCATCTGGCAGCGCTACCCGCATGCGGTGGCGATCGCTATTGGCGGGGTTGCGCTGGCATTGCCAAGGCTGAGTTTCCTGCCGTTGCTGGGCGCCGTTGCCGCGGGTGTAACTTCGGCGATTGGTGCGTTTCATGCCGGTGTCGAGCAAGGCTGGTGGGAAGGCCCCAGCACATGTACCTCGGGCGATATCAGCGGGCTGAGTAGCGACGATCTGTTCGATCAGATCATGAACGCCCCATTGGTGCGCTGTGATGATATCCCGTGGGAGATGTTCGGCATATCGATGGCGGGCTGGAATGCCATCGCCTCGGCCGTGCTGATGCTGATCTGGATCGCGGCCTGGCGAGCGCGCGCTTAAAACTCGTCCAGTTCCGCATCCCAATACAAGAAGTCGATCCAGCTTTCGTGCAGGTGGTTCGGCGGGAATTTCCGACCGATATTGCGCAGTGCCTCGGCATCAGGCTGACGTGGTGGTTTGCGCAATGTCATCCCCGCCTGACGCAGCGACTTAGACCCCTTGCGCAGGTTACATGGACTGCATGCCGCCACCACGTTCTGCCAGCTGGTGACGCCGCCTGCAGCCCGCGGCACCACATGATCAAAGGTCAGGTTATCGCGGCTGCCGCAGTACTGGCAGCGGAATTCATCCCGCAGAAATAAATTAAAGCGCGTGAAGGCCACGCGCTTTCTGGGTTTTACATAGTCTTTCAAAACAACGACCGAGGGTATTCGGATCTCGGTACTCGGGCTTCGGACAACTTCGTCATATTCGGCCACGATGTCGACCCTGTCCAGCCACGCGGCTTTGATCGCTTCTTGCCAGGGCCACAGGGACAGCGGGTAGTAGGACAAGGGGCGGTAATCGGCATTCAAAACCAAGGCCGGATGTTGTTTGAGCACACCCGGCTCTCTGACAAATTCGGTCCTGAAGTCTCCGTCCATCACAGAATCGCTCCTCGCTCTCAACTGCCCGTTTGTGACACCAAAGCGGAGAGCACCCGCTCCGGCCTTATATTAACTATATATCGTGTTAAAACTCTGACAAGCCCTGAGTTTCCACAATATGTCGCTGAATGGGTAAGCCGAATTTGTTACAGGCTTGTGACAGTTATCCACAGCTTGCACCGGGCGTGTCCTTCGCGCTATGCGCGGGTCATGTCCTGGTTCATTCGCTTCAACAAACCTTATGACGTGCTGCCGCAGTTCACGGACCGCGCCAATGCCGAAAGTCCGCGTAGCACGCTGTCAGATTTTATCGACTTGCCCGGCGTTTACCCCGCAGGCCGGCTGGATCGTGACAGCGAGGGTTTGATGCTGCTGACGGATCACGGGAAACTGCAGGCCCAGATATCAGACCCCAAGCACAAGATGGCCAAGACCTATTGGGTACAGGTTGAAGGCATCCCGGATGAGGTAGCCTTAAAAGCCTTACGGAACGGGGTTGAGATGAAGGACGGTCTAACGCGGCCCGCAAAGGCCCGGCAGATTGATGAGCCCGAGGGGCTCTGGCCCCGTACCCCGCCTATCCGAGATCGAAAAAGCGTTCCCGACAGCTGGCTGGAACTGACCATCCGAGAGGGCAAGAACCGGCAGGTGCGGCGCATGACGGCGGCGGTGGGTCTGCCGACCCTGCGCCTGATCCGGTATTGCATAGGGGACTGGACCTTGGATGATCTTGAGCCCGGCCAATGGGGCAGCCTGCCTATGCCGACGCTGAACTCAACCCCACAGCGTAAACGCGACCGACGTCCACGCCGGTGACAAAACCCGCCCTAATCTGTTAGGCTTGGGGTATGAAACTCACGCCAGACATTCCGGCCCCTTCGGCCATTCTGGAGGCGGCGCTCTACGCAGACGATCTGGACGCCGCGGAACAGTTCTATGGTGAGGTTCTGGGTTTGGACCGTATTCAGCGCATCGGCGACCGTCACGTTTTCTATCGCATCGGCGGATCAGTTCTGCTGATCTTCAATCCAGAACAGACTGAACAGCCTCCGCTCAACCCGGAGATGCCCGTTCCACCCCATGGCGCCCGCGGCCCCGGACATGTGTGTCTTGTGTTGTCACGCGATGAAATCGCAGTGATGCGCAAACACCTTTTGGATTGGAACATCCCCGTCGATGCCGAATTTGACTGGCCTGGCGGCGCACGGTCATTGTACGTACGCGATCCGGCCGGAAACTCTGTGGAGTTCGCTGAGGCGCATCTTTGGTCTTGATCTGGTGCGGAACGCCTGAGCGCTCCGCCGATCTGATATCAAAGGCTAAAGACTCAGCTTGTCGCGCATGAAGGCCAGCGCAACGCTCAGCCCATCTGGTGCAATGCCGTGCCCGGTGCCTTTCATGACATGCGCATAAACCTCTTTGAAGTCTGCGGCCTGCAAGGCTTCGGCAGCCTCGGGCAGTGATTGCGGCGGCACCACGTCGTCAGCATCGCCATGCACCAGCAGGACCGGCATCCGGCTTACGGTTTCGTCGGGCAGAAGATCAGGTTCCAGCAACCGGCCGGAAAAGGCGACAATCCCGGCCACAGGGTCTTCGCGGCGCGGGGCAACGTGCAGGCTCATCATCGTGCCTTGGCTGAAACCGAACAGAACAACCTGCTCGGGCAGCACGTCTTCGTCCACCATCAGGGCGTCCAGAAAGGCGTTAAAGTCCTCGACCGCCATTTCCATGCCCCGACGCGCCTCTTCCTCCGACGAGCCGTCGATCCAAGGGATCGGGAACCACTGAAACCCGTTGGGCATGCCTGGAATCTGTTCGGGCGCATCGGGGGCCACAAACAGTGTGTCGGGCAGATGTTCGCCCAGCGGATCGGCCAGCCCCAGCAAGTCAGCACCGTTTGCGCCATAGCCATGCACGAACACCACGACCGAGCGCGTGTCACCCGAAACAGGCTCTTTCCTCAGCGCATTCAAAACCCGTGTCATCTGATCCCTTCTCTTTGTTTATCAACCCGGTAATAGGCCCACAGCACCCGCGCCGCAACCGAGCGCCATGGCGACCACGCTTCGGCCATTTGGCGCAGCTCCTTGTCTGTGGGGCGTTTGGGCAGGTCATAGAGGACGCGCGCGGCCTCTTGCAGCGCCAGATCGCCAGGCGCGATTACGTCCGCGCGACCCAAGGAAAACATTGCATAAATCTCGGCCGTCCAAACGCCGATCCCAGAAACTTGTGTCAGAGTGGATACGACCTCGGCATCCGGGGCATCGCGCAACGCTTTGTAATCAATGCGCGCCTCAGCCAGCGCCCGTGCATAGCGGATCTTCTGACGGCTCAACCCCACGGCGCGCAGATCGTCATCTGTGGCCCACTTGATCTTGCGCGGACCCGTCAGTTTAGCATCCTGCAACCGTTTCCAGATCGCACGAGCCGAAGCCACGCTGACCTGCTGGCTGACAATTGCGCTCAGCAGTTGCGCGAAACCATCCGGGCGACGGCGCAGAGGCAGCGGGCCTGTTTGTTCGATAGCGAAAGCCATGCGTGGGCAGGTTTGGACCAGCCATTCGGCCCCTTCGGCCACGCAATCAGGCGTTTCGATAATGCGGCCTACGGACATGCGGCCTCCCTGCTCGATGTTCATGGGCACGTTAGGCGCATGTGCCACAGATGCAAGCCGCTTGTGCCGCAAAGACTTAGCCGATAACCATTCGCCCATGACCATGACCTCCACTCTTCCCGATGACCGTCAAGCCAAGCGCAACGTGGCCGTTTTGGTGGCCGCACAGGCCATTCTGGGCGCACAAATGCCCATGATGTTCATTGTCGGAGGGCTGGCAGGTCAGTCGCTGGCCTCGAACCCTTGCCTGGCGACGCTGCCCATTTCCCTGATTGTTCTGGGATCAATGCTGGCGGCCACACCGATCTCAGCCATAATGCAGCGCTGGGGTCGCCGTGCGGGGTTCCTTGTTGGTGCAACCGCTGGTGCGTTGGGTGGGCTAATCGGAGCTTACGGCCTGTTCCTTGGCTCTTTCCCGATCTTCCTTGTCGGCAGCCTGCTGACTGGTATCTACATGAGCGCACACGGATTCTACCGGTTTGCTGCGGCAGATACAGCATCGGACGCTTATCGTCCGAAGGCTATTTCTTATGTCATGGCCGGTGGCTTGGCTGCGGCGATAATAGGTCCTCAGATTGTGAAACTCACCTCCGAAGCCTATGTCATCCCATTTCTGGGCACATATCTGGCCGTGATCGGGATCAACGTTCTGGGTTCGGCCCTGTTCTTCTTTCTTGACATTCCGACGCCTGCGAAACCTGCGGCTGACGAACCCAAGGGACGGTCAAGGCTCGAATTGCTGAAGACGCCGCGCATCGCCGTGGCAATCATCTGTGCGATGGTGTCTTACGCATTGATGAACCTTGTGATGACCTCGACGCCGCTGGCCGTTGTCGGCTGTGGGTTCTCGGCCAATGATGCTGCGGACGTGGTCACAAGCCATGTTCTGGCCATGTACATCCCCAGCTTCTTCACCGGCCATCTGATCGCGCGATTTGGTGTTGAGAAGATCATGGCGCTGGGCCTCGCAATCTTGGCAAGCGCCGGGGTTGTTGCTCTGCAAGGGGTTGAACTTGGCAACTTCTTTCTCGCCCTCGTTCTTCTGGGCATTGGTTGGAACTTTGGCTTTATCGGCGCAACCTCGATGCTGGCGGATTCGCATGACCCGCAAGAGCGTGGCCGGATGCAGGGCCTGAACGACCTTCTGGTGTTTGGCGGTGTCACATTGGCCTCGTTGGCCTCGGGCGGTCTGATGAACTGCTCGGGCGGATCCGCGGTCGAAGGTTGGACGGCGGTAAACCTGGCCATGGTCCCACTGCTGACACTGGCGGGTGGCGCTTTGCTATGGTTGGTGCTGCGGCCTGCCGACCCGGAACGGGCGTGATTACCAGCGCCCGCTGCTGACTGTCCACATCAGGGACAGGCGTTGCCGCATTTCGCCCGGTATCAACGTGCCAGAGGCAACGCTTTCAGGTTGCGCAACGGCTTGTTTCAACACCCAGTCCGCCAGCCACCCGGCAGAAAGCGCAGGACGGGCTTCGGCAGAGATCGCGGCCCGGTTTGCTCTGGCCTTGTTCAGCCGCTCCAGCGCGGATTGTGCAAGGGCACGCACCCCCTCCGGAGTGCCATCCAACAAAGGTACCCGCCCCCTGTTTTCCAACTCGGGAATCGCGCGAAACCAGTTTGCGACACCAACCGCATAACCAAATTTGCGCAGCACATCCTCGTCCGCTACACCCAGCGCCTGAGCGGAGGCTACAAACAAAGACCCCGTGCTGTGCTTGATATAGGCGTCAAAGTGCTCCTGATCTTCAAACGGATCCCGATATATATCCCAACGTCTTACGGCCACATACTCATTCAAGACACCGGCCAGATGTGGCGAGAGTACACGGGACAAAGGCGTTACCACTTCATGCCGTCGCACAGTGGTGCCTTCAGCAATTTCCTGTAAGGCGTCGCGCCACCATTGCAGCCGCATTTCGGCAATCATCGGCTCTTGTGTGACCCAGGGCGCGCGCGCAACTTCGACATTCAGCGCGTATAACGGAAACAGAACGGCACGGGCAGCTACAGGGGCCGCCATTGCGGCGCGGAATCGATCAGGATCAGCCCGCTGCACCAGCGCGGCACAAGCTTTGACGTCGTCGTCAAAGACCGCACTCACTCAGCCGCCGCCTTCTGCGGGTCGCAATCGCGTACCAATTTCCACTGAATCGCATCCAGCAGAGCCTCGAACGATGCGTCGACTATGTTCGCGCTGACGCCAACGGTCGACCAGCGCCGCCCCTGCCCGTCCTCACTGTCGATGATGACGCGCGTGACCGCCTCGGTCCCGCCTTGTGTGATCCGCACCTTGAAGTCGACCAGTCGCATGTCTGACAGGACTTGCGAATATTGCCCCAGATCCTTCGCCAGCGCCTTGGCCAGAGCGTTCACCGGCCCCCGGTCACTGCCGGATTCGTCCACGGATTCGCTGACAGACAGTTTCTTCTCACCATCCACCTTCACGACAACAACGGCCTCGGACAGGCTGACCATCTTGTTGTACTTGTTCTTCCGCCGCTCAACCGTGACCTTGTAGCGTTTGACTTCAAAGAACTCGGGCAGTTGTCCCAACTCATCCCGCGCCAACAGTTCGAAACTGGCTTGCGCGGTGTCATAGGAATACCCATCCGCTTCACGCAATTTGATCCGATCAAGGATGCGACCGAGTGCAGGATCACCCACCTCAACGCTTAGCCCCGCTTCGGTCAGACGTTTGCGCAGGTTCGACTGCCCCGCCTGGTTCGACATCGGAATGATGCGCGTGTTGCCGACGCTTGCGGGCCCCACATGCTCATAGGTCGACGGATCCTTGAGGATTGCGCTGGCGTGCAACCCTGCTTTATGCGCAAAGGCAGACGCCCCGACATAGGCCGCCTGTTTGCTGGGTACGCGGTTCAGAACGTCGTCCAGCATCCGGCTGATACGGGTCAATCCCGCCAGAGCATCCAGACTTACACCGGTCTCAAACTGCGAGGCATAGGGTTCCTTGAGCAGCAGCGTCGGGATCAAAGCAGTCAGGTTCGCATTGCCACAACGCTCGCCCAATCCATTCAGCGTACCCTGAATCTGACGCGCGCCAACCTCGACCGCTGCCAGTGAACAGGCCACAGCGTTCTCGGTGTCGTTATGTGTGTGAATGCCCAGCCGATCACCGGGCAAACCTGCTGCGATGACTTCGGACACGATCCGCCCGACCTCGGACGGCAAGGCACCGCCGTTGGTATCACATAGCACAACCCATCGCGCTCCGGCATCCAGCGCTGCACGGCAAACTTCGGTCGCGTATTCCGGGTTGTCCTTGTATCCGTCAAAGAAGTGTTCCGCATCAAACAGCGCCTCGCGCCCCTGTGCCACGATATGCGCAACCGAAGCGCGGACGTTTTCGGTGTTCTCTTCAAGCGAGATACCTAACGCTTGAGTGACGTGATAATCGTGCGATTTGCCCACCAGACAGACGGCCTGTGTGCCCGCATTCATCACCGCCGCCAGCACATCGTCATTCTCGGCCGAACGCCCCGCCCGCTTGGTCATGCCAAACGCTGTCAGCCGGGCCGAGGTCTTCGGCGCAGCCTCGAAAAACGCGCTGTCGGTGGGGTTCGCCCCGGGCCAACCGCCTTCGATGTAGTCCACCCCCAAGGCATCCAGCGCCTGCGCGATCTGCACTTTCTCGGCGGTCGAGAACTGCACCCCCTGCGTTTGTTGCCCATCGCGCAGGGTCGTGTCGTAGAGATAGAGGCGGGCTTTGGTCATCAGACCTCCTCCAGCTTGGAGGCATCGAACCCAGTGCCAGGCACCAGTTCAACACCTTCCTTGCTCATGCGCACTTCCAGCCCGGCGGCAACATAGGCGGCTTTGAGACGATCAACTTCCGAGAAATCCTTGTTCTGCATGGCGGATACACGCGCATCGGCCAAACGATCCGCATGGGCCGTCAGGTCCACAGATGTCGTATCCGCCCAAGCGCCCATTTCTGGTAAGAGCAACCCAAGAATCTGCGCGCTCGCCAACAGACCAGCCGCATCGCCGTCCGAGGCCAGACGGTAAAGCTCGGTCATGGCACCTGCTGTATTCAGATCATCGCTCAGCGCTGCGATCACCTCAGGTGCCGCGCTGGCAGCGGGTTCGACGCCCGCTGTAAGCGCCCGCCATTTGCGCAGCGTCGCTTCAGCCTCGCGAGCCTTTTTCTCGGTCCAATCCATCGGCTTGCGGTAATGCGTCTGCAGGAACACAAACCGGATCACCTCACCCGGTACTCCCTGCTCCAGCAGATCATGCACGGTAAAGAAATTGCCCAGCGATTTGGACATCTTCTTGCCTTCGACCTGTAGCATCTCGTTGTGCAGCCAGTACCGCGCGAACTCACCTTGCGGGTGAGCGCATTTGCTCTGGGCAATCTCGTTCTCGTGGTGCGGGAACATCAGGTCGTTGCCACCGCCGTGAATATCAAAGCTCTCGCCCAACAGTTCATAGGCCATGGCCGAGCATTCGATGTGCCACCCCGGACGTCCCCGCCCCCATGGGCTGTCCCAGCCCGGCAACTCATCGGTTGAAGGCTTCCACAACACGAAATCCATCGGGTTCTTCTTGTAGGGCGCCACCTCGACCCGCGCGCCCGCGATCATGTCATCGACCGACCGGCCAGACAGCTTGCCGTAGCTTTCTTTCCAACTGTCGACCGCGAACAGAACATGGCCTTCGGCGGCATAGGCATGGCCCTTGGTGATCAGGTCTTCGATCATTTCAATCATCTGAGCGATAAACTGGGTCGCGCGCGGCATCTCGTTAGGCTCTAACGTGCCCAAAGCACCCATATCATGAAGGTACCAGCCGATGGTCTCATCCGACCGTTCCTGCACCAGTTGCTCCAGCGTGCCCTCTGCCCCAGCCTTTTTGCGCGCCAGCGCCGTGGCGTTGATCTTGTCGTCCACGTCGGTGAAGTTGCGCACGTAGGTCACGTGCTCTGCGCCATAAACGTGCCGCAGCAGACGATAGAGCACGTCAAAAACAACCACCGGACGGGCGTTGCCCAGATGCGCGCGGTCATAGACCGTCGGACCACAGACATACATCCGCACGTTATCAGGGTCGATCGGTACGAAGTCTTGCTTCGTCCGCGTCCGCGTGTTGTGCAGCTTGATCGTCGTCATCGGTCGGGCTCCTCAGAAACAGCATGTGCTTGCGCGTTGGCGCGGGCTTAGCAACTTGTCTCAGGGATGAAAACGAAAGAAACCGGCCCGCTTGATAAATCAGCAGGTAATGCAGCAGATAATGATGCAGGTCACCGGGTTCATACCCCTCGGTTAGCACGGGTTCATCTTCAAGCCAAGTATTGAGTTTGCGCGTAGTCTAAGTCAGCGTGCAGATCATGGATCGAGATTACATCAACGCGATTTGCAAAGAATTCCCCGGGGCCGATTTGTCAGACCCCTGGGGCGGCGGGCACGACGCGTGGAAAGTCGGCGGCAAAATGTTCGCCTGTATCGGCACGGCAAATGACGGGGTTTCTGTCAAAACGCCCGACGTCGAAACGGCACAGATGGTGATTGATGCCGGCGTGGGGGTGAAAGCCCCCTATTTCCACCGCAGTTGGGTACGTCTACCGTTTGACGCAGAGCCCGAGGAATTGCGCCATCGCCTGACGGTGTCTTACGACATTGTCCGCGCGTCCCTCACAAAAAAGCTACAGGCGACATTGCCGCCGCGAAGCTGATTGACAAAACTCTGTTGCTCTGCCCCATTCAACGGAAATGAGTCCAGGGGCATTGTTATGAAACTTTCTGAGCGCATCACGCATCTGACCGGCGACAGTGATGGATGGGACGTGTTCTACCGGGCGCGCCGGATGCTGAGCGAGGGACATGCCGTCACCGAGTTGACGATCGGTGAGCATGATGTCCGAACTGACCCGTCGATCCTGCATGCGATGGCCTTGTCGGCTCGCGAGGGGCACACCGGCTATGCCATGGTGCCCGGAACGAATCTTCTGCGCGACACGGTTGCGGCACGGGTGCAAACGCGGACGGGCGTTCCAACAACGCGCAACAATGTTATGATCACGCCCGGCGGCCAATCTGCCTTGTTTGCGGCCCATATGGCTGTATGTGATCCGGGCGATGTGGGCCTGTTCCTTGACCCCTATTACGCCACGTACCCAGGCACGATTCGCGGGGCCGGAGCAGTTGCCCGCGCGGTTCCGACCGCGGCAGAAGATGCCTTTCAACCCAACGCTGAATGGATCGATGCAGCGGCTACCGATGCCGTTTCACTGTTGATCAACACACCCAACAATCCGACCGGAGTGGTCTATTCCCGTCAATCGCTTGAAGCGATAGCCGAGGTCTGTCAGAGGCGCGACCTGTGGCTGATCTCGGATGAGGTCTACGATACGCAGGTCTGGGAGGGCGAGCACCTGTCGCCGCGCGTTTTGCCCGGTATGGCGGATCGGACGCTCGTTGTGGGATCGATGTCCAAGTCTCATGCCATGACAGGATCGCGTTGTGGTTGGATCGTGGGCCCCGAAAAGGTTATCGATCATCTGATTAATCTTGCCACTCACACGACCTAT
Organism: Ruegeria sp. CDSA021; assembly: GCF_059612325.1. Taxonomy (NCBI): domain Bacteria; kingdom Pseudomonadati; phylum Pseudomonadota; class Alphaproteobacteria; order Rhodobacterales; family Roseobacteraceae; genus Ruegeria; species Ruegeria sp. CDSA021. Next base: position 304,944 of record NZ_JBXWQJ010000001.1, read on the forward strand.
GGCGTGCCTGGCTTCATTCAGGACGCGTCCAGTTTCGCACTGACCGCTGGACCCGAGCTGGAGGAGAAGATCGCTGCCCCGTTCCGCCGTCGGCGTTCACTGGCCATGGATATTCTTCAGACGCAATCCACCGTTGGTTTGGTGCCAGCGCAAGGCGCGATGTACCTGATGCTGGACGTTCGCAAAACCGGGCTGTCAGGGGAAGATTTTGCCAATGCCCTATTAGATACGCACACCATTGCCGTCATGCCGGGAGAGAGCTTTGGTTCAGCCGCCGCTGGGCATATTCGAGTGGCCATGACCGTCGAAGATGAGCGTTTCGCAAGCGCCCTGACCACGCTGTGTTCTTTTGCAGAGCAGCTTGCGCAGCGTCACGCTGCGGAATAGCCGTCAAAATCGGAATGTGGTGCGCAGATTGAAGACGTTGGAATCCAAACTGCCGCTGGAACGGGTGACGTCGTCGAAATTCTGCCGCAGCGCCTCGCCGCTGATTACAAAGTTCTCACCTATCGGATAGGCTACGCCGATGCCGTAGACAGCGGCTGTATCGCTGTCGACCGAGGTTTCAGCCCGTGCCGCGCCGACAACCACATATCCCAATGCGCTGCCGAAATCATATCCACCGCGCAGCTTCAGGCGGGTCATGCTGTCCAGGCTACCCTGGGACGACCCCAGATCCAGCGATAGGCGGTTGTATTCCAGTTCTCCGCCCAGGACGAAATTCCCCAAATCCAGATCGTAGCCCACATGGGCCCCAAAAGCGGTATCGTCACCGCTGGCCCCTCCTGGCCCATCCGCATCAGCATATCCAAAGCTGAGGCCCACATATCCACCGGTCCAATCCTCAGCCAAACTCGGGCTTGCGCCAGCGATCAGGGTCGCTGCGATCAGGGCAGAAAGGGGTTTCCGAACCGGTTTCAAAGCTAGGCCGCTCTTGTTTCGATCTAAAGATGCAATCTCAGTGTAATCTGTGATCCGTTCCGTCAGAATTCAATTCAAAGGTCACAACGTTCAATAGTAAGTGAAGGTACTATAACAGAATTCTACCAAAACGGGAGAAAATCCGCACCGACCCGCTTTCATCCTGAAGATGGCACACAGTGTAGGTCGCAAAATCAAGCAGAGGTCGCAAACAGGACAGATTGCGTTGCTTTATTTTGAAAACGTCGGATCAAATGTTGAGAGGCAGAATGACTGACCACGATTGGAAGATCAGCTTGATCAGCCGCACCATCGGTGCGGATCGTGGGCGTGCCGCACGAGGACGGCCGTAAAGGCGTTTTCCCTGCACCCCACGACAGCACTCAACGACCGGAAAACCCAAATGAACGACCAATCCCGCAACACATCCCGCAGTGGCGGCCGCGCCGCGCGTCGCGCCGCCCGTGCAACCGCCCTGCCCGAGCATTTACGCCCTGTACGCCCCGGAATGGAAGGCGGCGTTCTGAATGTTCTGACACAGGCACAGATCGAACGCATCCATGAGGCCGCCCTGACCGCTCTTGAGACGATCGGGTTGGCGGATGCACCCCAAAGCGGCATCGATTATCTGGTCGGAGCTGGCTGCACCCTGGGCGACGATGGCCGCATCCGGTTTCCGCGTGCCCTGGTCGAAGACACGATTGCAAAGGCAAACCGCTCGGTCACTATGTACAGCCGGGACGGAAAAACCGATCTGGAACTGACGGGAACCAAAGTACATTACGGCACGGCTGGAGCCGCCGTATCCATGGTCGACGTTCACGGACGTGAATATCGCGACTCAACCGTGCAAGACTTGCATGACGCGGCTCGTATCTGCCAACAGCTTGACAACATACACTTTGTTCAACGCCCAATGGTCTGCCGCGACATCGCGGATAACCTCGAGATGGACCTGAACACGATCTACGCCAGCTGTTCCGGAACCTTCAAACATATCGGCACATCTTTCACCGAACCCAGCCACGTCGCCCCTGCGATGGAGATGATCTACATGATCGCGGGCGGCGAAGACAAATACCGCGAGCGGCCGTTTGTTTCGAACTCGAACTGCTTTGTGGTTCCGCCGATGAAATTCGCGACCGAAAGCTGCGAAGTGATGGAGGAATGCATCAAGGCCGGTATGCCGGTTCTGCTATTGTCCGCCGGGATGGCCGGTGCCACTGCGCCTTCGACCATAGCCGGAGCAATTGCGCAGGCGACCGCTGAATGTCTGGCAGGACTGGTTTATGTAAACGCCGTAAAGCCCGGCGCCCCTGCTGTTTTTGGCACCTGGCCCTTTGGTCTGGACTTGCGGACAGGTGCGATGTCCATCGGGTCTGGCGAACAGGCTTTGCTGACGGCGGGCTGCGCTCAGATGCACCGGTTCTACGACCTGCCCGGCGGTGCGGCCGCAGGAGCTTCGGATTCGAAGCTTCCGGATATGCAGGCCGGATGGGAACAGATGTGTTCGAACGTGATGGCAGGTCTGTCCGGGTTGAACATGGTGTATGAGGCTGCGGGTATGCACGCGTCTCTGCTGGGCTTCTGCTTCGAAAGCCTGATCCTCAGCGACGATTTGATCGGTCAGGCACAACGCTGTGTCCGCGGGATCGAAGTGTCGGACGAAACTCTGGCCCTGGATCAGATCGCATCAGTCTGCATGGGTGGCCCGGGTCATTATCTGGGAACGGAAGCAACGCTTAGCCGGATGCAGGCCGATTACGTTTATCCAACGTTCGGCGACCGCTCTTCCCCCAAGGAATGGGTGGAACTTGGCAAACCGGATCTGATCGAAAAGGCAATAGCCCGCAAGGAAGAGATCCTGTCTGCCCCGTCAGCGGCAAAGTTCGACCCGCTTCTGGACGCAGAGCTTCGGCAAAAGTTCAACATTCATTTGCCCGCATAGCACGCGAAAGGGCGGCCCGAAGATACTCGGGCCGCCCACCGGATCAGCCGTTATTGGGCGGAAGTAGCCCCGCTTCCTGAGCGACGGCTATTTCATCTGCGTCCAACGCTCCGTCGCCGTTGGCGTCCATCGTCGAAAATGTATCTGCGTCCACGCTCGGCACAACGGCCTGAACTTCTTCGATGGTGAGAACGCCATCGCCATTGGCATCGGCTGTGGATTGGGCCAAGACCATTCCCGGCAGGGTCATTGCCGCGATGGACATTCCAATTAAATACTGCGGTTTCATGTTGGTGCCTCCTGATTAGGTTGATTATGTCTTCGTCCGGACAGGCCCCAGAAACACCGTAACACCGAAGGCGTCACCCGTTTTGCGCGAACACCAAGGATTCGCGCCAATCCTTGCGTGTTTGCCCGAGTCGGAGTCGCAAAGCGCCGCCGGGCAAAACTCCGCCAGACCCGTTTCGGCGGGTCTGGCCCGACACATACTGCCTAATCCGGCAAGAGCACGCTTATCCGGGCACCTCGGCGCAAAAAGAAAGGGGGCCGAAGCCCCCTGTCAGTTTCGCCTTCCAGGCTCATTTCGTTGACCGCCCGGTATTTTTTTGCCTGCGGCCTGGACTGCGCATGGGGCGAGCGCACCCGCCCCGTGAAAGAGTGGGAAAGAGCAAATATTCCGCCCCACCCTGTTCCCGGCCAACACGGGCATGTCGACCGAGTGGAGAAAGGTCAGTTGGTAAGTCTCAGACCTTTACTCCGTATTCGTCGGGGTCGGTAACCAAGGGCAGCGTCCGACCCCTACGCCCCGGGGTGCCGGGGCGTTATTCTTTAGCTACACCCGCTTGTCGCGCCGCAGGTGTTGCACTTCATGCAAGTGCCGTTGCGCACCAGCGTGTAGTTTCCGCATTCGCCACAAGGGTCACCTTCGTAGCCCTGCATCTTGGCTTTGGTGCGGGCGTCCATTCCCGTGGCTACAGCACTTTCCACGACGGGAGCTTCGAAGGCAGCGGCCGTTTCAGCCATACCACCCAGCTCGGCCTTACCCGCGTTGAACACAGCCAGATCTTGCGGCAGGCGCTTGCGCAGGTAGCCGGTTGAGCTGATTTGTTTCAGCACTTCCAAGGACTTGGATGCCGCAGTTTCACTGATCTCTGAGACGTTCGAGACACCTTCCTCCTCACCGCGACCCAAATCATCAAAGCTTGCACCTTCGGGTTTCACATGGGCCAGATCGGTGCGGTCCAGATAAGACACGGCCAGTTCGCGGAAGATATAATCCAGGATCGACGTCGCATTCTTGATCGAATCGTTACCCTGCACCATCCCCGCCGGTTCGAACTTGGTGAAGGTGAAGGCGTCAACAAACTCTTCCAACGGCACGCCGTATTGCAGACCAACCGAGACCGCGATGGCAAAGTTGTTCATCATTGCCCGGAAGCCTGCGCCTTCCTTATGCATGTCGATGAAAATCTCGCCCAGCTGACCGTCTTCGAATTCACCTGTCCGCAGGTATACTTTGTGGCCACCAACGATTGCCTTCTGGGTATACCCCTTGCGGCGATGCGGCAGTTTCTCACGATGGCTGCGGATGATCTCTTTGACCACAACCTTCTCGATCACTTTTTCTGCCAGGACGACGGCCTTTTCCTGCATCGAACCGCTTTCCAGCACTTCTGCCGCTTCATCGTCATCCTCGACCAGTGCAGCCGCCAGCGGCTGCGACAGTTTCGAGCCGTCACGATACAGCGCGTTGGCCTTCACACCCAACGACCAGCTAAGCTCATAGGCTTTCTGGCAATCCTCGATGGTCGCGTCATTCGGCATGTTGATCGTTTTTGAGATCGCCCCCGAGATGAAGCTTTGCGCCGCCGCCATCATGGTGATGTGGCTATCAACCCCTAGGAAACGCTTGCCTTTCTTGCCGCACGGGTTCGCGCAGTCGAAGATCGAATAGTGCTCTTCCCTCAGGTGCGGCGCCCCTTCCAGCGTCATGGTTCCGCAAACGTGATCGTTGGCTGCCTCGATATCTGCACGAGTAAAGCCCAGATGGCGCAGCAGATCGAAAGTCGGATCGTTCAGTTTGGTCGCCGGGATGCCCAGTACTCCGGTGCAGAAGTCCTCTCCCAGTGTCCATTGGTTGAAGACGAACCGGATGTCGAAGGCGCTTTCCAGCGCGGCGTCCACCTTTGCCAGTTCATTCGGGCCAAAGCCGTGACCGGTCAGCGAGGTGTGGTTGATCCCCGGCGCGTTACCAATGGTACCGTGACCAACTGCATAGGACACAATCTCTTCGATCTGAGACGAGGAATAGCCCAGCTTTTCCAGTGCCGAGGGCACCGAGCGGTTGATGATCTTGAAGTAACCGCCACCGGCCAGCTTCTTGAATTTGACCAGCGCAAAGTCAGGCTCGATGCCGGTGGTGTCGCAATCCATCACCAGACCGATGGTGCCGGTCGGGGCGATCACGGTGGCCTGCGCGTTGCGATAACCGTTCTTCTCACCAAGGCTCAGCGCTTCATCCCAGGCCGACATGGCCAGATCGACCAGACGTTTATCCGGACAGTTGCCGTGGTCCAGCGGCACCGGCTTCACCGCCAGTTTCTCATAGCCATCCGTAACACCCTGCGACGCGCGGCGGTGGTTGCGGATGACGCGCAGCATGTGGTCGGCGTTGCGCTCGTAACCTTTGAACGGGCCAAGCTCACCGGCGATTTCAGCCGAGGTTGCATAAGCCACACCGGTCATGATCGCGGTCAGCGCGCCGCAGATCGCCCGCCCCTCATCCGAGTCATAGCTGTAGCTCATGTTCATCAGCAGACCGCCAATATTGGCATAACCCAGACCCAGCGTGCGGAAGTCGTAAGACAGCTGGGCGATTTCCTTCGACGGGAACTGCGCCATGGTCACCGAGATTTCCAGCGTCAAGGTCCACAGGCGCGAGGCGTGCATGTAATCGGCCGCCTGGAACTCACCATCCTTCAGGAAGGTCAGCAAATTCATTGACGCAAGGTTGCAGGCCGTGTCATCAAGGAACATGTATTCCGAGCACGGGTTCGAACCGCGAATCTCACCGTCTTTGGGGCATGTGTGCCACTCGTTTACCGTGTCGTGGAACTGAATGCCCGGATCGGCGCAGGCCCAGGCCGCGTGGCCGACCTTTTCCCACAGATCGCGCGCTTTGACGGTACGGGCGACCTTGCCATCGGTGCGGTTGATCAGTTCCCAATCGGCGTCTTTCTGGACAGCGGTCAGGAACGCGTTTGTCACGCGGATCGAGTTGTTCGAGTTCTGACCCGAGACCGAGCTGTAGGCTTCCGAATCCCAGTCCGTGTCGTAGGTCGGGAATTCGATGCTGTCGTGACCCTGCTTGGCGTAATCCAGAACACGCTTGATGTAAGTCTCAGGGATCGCAACCTTTTTCGCCTCGCGAACCGCCTTCTTCAACGCGTCGTTTGCGTTGGGATCATAAGCGTCATCAGCTACACCGTCCCATGTGCGAATGGCCTCGAAAATGCCGTTCAGCATCTTCTCGTGCATCTTCGATCCGGCAACGATCGAGGCCACTTTCTGCTCTTCAATCACCTTCCATTCGATGAATTTCTCGATGTCTGGGTGATCTGCATCGACGATTACCATCTTTGCTGCCCGACGGGTTGTTCCGCCTGATTTGATCGCGCCAGCGGCGCGGTCGCCGATCTTGAGAAAGCCCATCAGGCCCGAGGACTTGCCGCCACCCGACAGCGCCTCGCCTTCTGCACGCAGATGGCTGAAGTTGGTCCCGGTACCCGAGCCATATTTAAACAGGCGCGCCTCGCGCACCCACAGATCCATGATGCCGCCTTCGTTCACCAGATCGTCATCAACGGACTGAATGAAACACGCGTGTGGTTGCGGGTGTTCGTAAGCGGATTTCGATTTGGTCAACTTGCCGGTTTTGTAATCGACATAGTGGTGCCCCTGCGCCGGGCCGTCGATGCCATAGGCCCAGTGCAGGCCGGTGTTGAACCACTGCGGGCTGTTCGGCGCGGCGCGCTGTGTCGCCAACATAAAGCGCATCTCATCAAAGTAAGCGCGCGCGTCATCCTCGGTCGAGAAATAGCCACCCTTCCAGCCCCAATACGCCCACGCGCCGGCCAGACGGTCGAAAACTTGCTTCGAGGATGTCTCCCCATCGAACTCAGCGCCATCCGCAGGGACCGAGCGCCACAGGAATTCGGGAACGTCTTTCTCTTTTACTTTTTTCAGCTTGGAAGGAACGCCTGCCTTGCGGAAGTATTTCTGCGCGATCACGTCGCTGGCCACCTGAGACCAGCTTGCGGGCACTTCGATATTGTCGAGACGAAAAACAATTGTACCGTCCGGATTTCGGATTTCAGACGTTGCGGACACAAAATCCAGTTCTGCGTAAGCATCCTGATCTGGTTTGGTAAAACTTCTCTCAATCTTCATGTCCGCAGCCCTGATTAAAACAGCTCAATTTTCGATTCCCGACACCAAATCTTGTGTTGCTGGGTGTCGCCCGCAACGCCCAGAGAAGAGCTCGCAAAGGTATTGGTCACTGTCTGAGACAGCTTAAAAACCGCTATTGCGGCTGCACGTTAATCTTTTGTGCTTGTCCGACCCTCGCCCGCTGCCTGTTCCGGTTTGGACACCAGATATTGTGGCACTCTCGTTGGCTCATACAATTTGGCGTATGTTACCATAGAAGGTCAACGCCCTTTTTCAGCCATTTTTGAAATCTTTTTTGTTGACCTGAGCGCTGCGGAAGCCCGCCCATCCGCAGGTTCCGATTCCTCCACAGCTTCGTCCACGGCAAAATTCCGCCGACATTTCGAAGTCTCAAAACGAATTCCCGTGTTTACCAGCATAGTTATCTGCATTTGATCAACCAATGCCATACTGACTAAGGTGAAAGAGAATCATCTTCACTTGGTCTAACTGACCTGCGATTTGCGCCGGATGGTTCGCTCAGGTGTCAGAAGGTTCAAACGAATGAAGTTGTTTCACTTTGTTCCGGCTATCGCCTTCATCGTGGCCTGCACACCACAAGATGTGCCCATCGCGTCACGCAGCGCACAGTTCGAAACCTACCCTCAGCGTTTGTTCGATACCTTTGAAATCAATTGTTCAGGCCCTGGTGAATCTTTTGAGAAAACCGGGAAGCAAACTTTTGAATGCAGCGAGTTCTTGCCCCCCAATGCGGCAGCCTACCTGATTCTGAATTATGATGGCGATCCTCAAGACCTCCCTCAAAGTGTCATACGTCTTACATCGACGAAGACAAACGCCGGATATCGCGTGGACGCACAGGTCTTCTTCAATGTGCCGCAAAAAGCCGGCACCGCGGTCGAAGTTCCAGTTGAAAGTAAGGTCTTGGACCAAGCCATCAGCGAGCTCTACCAAACAATGGGAGGCTCGCTGACTTAGCTTGATGGAAGTGGTCGGGGCGGCAGGATTCGAACCTACGACCCCCTGTACCCAAAACAGGTGCGCTACCAGACTGCGCCACGCCCCGGACCGTGCGCCTTCCTAACGACGCCAATCTGATTTGAAAAGCCCTAACAGGGCCAAATCGCAGGACCTTGCGAAAAAATTTCATGCTGCATCTGTGTGCCGGGCGCAATTGAGTAGCGTGCGGACAATCCGGCATTGATTTCAAGCACTGCAAAAACGGAATCTCCGCCTTCGATTGGGGTCAGATCACCGGGAATCGCCCCCTCATGCACACGCGTGACCGTGCCAGTGCGATCCACAAAAATCATATCGAGAGGAATCAGGGTGTCCTTCATCCAGAACGCAACCCTTTGCGGTGGATCGAAGACAAACAACATCCCGGATCGATTCGGCAGGGATTCGCGAAGCATCAAACCGTGCGAACGCTCCTCGGGCGTTACTGCCAGCTCGATATCAAATCGAATTGTCGCGCTGTCATTTCTTAAAGTGACACGATCAACGCTGCATGCTGCAAACGCCCCACCCGCACATATCGTGATTAACAGGGTTAAGAGCGTCAGAATCCGTATCATCAAGAACTCAGCCGTCCAGTGCGGCTTCCCAAGCCAGCACTTGTGCCGCCATTCGGCCCCGTTTGCCGTCAATCACCCGCATAGCCAGAGCTTCGCCAGGTTGCAGATCAGCGAGACCGGAACGCCGCAACACTTCGATATGAAGGAAAACGTCTTCGCCGCGGCCAAAGACATTTGCAAAGCCAAAGCCCTTGCCCTTGTCGAACCACTTGACCCGTGCAGCTTCCAACGGAGCGGCGGCAATATCTACCGGGTCAAGCTCGGCAAAATCAGCCAGCATCATCGAGTCGGTCCGCGCCGGAGGATCGATCGCGACGACTTCCACCGCCTGAACGCCCCGGTCGGTGCGGTGCGTCATGATCTCGATCCCGGCACCATCCGCTACTGAGCTTTGACCGAAATTCCGCAGTACATTCACATGCAACAGAATATCTGGGCCGCCTTCGTCGGACACAACGAATCCATATCCCTTGGCAGGATCGAACCATTTCACGTGTCCACGGACGCGATACATATTGTTCAGGTCTTCTGGCACGGTTTTCCCATCGCGAATTTTAGCAGTTCGTTAAGGGTTTGTTGTTTATGGGAACGGCAGGCAAATTCAAGCTGAAAAAACTGTTTACTTTCTGCCCGTTGCATTTCACGACACGTGAACGTCATGGATTCAACCTTTCCACATGCCATGCCGATCCCGGCTCATTACGTTGCCATCTGAACCGGTCATGCAGGCGAAATGCCCCATCGGCCCAGAACTCAATCTCGGTCGGCGTCAGCCGGTACCCGCCCCAAAACGGGGGGCGTGGCGGATTCGGCCCCAGCTTTGCAGTCACTTTCGCCACGTCAGCCATCAGCGCGGTTCGGCTGGAAAGCGGTTGCGATTGCTTTGACGCCCAGGCGCCCAAACGGCTCTTTAGCGATCTCGATGCGTAATACTCATCCGCCTGAGGACCGTTTTCACGCGTTATTGTACCACGAACACGCAGTTGACGCCGCAAAGATTTCCAATGCATCACAAACGCGGCCTTGCCCGCGGCCTCCAACTCTGCCGCCTTCGCGCTTTCATAGTTGGTATAGAAAACAAACGAATCCGCTTCGATTTCCTTCAGCAGCACCATACGGGCATTCGGCAACCCATCAGGGTCGACGGTTGCAAGCGCAATCGCATTAGGATCATTCGGTTCTGTCTGTTCAGCCTCGGCAAGCCACCGACCCGCTATTACAAACGGATCAGTGCCAGCAAAGATGCCATCACGCTCGGTCATTTCCATCCCCTGGAAAGTATTAATGTCGAACCTAAGGCGAGAACCCGCTGCGGGCAAGAGCGCACGGCCTTGAAGCAACGCTACCAATGGCATACACCAACTCAACAGATCGCGAAGACAGGCGGAGAACCACACATGTCAAATCAGTTGATGGCCGGCAAACGCGGCCTCATCATGGGACTGGCCAATGACAAATCAATTGCATGGGGAATCGCCCGCGCCTTGTCCGACGCCGGGGCCGAGCTTGCTTTTTCCTATCAGGGCGACGCCCTGAAAAAGCGTGTCGACCCGCTTGCTGCACAATTGGGCAGCGAAATCGTCCTGCCCTGCGACGTGAGCGACGAGGCATCCATCGATGCTCTGTTCACCGCGCTGGAAGAAAAATGGGGCAAGTTGGACTTTATTGTTCATGCCATCGGTTTTTCCGACAAGAACGAGCTGCGCGGTCGCTACGTCGACACCAGCCGGGCGAATTTCAAGCTGACTATGGACGTGTCGGTTTATTCCTTCACCGCCGTTATGCAGCGGGCCGAAAAGATGATGGGCGAAGGCGGCAGCGCCGTCACCCTAACCTATTACGGTGCCGAACAAGTGATGCCTCACTACAACGTTATGGGCGTCGCCAAAGCCGCACTGGAGGCATCGGTGAAATATTTGGCCGAGGATCTGGGTAAGGACGGCATCCGCGTCAACTCGATCTCGGCCGGTCCGATCAAGACCCTGGCTGCCAGCGGCATCGGCGATTTCCGCTATATCATGAAGTGGAACGAGTATAACTCGCCCCTGCGTCGCAACGTGACCATAGACGATGTGGGCAAGTCGGCACTCTATCTGCTGTCAGATCTGTCCAGCGGCGTGACCGGGGAAAACCTGCACGTGGATTCGGGCTATCACATCGTCGGCATGAAAGCCGTTGATGCACCTGATGTAGAAAAGGGCTGAGATCATGAGTGCTAAGGACCGCCTGCCACACGAAAAAGGCTTTCACATCAGCTGGGACCAAATCCATCGCGACTCGCGCGCGCTGGCTTGGCGGCTCGACGGGCAAGGCCCGGACAATGGGGCCTGGCGCGCCGTTGTCGCCATCACACGCGGTGGCATGGCCCCTGCGATGATTGTCAGCCGAGAGCTGGACATTCGCACCGTGGATACCGTCAGCGTAAAATCTTACCACCATCAGGCTCAGGGTGAGGCCGAAGTGCTAAAAGCGCCCAATCAAGATCTGATGGGCGATGGCACCGGGATTCTGATCATCGACGATCTGGTCGACAGCGGCAAAACGCTGGAACTTGTGCGTGAGTTGTATCCCAACGCCCATTTCGCAACGGTCTATGCCAAACCCAAGGGCCGCCCGATGGTCAATACGTTCATCACCGAGGTCAGCCAGGACACCTGGATCTTCTTCCCCTGGGACATGGCACTGCAATATGTCGAGCCCTATCGCGGTACCGACTGATCCCTTCTTCTGTTCAAAAAACCTCGGAGTGTGGGGCTGAGCCTCGCAATAAGACCGGCACGCCATGACCCAGACTCGTACCAGCGCCACCTTTTCCCCTCCGGTGATGGAGGCGCGGCGATGGCTGGAAGGTGTCAACTTTCCCGCAGAGCGTCCGCTGATAAACGTCAGCCAGGCCGCACCGGTCGACCCGCCCCCGCTCGCGCTGCGCAAAGCGATGGCCGATTTTGCAGTGCAGGAAGATAGCGCTCATTTGTACGGGCCTGTTTTGGGGAATGACGACCTGCGCACGGAACTGGCGGCCCAGATCGGCGCGCATTACGCGGCACAGGTTGACGTATCTCAGACCGCAATCACCTCGGGCTGCAATCAGGCGTTTTCGGCTGTAGTCTCGGCGATCACCGATGAGGCAGATGAGGTGATTCTGCCAACGCCATGGTATTTCAATCATAAAATGTGGCTGGACATGGCAGGTGTGCGCACAGTGGATTTGCCGACGGGTGACGATCTGTTGCCCGATCCAGAGCTGGCACGTCAGCGGATCACCGGGAAAACGCGCGCCATCGCACTGGTTACGCCCAACAACCCCGGTGGCGTGGAATACCCCGCCGATCTGGTTCGAGCGTTCTATGACCTGGCGCGCGACAACGGGATTCGCTTGATCGTCGACGAAACCTATCGCGATTTCGACAGTCGCAGCGGCCCACCCCACGATCTGTTCCAGCAACCCGCCTGGGATGAGACGCTGATTCACCTCTATTCCTTCTCGAAATCCTATCGCCTGACCGGCCACCGGGTTGGTGCCATAGCAACAAGCCGTTCTCTTTTGGCCGAGGTCGAGAAATTCCTCGACACAGTCGCCATTTGCCCCGGCCAGATCGGCCAGTTCGCGGCCCTTTGGGGAATGCAGAACTTGTCACAATGGCTGGCGGGTGAGCGAGACGAAATTCTCGACCGTAGAGCTGCAATCAAAGATGGAATGCCTGCACTTGAAGCCAAAGGATGGCGTCTTTTAGGGCTTGGGGCGTATTTTGCTTATCTCGAACATCCGTTCGACATGCCTTCGGATGATCTGGCCCGCCGTCTGGTGGCTGAGACAGGCGTGCTGCTGTTACCCGGTACCATGTTCATGCCCGAACATGATCCCGCCGGAAGACGGCAGGTACGTGTGGCGTTCGCCAATCTCGACCGTGCGGGACTGGGACAATTGTTCGACCGGTTGCAGGGCCTGTCCTTCTAAGCTTGCCCCCCGGCGGTGTGCGTCGTATTCAGGGCCGCAACCGACAGGGCAGAACGCTGCCGCAAAAACAAGAGGGCACTATGGCCGCAGGCGCAAAAAGTCTTTCGAAAACCTTTGTCTGGATTCTGATGGGCCTGCTGATGCTGGGCCTAGCGGGCTTTGGCGCCACCAATCTCAGCGGTACGGTTCGAACCGTCGCGCAAGTGGGCGATGAAAGTGTCTCGGTCGAAGAGTTTGTGCGCGAGTTGCAGCGTGAAATCCGCGCAGTCGAAGCACAATCCGGCCAGCCCTTGCAAATGTCACAGGCGCGTGACCTTGGACTGGATCAGAACGCCCTTGCCCGTCTGACCGCATTGGCGGCTTTGGACAACGAAGTCGGCCAGCTTGGTATTTCCATTGGGGACGAGAATCTGCAGCAAGAGATCGTTGGAATCCAAGCCTTTCAGGGTGTGGACGGCAGCTTTGACCGTGAAGCCTATCGTTTTCAGCTGGAACAGGTTGGCATGACTGATTCCGAGTTTGAAACGGATCTGCGCAAAGAATCGGCGCGCACAATCGTGCAGGGCGCGATCATGGGTGGCGTCGCGATGCCTGCGACTCTGACAGATGCGATGACGGATTACATCGGCGCACGGCGCAGCTTCACGGTTGCGACCGTGGGCACCGAAGCTCTGGAGGCCCCGGTTGCCGAACCGACCGAGGTGCAAGTTCAGACTTTTTATGATGAAAACGGCGATCAGTTCACCCTGCCCCGCACCAAGCAGCTGACCTATGCGATCCTGTCACCCGCAATGCTGATCGACAGCGTTGAGGTGGATCAAGAAGCTCTGCGGAAACTCTATGAAGATCGTTCTGACGAATATAATCAACCCGAACGCCGCCTGGTGGAACGCCTGAACTTCCCTGATGAACAGGCCGCCAACGATGCCAAGGCGCAGCTCGAGGTCGGCGGCACCACTTTCGAACAACTGGTTCGCGACCGCGATCTTGAACTGAACGATATCGATCTGGGCGATGTAACCCGTGATGATCTGGGCGAAGCTGCGGATACCGTTTTTGCGGCTGATCTCGATTCTGTTGTCGGCCCCCTGCCTTCGGTATTTGGTCCGGCCCTGTTCCGGATCAACGGATCTCTGGCGGCGAACAATGTGCCTTTTGAGGATGCAGAACCGGCCTTGCGGGAAGAACTGGCAGCCGAGCGCGCGGGCCGCCTGATCGAGGCACAGTCCGAAGACATCAACGATATGCTGGCTGGCGGCGCCACGCTGGAAGAACTGGCGGATGAGACCGAAATGGAGCTGGGTCAGATCGACTGGACCCGCGAGAGTTCGGATGATGTCGCAGCCTATGACGGATTCCGCGTCGCCGCCGAGGCGGTGCAGGACGGTGATTTCCCGGAAATCGGCTTCCTCGAAGATGGGTCAATCTTTGCCCTGCGCCTGAATGAGGTTCTGCCGCGCCGCCCCGAGCCTTTGGACAGCGCGCGTGATCGAGTGGCTGCCGCATGGATACAGGCCGAAACCGACAAGGCGCTGAAAGATCGGGCGAATGCGGTTATGACTCAGTTGGCCACAGATGGCGACTTTACAACCACCGGTCTGCCGTTCCGCGTGGAAAACGCCCTGACCCGCACGGCGTTTCTGGATGACGTTCCCGTAGATTTCATGAATGAAGTGTTCCAGATGGAACCTGGCGAGCTGCGCGTCATTGGTGGCAATGGTGCAGCCCTGCTGGTGCGTCTGGACGAGGTTTTGCCACCTGCAGACACGGACGAGCTGCGCCAGCTGCGTGAAGCCCTGTCTGCGCAGATGAATCAGGCCCTGTCACAGAATATTTTCAACGCTTACGTGCGCGATGCACAGACACGCGCGCGCCCGGTCGTCGACCAACAGGCACTGAACGCCGTGCAGGCGAGCTTTTAAACGAGACCGATATGGCCCTGACACCCGAATTCGACACCTTCGCGCGCGCTTATGAAGCGGGCGAAAATCAGGTGGTCTACACACGGCTGGCCGCTGATCTGGACACGCCCGTGTCGCTGATGCTCAAGCTGACCGGCGCGCAAAAAGATGCGTTCATGCTGGAATCCGTGACTGGTGGCGAGGTACGCGGTCGTTATTCGATCATCGGAATGAAACCCGACCTGATCTGGCGGTGTCGTGGTGAAACATCTGAATTGAACCGCTCAGCCCGGTTCGATGCCGAGGCATTTTCGGCCCAAGATGGCAACCCGATGGACAACCTGCGCGCTTTGCTGGCCGAAAGCCGCATCGACCTGCCCGACGACCTGCCGCAGGCCGCCGCCGGGCTGTTTGGGTATCTGGGCTATGACATGGTGCGGCTGGTGGAATACCTACCGGATGTGAACCCCGATCCTTTGGGACTGCCCGATGCGATCATGCTGCGCCCTTCCGTTATTGCGGTTCTGGACGGTGTCAAAGGTGAGGTAACCGTGGTGTCCCCCGTCTGGGCGTCCGATGGGCAATCGGCCAAGGCTGCCTATGCTCAGGCCGCCGAGCGTGTGATGGATGGGGTACGCGATCTGGAACGCGCCATGCCCGCAGAGACCCGCGATCTGGGGGATGCGCGCGAGGTTGCTCCGCCAGTGTCGAACTTCACCAAGTCCGGCTATATGGAAGCGGTTGAAAAGGCCAAAGAGTACATCCGTGCAGGTGATATTTTCCAGGTCGTGCCAGCACAACGTTGGACGCAGGAATTCCTTCTGCCGCCTTTTGCGCTCTACCGTTCGTTGCGGCGCACCAACCCGTCGCCCTTCATGTTCTATTTCAACTTCGGCGGTTTTCAGGTCGTGGGTGCCAGCCCCGAAATTCTGGTGCGTGTGTTTGGCAGTGAAGTCACCATTCGCCCCATTGCAGGCACTCGCCCCCGGGGCGCGACGCCCGAAGAAGACAAGGCAAACGAACTGGATCTGCTGGCCGATAAGAAAGAACTTGCCGAGCATCTGATGCTTCTGGATCTGGGCCGCAACGATACAGGCCGTGTTTCCAAGATCGGCACCGTGCGTCCAACCGAAGAGTTCATCATCGAACGCTACAGCCATGTGATGCATATTGTGTCAAACGTGGTGGGTGAGCTGGCCGAAGACAAAGACGCGCTGGACGCGTTTTTTGCGGGAATGCCAGCGGGAACAGTGTCTGGCGCGCCCAAAGTGCGCGCGATGGAGATTATTGACGAGTTGGAACCGGAAAAACGCGGCATCTATGGCGGTGGCGTCGGATATTTCAGCGCGGGTGGCGACATGGATATGTGTATCGCGCTGCGCACAGCCATTGTGAAAGATCACAAGCTTTATATCCAGGCGGGTGGCGGTGTTGTTTACGACAGTAACCCAGAGGCCGAATTCATGGAAACTGTCCATAAATCCAACGCAATCCGGCGCGCGGCGGCAGATGCCGCGCGTTTCACGGGCAACGGAAACAGCTAAACGGAAAAAGGGCGGCAGATCAGAAGATCGCCGCCCTTTTTTCGATACGACTTCGATTTTGCGTCGTGCAGCTTACTGCACCTGTTTCATCATGACCGCCGAAATCGGGGCCATGGCCACGCGGCTACCCCGGTCTTCCAACCCCCAAAGCAACAGGGCCGAGATCGTTTCGGGGCGCACCCGACCCAGCATGACCACAGCGCCTTCCTGCCCGGCGCGGAACGCCGCCTGATCCAGGAATCGACGCATGACTTTAGGGTCCTGACGCGCGCCATCTATGTCACGGAACACAACACCCGATGGCGTACCGTTTCGGGCAGCCAGTTTCTGCACAGTGTTCAACCCGTTGTCCTGCGTGATCAATCCCCGGCCAGTCCCGGCGGCAATTTCTGCAACCTGATCAGCCAGTTTGCGGTTGCCGTGAATTCCGCTGTTCACCCCTTCCAGAATGCCGACGGTTTCGGGCAGAGTATCCAGCCAGACAGACAGGGAAACCTCGGCATCCTGAGCGGTCGCCGCCTCAGGCAAATCAGCAAGGGCCATGACTTCAAACCCGGCCGCGCGGTGCCGCGCCATCTTTTCCGCTGCATCGGGGTCAGACGGATTCACGGCAAAGCTGATCGGATATGGAAAATCCTGCAGTGCTTCGGTCCCGAACGCGCCTTCGTCATCGATCAGAATGATGGACATCAACGGTTTGGATTCAGGGTTCTCAAACTTTACCGCATAGCGTTCGATTGGCTTGCCCGATGGTGTCGGTTGTTCTGCCGATGCTTCCTCGACCACCGGATCACCATCCCGTTCTGTCAATGGAACCACACGTGTTCCAACCGTTGAACTGACGCTTGCCTGCTGTTCACTACCGATCTGGGGCAGTGCTGCGATGCGCGGCAACTTGCGTGGCAAAGTGTCTTCATCCCCTTCCACCGCAATCGGGCTGCTTTCAAACGGGTTTTCCTCTTCGGTATCCGCCGTTTGTGGCAAAGGGTCTTGTTCCGGTTGAAGAAGTGCAACCTCTGTTGTCTCGGGTTCTTCCGTGGGCGGGGTTGGTGTATCGTCGATCACGGCTGGTACAGCTTCGTCCTGCGGAACAGATGGGGCCAGGCTGGGTTCCGGCGGAGCAGCGGGTGCTTCGGTCACAACGGACACTTCAGTTACATCTGCGGCCTCGGGTTCGTCCACGACCTCAGCTGCCTCATCAACAACCGGCTGAGTATCTGACGACGATTCCAGCCCCGATAGATCGGCCAATTCCTCCGTCGCGTCATCGGCGACTTCCAGCGCACTGGGCGCCAGTTCCACCAGATCGGCATCAGAAACCGCTTCGGCCACCTCAGTCGGCGCCTCAGGTGTTTCAGAAATCGTCGGTGCCGGCGCTTGGGTTGAGACAACCGGCGTATTGGCCATCGGCGTCTTAAGCGACACGACCACGCCCAAGATCAAAACAACGATCGCCCCAGCGATCATTCCCCCGAAAAATCCGCCCATATTTCCTGCCTTTCGCCTCTTTTCTCTGCCTCGTCCAGCTCTGCGCCATCTGATGTGGCGCTCGGCCAATTGGACGCGTCAGAAACGGTATGTCCTCTTGACGCTGCCGCTCAAGCCTGAGCATGTATGTGCGGACATTATACCGTGGCCCGGGGCTGCATCGCCAGCCTGAAATGCCCAAGCGAAGATAAGTGCCCATATGCTGCTGCTGATCGACAACTACGATTCGTTTACCTACAATTTGGTACATTATTTAGGCGAACTTGGTGCCGAAATGGTCATTCGCCGAAATGATGCGCTGGATGTGCAGGAAGCGATGGCGATGAACCCCGCCGGAATACTGCTGAGCCCAGGCCCCTGCGACCCGGATCAGGCGGGGATATGCCTTGCGCTGACCGAAGCTGCCGCTGAAACCAGAACACCTTTGTTGGGGGTTTGCCTTGGCCACCAGACCATCGGTCAGGTTTTTGGCGGTAAAGTGGTGCGCTGCCACGAGATCGTGCACGGCAAAATGGGCACCATGAACCACACGGGTAAAGGCCTGTTTGCCGGTTTGCCCTCGCCCTTTGAGGCAACGCGGTACCATTCGCTGATCGTGGAACGCGAAACCCTGCCCGAATGCCTTGAGATCACGGCCGAGCTGGAAGATGGCACCATCATGGGTCTGCAACACAAGGAACTGCCCATCCACGGCGTGCAGTTCCACCCTGAGTCCATCGCATCCGAGCATGGTCACGCCTTGCTCAAGAACTTCCTGCAAGAACTGAAAGTCCCCGCATGAGCGACGCGCTTAAACCGCTGATCGGGGCCGCTGCCGATCGCCCATTGACTCGTGATGAAGCTGAAAAAGCCTTTGCCATTCTGTTCGAGGGCGAAGCCACACCCAGCCAGATCGGCGGATTGCTGATGGCCATGCGGACACGCGGCGAGACAGTCGACGAATACGCCGCAGCCGCCGCCGTGATGCGTTCAAAATGCAACGCCGTGTCGGCACCCGACGGGGCGATGGATATTGTGGGCACGGGCGGAGATGGAAAAGGCACTCTGAATATTTCGACCGCGACAGCTTTTGTAGTCGCCGGTGCCGGAGTCACGGTCGCCAAACACGGCAATCGCAACCTGAGTTCAAAATCCGGCGCGGCGGACGCTTTGGGTCAGATGGGTATCAACGTCATGGTTGGTCCGCAAGTTGTTGAGAACGCTTTGAAAGACGTCGGCATTGGCTTCATGATGGCCCCGATGCATCATCCGGCCATTGCCCATGTGATGCCATCACGCCAGGAGCTGGGCACGCGCACGATCTTCAACATTCTTGGTCCCCTGACCAATCCCGCTGGCGTCAAACGGCAATTGACCGGCGCGTTCAGTCGCGACCTGATCCGCCCGATGGCCGAAACGCTTGGTCTGCTGGGTTCAGACCGCGCGTGGCTGGTGCACGGCTCGGACGGGACGGATGAACTCACGATCACAGGCATAAGCTGGGTCGCTGCACTGGAAGACGGCACGATCAAAGAGGTTGAACTGCACCCCGAAGACGCTGGTCTGCCGGTTCATCCGTTCGAGGATATAATCGGCGGAACTCCGGAAGAAAACGCAGTGGCTTTCCGCGCACTGCTGGATGGTGCCCCGTCCGCTTATCGTGACGCCGTGCTGATGAATTCGGCTGCTGCTTTGGTCGTGGCCGAAGCTGCAAACGATCTTCGCGAAGGTGTCACCATGGCCGCCGAGAGCATCGACAGCGGCAAAGCCAAAGACAAAATCGCCGCTCTGGCCCGCAAGACACAGGAAGCCGCATGACCGAGACCGTTCTGGACAAGATCAAAGCCTACAAGCTGGAAGAGGTCGCAGCCGACAAGGCACAAAAATCCCTGGAAACACTGGAAGGTGAGGCGCGGGCCGCATCAGAAACCCGTGGCTTTGCGAAGGCTTTGCAATCCGCGTCCCGGCAAGGCTATGGCCTGATTGCCGAGGTCAAGAAAGCCAGCCCGTCCAAGGGTCTGATCCGCCCGGATTTCGATCCGCCTGTACTGGCCAAAGCGTATGAGGACGGGGGCGCTGCATGTTTGTCCGTGCTGACCGACGCCCCCAGCTTTCAAGGCGCCAAGGAATACCTGACGCAGGCGCGCGAGGCGACATCCCTGCCCGCCTTGCGCAAGGATTTCATGTATGACCCCTATCAAGTGGTCGAAGCCCGCGCCCTGGGTGCTGATTGTATTTTGATCATCATGGCATCCGTCAGCGAAGATCAGGCGGCTGAGTTGGAACAGACCGCCTTCGATTGGGAGATGGATGTTCTGATCGAAGTGCATGACGAAGCGGAACTGGAACGCGCGGCCCAGTTGAAAAGCCCGTTGATCGGCATCAACAACCGCAATCTCAAAACCTTCGAGACCACACTCGACACCACACGGCGCTTGTCCAAGCTGGTGCCTGCAGACCGTACCATTGTCTGTGAAAGCGGTCTGGGAACGCCGGATGACCTGAAGGACATTGCGCGCTACGGTGCCCGGTGCTTCCTGATCGGTGAAAGCCTGATGCGTCAGGACGATGTCGAGGCCGCCACGCGTCATATCCTGTCGAACCCTCTGATCCCCGGAGTGATGTGATGCCGCTGACCCATTTTGACGCGCAAGGTCAGGCGCATATGGTTGATGTGTCGGACAAAGACGTGACCGACCGTGTCGCCGTTGCTGCCGGGCACATCAGGATGGCAGCGGAAACCTTTGAAATCATTTCAGAAGGACGCGCGAAAAAGGGTGATGTCCTTGGCATTGCCCGTCTGGCCGGCATCATGGGAGCAAAGAAAACACCAGACCTTATCCCCCTGTGCCACCCTTTGCCTGTTACAAAAGTGGCAGTCGAATTGACGCTTGATCCCGATCTGCCGGGTGTTCAGATCGAGGCTACGGTCAAAACCTCGGGACAGACAGGTGTCGAGATGGAAGCCCTGACCGCTGTCTCAACCGCTGCATTGACGGTGTACGACATGACCAAAGCCGTCGACAAAGCGATGGAGATTGGCGGCATCCGCGTTCTACTGAAAGACGGCGGAAAATCAGGGCGTTACGAGGCAAAATGATAACGGTCGAAGAGGCACGCGCCCTGCTGTTCGATCTGGTGGGCCCCTTACCTTCGGAAGAGGTTCCTCTGGCACAATCCGCCGGGCGTGTTTTGGCGCAGGATGTTGTGGCGGGACGGAACCAGCCGCCCTTCGCCGCTTCGTCGATGGATGGGTATGCGGTGAAAGCCGCCGAAGTTGAGCTGCACGCCATGTTCAAGGTTGTCGGCGAATCCGCAGCGGGCCATCGGTTTGACGGCCAAGTCGGCCCCGGTCAGGCGGTGCGCATCTTCACCGGTGCGCCGATCCCCGAGGGCGCGGGCTTTGTGGTGATACAGGAAGATACTGACCGCCGCGGAGACTTGATCACGATTACCGACGATCCGGGCCCTAAAACAAATATCCGTCCTGCTGGCGTCGATTTTGAAATTGGCACAACCATTTCAGCGCCGCGTTTGATCCGAGCCGAGGATGTGGCCCTGATGGCCGCAATGAACACCCCGCGCGTCACGGTTGCGCGCAAACCGGTGATCGCCCTGATCTCGACTGGTGATGAGCTGGTTATGCCAGGGGAAGAGCCCGGTCCGGATCAGATCATCGCCTCGAACACATTCGGCCTGCAGGCGTTGCTTGAAGGCTTGGGGGCAACGGTGCGGGTTCTGCCCATTGCGCGCGATACCGTTTCCTCGCTTGAAACCGCGTTTGGCCTGGCGCATGGGGCCGATCTTGTCGTGACAATCGGCGGTGCGTCTGTTGGTGACTATGACCTTGTCTCGGATGTTTCGCAGGGATTGGGAATGGAACGGTCCTTCTACAAGATCCGAATGCGCCCGGGAAAACCGCTGATGGCCGGGCGTATTGGCGAAACGGCAATGGTCGGCCTGCCGGGCAATCCGGTCAGCGCCATGGTCTGCGGCTATCTGTTTCTGGCTCCTATGGTGCGCCGAATGCTGGGGCTGGACCACGTGGTTCCGCCTTTCCGTACCGCGCTACTCACGGAGCCTTTGTCGAAAAACGGACCGCGAGAGCACTATATGCGCGCGGTTCTGAGCGATGCGGGCATTGCGGCTTGCGCGGATCAAGACAGCTCGCTTCTCAGCGTTCTGGCGCAGGCCAACGCGCTTTTGATGCGCCGACCGCACGATCCCGCCCAAAAAATCGGAGAAACGGTTCAGTACCTGCCCATCTGAGATGTTCTCAAATCCATTGACACAAAACGTGAACATGCGTAGAACAAAAGAAAACGTATGAGCGACGAGGTGTGAGCGATGCTGACCAAGAAGCAATTGGATTTGCTGGAATTCATCCACAAACGCGTGCAGGCTGACGGTGTTCCGCCCAGTTTTGACGAAATGAAGGCCGCGCTTGATCTGCGGTCGAAATCCGGCATCCACAGATTGATCACCGCGCTGGAAGAGCGCGGGTTTATCCGCCGCCTTGCCCATCGCGCCCGTGCTATTGAGATTGTGAAACTTCCTGAAAGCCTGGGTGGCGAACCCACTACCGGGTTCACGCCCCGTGTGATCGAAGGTGACAAACCGGAAGGCCGCCGCCCAGCCAATGTTGAACCTGTTTCGGTAGACGCGCTGGAGCTGCCGGTCATGGGCCGGATCGCAGCCGGTGTTCCGATTGAAGCCATCAGCCATGTCTCGCACCATGTTGCCGTCCCCGGCCCCATGGTCTCCGGCAAGGGTGAGCATTACGCGTTGGAGGTCCGCGGTGACTCGATGATCGACGCGGGTATTAACGACGGTGATGTGGTGGTGATCCGGGAAACTTCGACCGCAGACAACGGCGACATCGTGGTTGCGCTGGTCGAAAATCAGGAAGCCACGTTGAAGCGGTATTTTCGCCGTGGCAACGCCATCGCGCTCGAGGCTGCCAACCCGGTCTACGAGACGCGCGTACTGCCCGAGGAAAAGGTCAAGGTGCAAGGCCGCCTTGTGGGCCTGATCCGGACCTACTGATTTCGCCTGGAACGGAGGTCCCCGGCAGGGTTCGGGGACCAGAGCCTGCGCCCGGTGAGCTCAGCACTTGATACCAGTTTACCGTCCAGAACGGAAAGGCTGCCGGTTTCATACAAACGATCCGGGTCAAACACCCCGCATGACCCTTGCAGATCAAGGGCTATGGCAGAGACGATGATCTGGTTTTCCTTGCATTCTTTAAATCCGTTTGCCGCCCGTTTGCCGGTCAGGTGGATTATTTCCTGCTCCTTCAGCAGATAGCGTTGGACCGCGTTTTTCTCTGGCCACCTGAGCGCCGCCTGAGACTGATCGACACCGTCCCCATCATTCTCCAACCAGACGGTCGCGACAAACCCGCTGCCTTTGTTTTTGCTTAGCGCGCGGCCTTGTTCGGTCATCACCCCCACCAACCCTCCGGTCTCGGCGATCAGGACGTCAGGACGTTGCCCTTCGGTCCACAACAGAAAACCCGCAAGAACAGGCCCCGCCCCAACCCACCGCGCGTGTCCTTGCCACAACGCGGTCCACAAAGCGCCCAACGCGATAAGAGGCAGAATGTACCACGGCGGACCAACTACATATCCCTGTGCGCCATCCAGGTTCGAAACCCAATGCGACACCGTCAATATCCAGTTCAGGGCCAAGCCCATCACCGTCAGGGGAATCGCCTCGAGCCCCAGAGGAGCCAGTAACGCGGCAACCACCGCCGCCGGGACAACAAACAAACCCATGACCGGAACAGAGAGCAGGTTCGCCAAAAGCCCGTAGTGCGACATGGTGTTAAAATGCGCGGCACCGATCGGAGCAGTTGCAATCCCTGCTATAGCTGAGGACATCAGAACGCCCACCGCCGGTTTAAGCCATTTCGGTCCGGGCATGGAACCAAATTCGCGCAGCGCTCCGAACACGGCGACCAGTGCGGTGGTGGCAGCAAATGACATCTGAAATCCCGGGCTCAGCAGTGATTCTGGTCTGAGGATCAGGACGATCACCGCCGCAACGGCCACAGCACGCAGTGATATAGCCCGACGGTCGATCAGCACGGCGCCCAACATGACCGTGATCATGACAAAGGCGCGCTCGGTGGCGACATTTCCCCCGGACAACATCAGATAGATGGTCGCCGCAAGCAAAGCACACACAGCAGCCACCTTTCGAACTAGTACCCGCAGCGCAAGCGGTGGGATGAGCGACAGACCGATGCGGCAGGCCACAAAGACGAATCCCGTCAGCAGCCCCATATGCAGACCCGATATGGCCAGCAAATGCGCCAGGTTTGAAGCCCGCAGCGACGACAGCGTCTCTTGTCCCATGCCACTGCGATCTCCGGTGGTCACAGCAGCAGCAAAACCACCGATTTCCCCCGGAAGAACTTCTTTCACGCGCTCGGAAATGGCCATGCGTATGGCGGTTAGCCGAACGCCTTCGATCCCGTCTGACGCAGGCGCGATGGTTAAAACAGGGACGCGGGTGTACCCCACCGCGCCTAAACTCTGGAACCAGGCATGGCGGCGGAAATCGAACCCGCCGGGCTCAACCGGGCCTTGTGGCGGAGACAGATGCGCCGTTGTCATGATCCTTTGCCCCGGTGCGATTGATCCTGTTGGGGCATGCACGGAAAGACGGATGCGCTGCGGCCTTCGCTCCTGCGGCACGTCCCCTATACGTACCTGATCGAGCGTCAACCGCAACGCATCCGAGGCAGACCGATCCATGGCGACGACCCTCCCCTCGACAGGGCCATAATATCGCCATGACAGAACCGGTTCTGCCACCATATGGGCGCGAGCACCTGCCAGGCAGAAACCTGCAGCGATCAGCGCCCCCCCGATGGTCAACGACCCCACCCCCGGCGGAAGCCAGCGGCGCAAAACGATAAGTGCCAGGCACAGACAGACCAGACCTGCGTATTCCGGCAACGCGGGCTCTGACCGGATGTTGAAATACAGGCCAATTCCCGTTGCCAGCAAGACCGGTGTCCATGGGAACAGGTACCCTGTCTGGTGCAGCAGCGCGGCCTCAACCCGTGTAAGAACACGCATGGTTGCCCCCGTCCTTCGGGCTCGTTAGACAGGCGTCAATCTATGCCAGATACGGTTACCAAAAGGTTAATCCCCACCATGTCCGACCAGGTCGTCACTCGTTTTGCCCCTTCACCCACCGGTTTTCTGCATATCGGCGGCGCGCGCACCGCGCTGTTCAATTGGCTCTACGCTCGGGGCCGTGGCGGCAAGTTCCTGTTGCGGATTGAAGACACCGACCGCGAACGCTCGACCCCCGAAGCAACTGCCGCAATCCTTCAGGGCATGGCATGGCTGGGTCTGGACCATGACGGTGAAGTGATCAGCCAGTTCGACGGCGCAAGCCGCCATGCTGAGGTTGCCCATCAACTGCTGTCCAAGGGTAAGGCGTACAAGTGTTTCTCGACTCAGGAGGAAATCGCTGCCTTCCGCGAACAGGCGCGCGCCGAAGGGAAATCGACCCTGTTCCGAAGCCCCTGGCGCGACGCCGATCCGACGACACATCCCGATGCGCCGTTCGTCATCCGTATCAAGGCCCCGCAGGATGGGGTGACCGTCATCCGTGATCAGGTTCAAGGCGGTGTCACCATCCGCAACGATCAACTGGACGACATGATCCTGCTGCGCTCGGATGGCACACCTGTCTACATGCTGGCGGTGGTGGTCGACGATCATGACATGGGCGTCACCCATGTTATTCGCGGCGACGATCACCTGAACAACGCAGCGCGCCAGATGATGATCTATGAGGCGATGGGCTGGGACGTTCCGGTTTGGGCGCACATCCCGCTGATACACGGGCCCGACGGCAAGAAATTGTCGAAACGTCATGGCGCGCTTGGTGCGCAGGAATATCAGGCCATGGGTTATCCCGCGGCTGGAATGCGTAATTACCTGGCTCGTTTGGGTTGGAGTCATGGTGATGACGAATTTTTTACGGATGCCCAAGCAAAAGAATGGTTCGATCTGGACGGGATCGGCAAAAGCCCGGCCCGTTTCGATCTGAAAAAGCTGGAGAATCTCTGCGGCCAGCATATTGCCATCTCTGATGATGCTGCGCTGCGGCAAGAAATTGAAGATTACCTTGCGGCAGCGGACCTTCCTGCTCTCACCTCGACACAATCCGGTGATCTGGAACGTGCGATGTATTGCCTCAAGGATCGGGCACGCACTTTCCCGGAACTCCTTGAAAAAGCGCATTTTGCACTGACCGAACGCCCAATTTCTCCCGATGAGAAGGCGACAAATGCACTGGCAACTGTATCCGACGGTATACTGTCGGAATTGACGCCGCAGCTGCAAAATGTTAGCTGGTCCCGGAACGAACTGGAGGAGGTCCTGAATTCCTTTGCCGAGTCAAAGGAGCTCAAGTTCGGCAAGTTGGCAGGCCCGCTACGGGCTGCGCTGGCAGGCCGGGCCGTTACACCTTCGGTTTTTGATATGATGCTGGTGCTGGGACGGGATGAAACCCTGGCGCGGCTCACTGAGGCAGCGAAATAAACCCAACCTTCATAAACGGGTAACGCTGCTCCGCTAACACCCGGATTGCGCGTCCGCGCGCAGTCGTTGCCCGTATCGCCAGAGGTCCGTCCGGCGTACGCATGAATGAAGAAGGGACAACTATGACTGACAGCAACAAAACAGCCACTCTGACTGTTCACGGCAAAGATTACGAGTTGCCAGTTCATTCCCCGACCACCGGCCCTGACGTTGTCGATATTCGCAAGCTTTACGGTCAGGCCGGGGTTTTTACCTACGATCCGGGCTTCACCTCGACCGCCAGTTGCGACAGCACCATCACCTATATCGACGGGGAAAAAGGCGAGCTGCTGCATCGGGGCTATCCGATCGACCAACTGGCCGAGAAGTCGCACTTCCTCGAGGTTTGCTATTTGCTGCTGTACGGAGAACTGCCTGCGGCAAAGGCTCTGGAGAAGTTCGAAACCACGATCACTCGTCACACCATGCTGCACGAGCAGATGCAGTATTTCTATCGTGGTTTCCGCCGCGACGCGCACCCAATGGCCATCATGGTCGGTGTTGTCGGTGCGATGTCGGCCTTCTATCACGACTCGACCGATATCGCGGATCCGCAGCAACGTGAGATCGCATCGCATCGCCTGATCGCCAAGATGCCAACGATTGCAGCCTGGGCCTATAAATACCACACAGGTCAGCCCTTCGTGTATCCGCGCAACGATCTGGACTATGCGTCCAACTTCCTGCGCATGTGTTTCAGCGTTCCGGCCGAAGAATATGAGGTGAACCCGATCCTCAGCCGCGCGATGGACCGCATCTTTACCCTACACGCCGATCATGAGCAGAACGCGTCAACGTCGACCGTGCGTTTGGCGTCGTCCTCGGGTGCAAATCCGTTCGCGTGTATCGCGGCTGGCATCGCTTGCCTGTGGGGTCCGTCCCATGGTGGTGCGAACCAGGCGTGTCTGGAGATGTTGGAAGAGATCGGCACAGTTGATCGCATTCCTGAGTACATCGCTCGAGCCAAAGACAAAAACGATCCGTTCCGCCTGATGGGCTTTGGTCACCGCGTCTATAAGAACTTCGATCCGCGCGCCAAAGTTATGAAGCAATCGGCCGATGAAGTGCTGGATCTGCTGGGTGTTGAAGACAACCCGAAACTGCAGGTTGCCAAGGAGCTGGAGCGCGAAGCGCTGGAAGATCCGTACTTCGCCGACAAAAAACTGTTCCCGAATGTGGACTTCTATTCGGGCATCATCCTCGAGGCGATGGGTTTCCCAACCTCAATGTTCACGCCGATTTTCGCCCTGTCGCGCACAGTGGGCTGGGTCAGCCAGTGGAAAGAAATGATCGCCGATCCTCAGAACAAGATCGGACGCCCACGCCAGCTGTATCTGGGCGAGACGCTGCGGGATTACGTGGATATCGAAAACCGCTGATCCGTCGCAGAGCAGTTCATTTGACAAAAGGACCCCGGTTTGACCGGGGTCTTTTTTTGGACCGCTGCTCATCAGCGTTGCCGAAGTGTAGTCATGCATCAGTAATTTCCGGGTCGAAGAGCGCGAAGGTTCAAACAGTTTCGATCTCGGGCCTTGGGGGCCTGGTGTGATTGACCGCGTGTTGTTTGGTCCGTCTGATCTGCACTGCTGGCCGTTTCGGTCATCGTTTTGCGACCTCTGCGGCATAAGCTTCTGATCTTTCCAATCAAAACAGACGCATCTGATCCCCCGGCTGTGGCGGTACGGCAAACAGGTCGCAACGCAACGGTGCGGATTTGACCGACAAACCAAGGCGTTTGCAGACCTTCGAGAATCTCTGCGCGATGATCCCGGCATAGACACCCTCACCTCGCATTCGGTGCCCCCAACGGGGATCATAATCGCGCCCTCCGTGCATGTCGCGCAGCTTGGACATGACCTTCTCGGAACGGGCTGGTTCATGCTCTGCCAGCCAGTCCTGCCACAGCTGTGATACCTCGCGTGGCAACCGCAGCATGATCCAGCTGGCGGCATCTGCTCCGGCCTCCTGCCCCGCTTCCAGAAGGTTCTCAAGTTCATGATCGGTCAAACCTGGCACAATCGGGGAAGTCATGACGCGTACCGGAACCCCTGCCTCGGTCAGAGTGCGGATCATACGCAGACGCCGTTCCGGTGACGGTGCGCGAGGCTCCATC
The DNA here is from genome assembly GCF_059612325.1 of Ruegeria sp. CDSA021. Lineage (NCBI taxonomy): Bacteria > Pseudomonadati > Pseudomonadota > Alphaproteobacteria > Rhodobacterales > Roseobacteraceae > Ruegeria > Ruegeria sp. CDSA021. Next base: position 333,428 of record NZ_JBXWQJ010000001.1, read on the forward strand.
CGGCGCGAGAGAGTTGCGTCCAAAGTGGTCAGCGAGATCCCAACACGCACCAGCCCATGGCTGGCCATTTCAGCCAGAATGTCCAGATCCCGCTCGATCAGAGCACCCTTGGTGACAATTGCGACCGGATGGTTGAATTCGCGCAGCACCTCAAGACAGGACCTTGTAATAAAGCGATTTTTCTCGATGGGCTGATAGGGGTCGGTGTTTGTACCAATGGCCAGCGGAGCCACCTTGTAGGATTTTGACGACAATTCCTTGCGCAACACACTGTTCATGTTTGGGCGGGCGGTCAGGCGAGTTTCGAAATCCAGCCCTGCGGACAGACCCAGATAGGCATGGCTGGGCCGGGCAAAACAATAGACACACCCATGTTCGCACCCCCGATACGGATTGATGGAACGGTCAAACGGTAGATCCGGAGACCGGTTATACGTAATCGCACTGCGCGCCACCTCATCCCGTGTTTCAGTGCGCAGAGGCGGCAGGGATTCGTCACTCTCCCACCCGTCATCGGCGGCGACAGTGGCAAAGCGTTCGAACCGTCCGGCGGCGTTCAAACGTGTTCCTCTGGCTTTCGGAGTTTGTATGGCGCTCATTTCGACAGCTTGTTCTATGTTTGTTCTCATTCGGAACGTACTCCTGCGACGCGTCCGGTGCAAGTCATCCATGCGCCAGCCAAAACAGGCATGATCAAACGGAGCACACGATAATCATGCAGATTTTTCATTCGAGCCGGTCAATTTTTTGACCTATAGGTCGGTCCCGAAACGACCGACGTCGCAATCGTCACAGTCAGGATGCGACGTTTTGGCCAAAACGATAAAAATGCCACCACGGGCCGATAGCCCGCCCAGCACAGGGAATACCCCATGTCCGACGAAGAAGACATCATCCTGTCCGAACTGAACGACGACGAATTGGTCGAACAGATGTTCGACGATCTCTATGACGGTCTGAAAGAAGAGATCGAAGAAAGCACCAACATCCTGCTGGAACGCGGATGGACCCCGTATGACATCCTGACAAAAGCGCTGGTTGGTGGCATGACCATCGTGGGCCATGACTTCCGCGACGGCATCCTGTTCGTGCCCGAAGTTCTACTGGCCGCCAACGCCATGAAGGGCGGTATGTTCATCCTCAAGCCGTTGCTCGCAGAAACAGGCGCACCGCGCGTCGGCAAGATGGTCATCGGCACCGTCAAAGGCGATATCCACGACATCGGCAAAAACCTTGTTTCGATGATGATGGAAGGCGCCGGTTTCGAAGTTGTCGATCTGGGAATCAACAACCCGGTCGAGAATTACCTGGAAGCGCTTGAAACCGAGCAACCAGATATTCTGGGCATGTCTGCGCTGCTGACCACCACAATGCCTTACATGAAGGTGGTTATCGACACGTTGGTCGAACAAGGTGTGCGTGATGACTATATCGTTCTGGTTGGCGGCGCCCCGCTGAACGAAGAGTTTGGCAAGGCCATCGGTGCAGACGCCTATTGCCGTGACGCTGCGGTTGCAGTGGAAACCGCAAAAGACTTTGTAGGCCGCAAGCACAATCAGCTGGCTGGCTGAGCCGCCTGAGATTTTTTTGAAAAGGGCCGTTCACATTTGGGCGGCCCTTTCTCGTTTTGGAAGGCAGAACCGCCTATGTTTAGTGCAAGCCCCTAGACCTTCAATTTGGGACTGCACCGTTTGGTCGACGTTTATGCAAATCCGACCAACTTGTTAGTCTTCTGCTGACAGCGCTCGACAGCTGAGGTCGGCAGCTTGCCATCACAGGTCGGAACAGGGCTTGCCTGCGCTTGATATTCATCCTCTTCTTGGAAGAACTCAGAGGACGCCACACCATGCAAAAAGACGCCCTGCCCGATGATGCCAGCCTGACGACCAAAGGCTACGCCAACACCGATTCCGGTCGCATCCTGCTGATCGCCTGCGGGGCGTTGGCCAAAGAGATTCTGGATATCAAATCGCGCAACGGCTGGGATCATATTGCGCTGACCTGCCTGCCCGCCATTCTGCATGTCCATCCGGAACGGATTACGCAGGCGGTGGAAGACGCGGTGGCCAAGCACCGTGACCAGTTCGACAAAATCTATGTGGTCTACGCCGACTGCGGAACCGGTGGCCTATTGCAGCAAGCCTGCGAAAAACTTGGAGTCGAGATGGTGAAAGGTCCCCATTGCTATTCCTTTTTCGAAGGCAACCAAGCCTTCGACGCGCGCGGCGAAGACGAAACCACAGCTTTCTACCTGACCGACTTTTTGGCCAGGCAATTTGACGCCTTTGTCTGGAAACCGCTGGGCCTGGATCGCCACCCGGAACTGCGGGATATGTACTTCGGCAACTACACCAAACTGATCTATCAAGCGCAGATCGACAGCCCGGAACTGACGGAGCGCGCGCGCCAATGCGCGGACAAGATGGGTTTGGAGTTCGAGCGCCGCTTTACCGGTTATGGCGATCTTGAAACCACATTGTCAGATTGGGCAAACCGCCCGACCTGACCTTAGGCGTTTTCCTGGGCCACCTTACGAATGCGTTGGATCATAGCGCGCAGACCGTTGGACCGCTGCGCCGACAGGTGATCGTTCAGCCCCAGACGCGCAAGCTCGGCCCCGGCATCGACACCGGGAACTTCGGCCACCGGCAAACCGTTATACAAAGACCGAAGGACAGCAATCAGCCCGCGTACGATCAAGGCATCGCTGTCGCCATCGAATTTGAAGGTACCGGAGTCGATCATGGGATGCAGCCAAACCTGACTGGCGCACCCATGCACCTTTGTCGCCGGAACCTTAAGCGCGTCATCCAGCGGTTCCATCGCCTTGCCCTGCTCGATGACATGGCGATACCGATCTTCCCAGTCCTCCAGAAACTCGAAATCTTCGACAATGTCCTCAAAGGCGGGCGTGGCCATGGTGCGGCGATCCTTTCGGTTTCGATACAAACAGTGACCTATGCCGACGACCACACTCTGTCCACCCCCTGCGGTGCCTTTTCAACGCGAGGAAATTGCGCTAACCCATTGTCTGAATTCGTGTGAAAAGCTGTGGGTCCATGCAAAAATCTCTGTCCGTTCTCATCATCGCCACGCTGACCCTGACTGCTTGCAGCGGCTGGCGTGACTCTCGGGTGAACCCGTCGAATTGGTTTGGCTCCAGCAGATCGGTTGAGGCTGACGTACCCTCCGACCCCAATGCTGCCGACATCCTTGTACCCAAGCAGCGAGAGGGAACGGGCCTGTTTTCACGTCCTGATGCCGAAGATACAAGCATTCCAATCGGCCAGATTGACGAGTTGCGCATCGACCCAACGCCAAACGGGGCGATCATCTATGCTGCTGGAACAGCCGTCCGTCAGGGTGCGTACAATGCGCGACTGGTTCGTGTGAATTCAGAAGAGAACGAGAAAAATGGCACGATGGAGTTTGTGTTTCGCGTGACCTATCCCGGCGCGCAAACACCGCAGGGCTCCGAACGCACGCGTATGGTGTCGGACGCCGTAAATGTCAGTCGCCAGGACCTTGAAGGTATTCGCTTGGTACGTGTTGTCGGGCAACAGAACGCATTGGAATCGCGGCGGCGCTAACCGCCGTTAAAGCGATACAACCTTGACCGCCTGCCCCTTGGCCGCCAGTGCGATCTTGCCGTCGCACAGCTTCAGCGCGTCCTCGCCAAAGACCTCGAACCGCCAGCCGGACATAGCGGGCAGGTCCCGCTCTCCAGCAGCAATCTGATCCAGCTCAGAGCTTGTGGCGATCAGCTTGGCAGCCACGCCCGAGCTTTCAGTTTTGGATTTCAGCAAAACCCGCAACAAGTCAGACAAAGCCGGGTTGACCTTGAGCTTGTCGCGCGACGTGTCGATAATGGGCAACTTGTCTGCCGGGCAATTCACCCCACGTTTGACAGCGGCCAGAATGCCATCGGCAATCGCGCCCTTGCGCGCCTCGCGCAGCAACAGCCGCGATCCGCCCAGATCCGAGAGCGTCTTGGGTTTGGTTGACGCCAGCTCAACCAAGGCATCGTCTTTGAATACGCGGTTTCGCGGGACGTTGTTTTCCTGCGCATAGGATTCGCGAAACTGTGCAAGTTCCCGTATGACAGCCAGAAACTTGGCCGAATTTGTCCGCGTCTTGACCCGTTTCCACGCTTCTTCCGGACGAATGTCATAAGTGGCAGGCTGAGTCAGCGTGCGCAGTTCTTCCCCCACCCAATGGCTGCGTCTGGTCTTTTCCAGCTCTGCCGCCAGATGCTCGTAAATCTTGCGCAAATGGGTCACATCGGCCAGCGCATACGTTTTCTGTGCATCTGTGAGAGGGCGACGGGACCAATCCGTGAACCGAGAGGTCTTGTCGACCCCTTGCTTGCAAATCTTGCGCACCAGCGTTTCATACCCGACCTGCTCACCAAAGCCGCAGACCATCGCCGCGACCTGTGTGTCGAACAGAGGGTTGGGAAACACACCGGCTTCTACCCAGAAGATCTCAAGATCCTGACGGGCAGCATGGAATACCTTGACCACATCCTCGTTGCGGAACAGCTCGTAAAGCGGTTCAAGCGACAGATCATCGGCCAACGGATCGACCAGAACCGCGCTGTCTTCGTTTTCGGAAGGGACCGCCAATTGCACAAGGCAAAGCTTGGAATAATACGTCCGCTCGCGCAGAAATTCGGTATCGACTGTGATATATGGATAGCCTGCAGCGGCCTTGCAGAAATCGGCCAGCTCTTGCTTCGTCGTCAGGGTTTTCATGCGCCGTACTAGTATCGCTCTTGCTTTTGTGACTGCCCGTTTTTTCTTCGTCCCGAGCGTTAACGACGACCATAGGCCGATTTTCGGGCGGGTGTAAATCACCCAGAGCAGGTTCAGGGCAACAGGATGGACGACCTGTTGCCTTCTGCAAAGCGTCGCAGCACTTCGGGGTAAAGTTTATGCTCCCAAACCAGCACTCGCGCAGCCAGCGTATCCGGGGTATCATCAGGTTCAACAGACACCCGCGCCTGCCCCAGGATCGGGCCATCGTCCAGCGCTGCTGTGACTTCATGGACGGAACATCCATGTTCGATATCCCTTGACTCGATGGCACGGGCATGAGTATGTAAGCCTTTGTATTTCGGCAGCAAAGAGGGGTGGATGTTCAGCATCCGACCCTGAAACCGAGACACGAAGCCCCCTGTCAGTACGCGCATGAAGCCCGCCAGACACACGATGTCAGGCTGTGCGTCTTGCAGGGGCTTCAAAAGCTCAGCCTCAAAAGCGGCGCGGTCCCCATTGAAGGGTCGGTGATCAACAACTGCGGTCGGAATGCCACGGTCCGCAGCTTTTTTGAGCCCGCCCGCCTGTGCATCGTTAGACAGCACCAAACAAGGCCGCGCTGGATGATCGCCGGTCATGCTGTCGACCAGCGACACCATGTTCGACCCGCCCCCGGAAATCAGGATCGCGACGCGCTTGTGGCTCACAGCAGTTTGCCCGAGTAGGCAACACCGGGCGTCTCAGACACGGTGCCGATCCGCGCGACGGTCTCACCGGCGTCGGACAGCAAGGTCGACAGATCATCCGCTTTGCCTGCCTCGCACACCACAATCAGGCCGATACCGCAGTTGAAGGTCTTGAGCATTTCGGCTTCAACAATACCACCAGTTTGCGCCATCCAGCTAAAGACAGGCGGCAGTTGCCAGCTGTCCAGATCGATTTCGACACCCAGTCCTTCGGGCAAAACGCGCGGCAGGTTTTCGGTCAGACCGCCACCTGTGATGTGGGCAAGCGCATGCACACCACCCGCACGGACGGCAGCCAAAGCCGGTTTGACATAAAGACGCGTGGGTGTCAGCAGAGCCTCACCCAGAGTGCCTTCGCCGAAGGGGGACGGCGCATCCCAGCCCAGCCCCGACAGCTCGACCAGCTTGCGCACCAGCGAATAGCCGTTTGAATGCACCCCGTTCGAGGCCAGACCCAGCAGCACGTCACCGGATTGCACGCCTGCGGGCAGATCCGCACCGCGCTCCATCGCACCAACCGAAAACCCGGCCAGGTCGAAATCGCCGTCGGGGTACATGCCCGGCATCTCGGCGGTCTCACCACCGATCAAAGCGCAACCGGACTGCGCACAGCCTTCGGCAATTCCTTCGATGATCCGCGCTGCCGTGTCGGTGTCCAGCTTGCCGGTGGCGAAATAGTCGAGGAAGAAAAGCGGTTCAGCCCCCTGACAGATCAGGTCGTTGACGCACATGGCTACCAGGTCGATGCCAACCCCATCCACAACGCCGGTATCAATCGCAATCCGCAGTTTGGTACCCACGCCATCTGTTGCACCAACCAGAATAGGGTCCTGATACCCCGCAGCTTTCAGGTCGAACAGCGCGCCAAAGCCACCCAGACCGCTCATCACGCCGGGGCGGTTGGTCCGCTTGGCGGCAGGCTTGATCCGATCGACCAGAGCGTTGCCTGCGTCAATGTCCACGCCTGCATCGGCATAGGTGATTCCGTTCTTACCCGCTGTCATGGCTGGTCCCTCATGAATGCTTTGCGGGCGGGTTAGTCTATTGTGCAACATCTTGCAACGGTCAGGCTTGACGTGGGCGTTCACCGTGATAGCAAGACGCCGAGGCGGGCCTGTAGCTCAATTGGTTAGAGCAGAGCGCTCATAACGCTTTGGTTGCGGGTTCAAGTCCTGCCGGGCCTACCAAAATCCGCTAAACACATTGACATAATAAGTTTCATTTCGTTTCGAAGAGCTACCACTACGGCGGACTCCGAAATCTAAGAAAATCAGGTTTATTTCAAACCCGCCCCATAATTCAGAACGCCCTGCAACACTTCTGCGGGATAAACTGCTGGCATTAGTATTCCAAAAACTCTTCCACGGTTTCAGCCAGCCACCAGGGACTTCGTGTATCGTAGAACGTATGTGTCCCGGCCGATTGCGGCAGGTTTCTGACCGTCACAAGATAGTCTTCAAAATCGATCGGAACGGACCAATGTGACGCGTCATACAGCATGGTTAAGTATTCATCTGCAGTCGGTTCGAAATAGTCCGGGTCCGGATCAGGCGGGCCATAGACTTTTGCGAACTCGGCCTGGAAATAATCCATGACATAGGAACAATAAATCACCTGGTTGGCCCGAACCTGAACTGGAATCGGTGCCAGCTCATCCACGTCCTCTTTGACAAAATGCTTGAGTTCAAACGCCATTCCCTGAATCACTTCTTCCTGCATCCAATTGCTGCAGGTGTCGCCAAGCGCAATGAAACTGGCCATACGTTCGAATTTTCGGTCTTCGGCTTCCCGTGCAAACTGAGTAATCGGAACAAGTGCAAACAGTGATGTGACTGTAACGACTATTTTCTCGAAGTTATTGAGAGCTGCTTTAATCATTTTCCCTGAACCCCACGCCGTTTGAAAACGGGGTCAGAATGACATGATCAGACAAAATCACAAAGTTGCATGCTTTTTTTGGCAGCGGCAGGTGCGGCTATCGCCCGATGATAATATCCGCGCACAGCCCGCCCAAACGCTCACTCTTAGCAAGCCGCAACGTTCCGCCATGGGCGCGCGCGATATCCGCGACAATGGCAAGACCCAGGCCCACGCCACTGCCCTGATTCTGATTCCGCGCCGGATCAAGTCGCGTGAAAGGTTTGACCGCCTCGGTGCGTTGCTCGATCGGAATGCCGGGGCCGTCATCCTCAACGCGGACACGCAAGGATTTCGGGTTCACCGTCAGGCTGACCTCAGCTCGGGTGCCATACCGCACCGCGTTTCCGATCAGGTTTTCAACAGCCCTGCGAATGGCTACAGGGCGCAGCATGACGGTCCCCTGCCCCTCGGTCTGGGTCAACTCCACCTCAAGCCCTGCTCGCTTTGAGTCTTCCACGATCTGACGGATGAACGCGTCTGGCTGCACCTCTTCAGGGGGGCCTTCCGAAGCCCCGCGCGAGAAATCCAGAAACGCATCCATCAAAGACTGCATTTCGGTCACATCCTGCTGCAAGGGCGCAGCGTCCTCTTCGGGCAACATCGACAAGCCTAGCTTAAGCCGCGTCAAGGGCGTGCGCAGGTCATGACTGACCCCCGACAACATCAGCGTCCGCTGTTCTATCTGCCGCTCAATCCGGGCGCGCATATCCAGAAAGGCATGTCCAGCCGCGCGGACCTCAATAGCGCCACCAGGAGAATATGGCACCACCCGCCCGCGCCCAAATGCCTGCGCGGCATCGGCAAGGCGCGTGATCGGCCGCAATTGGTTGCGCATGTAAAGAAAGGAAATCGTCGTCATGATGAAGGCAAAAAACACCATTGTAACGATCAACTGATGCGGCGCGACCGGGGATAATCTACGCCTGTCAAAGGTCAGTTCCAAAACTCCCAGATGCGTTTGAACATAGACACGTGCCTCGCGACTGGTCGGCAGGGCAACCGCCACCAGATCGGGTAGATTCGCTATTAGGTCGGCCTGAACCTGCGGCGCGATGAAATCATACCACCGCCGCGCACCAACCATCGGTTCTTCGTTCAGGCCCAGAAACCGAGCCTTCATTTCAAGGGCCTGCAAATCGGGGCGCATGGCCGCCAATGCCTGTTGCTGGGTCTCGGTATCCTCAATCACGGTCGTGATCAAAGTCACTTCACGCGACGCCGCGCGTGTCATCTGGCCTGTGACGTCTTCCAGATGCTTCTGGATAAACGCAACGCCCACCACCAGAAGCAGCACGATCACCGGCAGAACCAGAATCAGAGCCGCCCGGGCGTAGAGGCTACGAGGCAGATAGGGTTTGAGCCATTGCGAGGACATGGGCTAAACCTAGCGGGCCGCCCGGACAAGAGGAAGAGCACAGAATGCAGGCACCTGACAATTTCAATCCACCCGCAGGTGTTGCGGTCGATCTGCAACCGGGGCTGCGGCGTATTCTGGCTCCGAATCCCTCGCCCATGACCTATCGTGGCACCAACACGTACTTGCTGGGCGACGAAGACATCGCGGTGATCGACCCCGGCCCCGAAAATGAGGCGCATCTGAACGCGATTCTGGATGCTGTGACTCCCGGGCAAAGAATCAGCCACATCATCGTGACGCATACGCATCTGGATCACTCGCCCCTTGCTGCCCCCCTGGCGGTGCGGACGGGCGCAGCGATCTATGCCTTTGGCGGACCTGAAGCTGGCCGTAGCGAAGTCATGACCCGTTTGGTCGCACAAGGCATGACGGGGGGCGGCGAAGGTATCGACATCGCGTTTCGTCCAGATGTGGAGCTTGCAGACGGCGAGGTCATTGACGGTGATGGTTGGCAGCTGGAGGTCATTCACACCCCGGGCCATCTGGGAAATCACATCGCACTGGGCTGGCAGGACACCTGTTTCACGGCTGACCACGTGATGGGTTGGGCCAGTTCCTTGGTCTCACCCCCGGACGGAGATTTGACGGATTTCATGGCAGCCTGCCACCGCCTGCGTGCCCGGAACTGGTCGGTTTTTCATGCGGGGCACGGAGCGCCGATCACAGACCCGGCTGGCCGTCTGGAATGGCTGATCAAACACAGGCAATCCCGCGAGGCACAGATTCTGTCGGCTCTGGAACAGGCAGAGGGCACAGCCCGACAACTGGCCGAGCGTATCTATATCGAAACACCCGTCGCCCTGTTGCCTGCTGCAGAACGCAATGTCTTCGCTCATCTTGTTGACCTGAATGGGAAAAACATGGTTCTTCCACGCGGCGAGATTTCTGCCACAGCGGTTTTTCATCGCGTCGCATGACATGAAAAAATTTTTTCGTGCTTCGCGCGCTTCCCCTCTGGACGCCGGGAATCCGGGTTGCTATACGCGCTTCAGTTCCGGCGTAGCTCAGCGGTAGAGCAGTTGACTGTTAATCAATTGGTCGTAGGTTCGATCCCTACCGCCGGAGCCAATCAAATTTTAAATCGAGATATTGGCAATTCCCACTTCGCGGTCCTGAAATCCGCGATTTGTTGGACGTGCTAGGGCAAGCGCTTACTCGACCAAGGTTCATGTCCATTTTTTTGAACACATTTCAAAGAAACGCTGAATTGCCTAAAAGCTTGCCACTCGGTCCCGCGAAGAAAGAAACGCTTTCTAAAACACGCCCCTACGGAAGCGTTAACAACCGAATGACACGAATCAAGCGGTCGGCGGGAATCTGCATCGGCTCTATCTGGAAAATTGCCATGCGGCCAACAAGCTCGGGCTTGGGCAGAAATTCTTCCGCCGCCTGCAGACGTGGGCGGTCTCCGTAGTCGTCGAGCAATAAGGTCACGGGCCGAGTAATGTTGAAGGCTGTTGCCAGGGCACAGCCCACGCGAAACCGACCGTCAACAAGAACCACATCGGGATGTTTGAACCCTTTGCTCTGCCAGATCGAAAGGGGGTATCTGGGATATCGCGCCGATTTTTCCTGGTTTATCGGAAACCCCCACTTTTTGGTTTCACCGACATCAACCCAAGAGATATTGACCTCGGTCCCCGTATTCGGAGGATTCTCGCGAAACCAGCGTCGCATCATTCGAGCCCAGCTTCGATCACTTTCGACACTGAAAACTGCTTTTGATTCCATCTCACCAGCGACCACGGTTGAACCGCCAGAGCCGTATTCAAGAATTACAGAGGCCGCATCATAATGCTTTCGCAAAACACTTTGCGCATCTTCCGGCATGGTAAGAATAGGTTTTTCCAGGTTTGCCGTTTTCAATATGATCTCCGGGTCATTTCGTACTTTATGCCATACGTATGAATTCACCGTGGTCTCTGTTCCGGCAAACTCTTCCGTTACAGAATTCACACCACATGACAGCTAAATCAATAGCGACAGTGGGAATCCGCAGACAAGGGTTACCTTAACACCTGTATCCCGACTTTCAGGATGCAGATGCACCGCAAAAAACGAATTACCACGCAACCTGCAAGGAAGCACCAATAACCCGAAGAGCGACTTTGTTCTCTAATTTAAGGCCGAAAAAAATTTCCTCAAAATCTTGCACGCCGCACTGGACGCCGGGAAACCGGATTGCTATACGGCGCGAACCGTTCCGGCGTAGCTCAGCGGTAGAGCAGTTGACTGTTAATCAATTGGTCGTAGGTTCGATCCCTACCGCCGGAGCCATTCTTCCATAACGTACTGATTTCAGCCCGTCAGGGCATCTTCGAAATCTGCGCGTAGATTGCGTTTCAACACCTTACCCGTAGCATTCAGTGGCAGTGCATCGACAAAGACCACTTTGTCCGGAATCTGCCATTTGGCGATCTTGCCGTCGAAGAACCCCAGCAATTCGCCTTCGCTTGGGTCTTCGCCTTCAGCCTTCACCGCGACCAGCAAGGGTCTTTCGTCCCATTTTGGGTGCGGTACGCCTACCACAGCCGCGGTTGCTAGTTTGGGGTGTGCAACAGCGATGTTTTCAAGCTCGACCGAACTGATCCATTCACCACCGGATTTTATAATGTCCTTGGATCGGTCACGGATAGTCATAAAGCCATCCGGATCCAACGTGGCGACATCGCCCGTAGCGAACCAACCATCCTGCAAAAGCTGCTGATCCTGCAACATAAAATAGCTGTCCAGAACCCAATACCCCCGGACCATTAGATCGCCCTGAGCTTCGCCGTCATGCGGCAGGTCATTGCCATCATCATCGACGATTTTCAGCTCGACCCCAAAGGGTGGTCTGCCCTGGCTCAGGCGGATCGCGTGCTGTTCTTCCAGCGGCAGCTCAAGATGTTTGGCCAGAGGGTAGTTTGCCGTACCCAGCGGGCTCATCTCGCTCATGCCCCAGGCGTGTACCGTGTCGACGCCATAGGTTTCGCGGAAGGTTTCGATCATCGAAGGCGGACAGGCCGAGCCCCCGATCACTGTTCGATCCAGGCTTTTCAACTCAGTCCCGCAATTGGCTGCATGGGCCAGCAGACCTTGCCAAATGGTCGGCACACCCATGGCTAGGGTTACACCATATGTGTCGATCAGGTTGACCAGCGCCTCGCCGTGCAAATCCGGCCCGGGCAAGACCAGCCGCGAACCCGACATGGCGCAGGCATAGGGCGACCCCCAGGCGTTAACGTGGAACATTGGTACGACGGGCATCACAACATCCATCGCGGAAAAGCCGATCACATCCTTCGTGTTCGATGCAAAGCTGTGCAGCAAGGTCGATCTGTGGGAATACAATACGCCTTTCGGATTGCCTGTCGTGCCAGAGGTATAACACAGGCTTGAAGCTGTGTTTTCATCCAGATCAGGCCATGCGAACCCCGCATCTCCTGTTTCGATCAATTCATCATAAAACATCAGACCGGGAATCTGTGACGCCGCCTCTTCATTGCGCGGGCCCATGAGGACAAAATGTCGAACTTCGGTAAGCGCTTCGTGCAGCGCCGCAACCAAAGGGATGAAAGTTGCATCAAAGAACAGCACCCGATCCTGAGCGTGGTTGATGATATATGTCAGCTGCTCGGGGAACAGGCGTGGATTGACCGTATGGCAAACAAAGCCCGCGCCAGAGGTCGCATAATAAACCTCCAGGTGCCGCCTGTTGTTCCACGCCAGGGTTCCGACCCTGTCCTGTGGCTCTAACCCCAGTTTGGTCAGCGCTGATCCCAGACGCCGGGCATTAACCGCAATCTCGGACCAGTTGGTCTTAGAAATCGTGCCATCTGTTTCGACCGAGATAATCCCGGTTTGGCCATGGTAGCTTTCTGCATGATCAATAAGTGACGAAATCAGCAGGGGCTGCGTCATCATCTGTCCCAGCATGGACATCCTCCCGTCATTGGCCGGATCTTAAATGACCCCTGCCTTATCCATCTGACATTAACAGCTAGGGGCATGCCCCATTGCGTCAATCCAGTCGTTTCCTAGGATGGAACCCTGCCAAGCATTTAATTGTCTGACAATAAAAGAATGCAGCCCGCCAGTGCGGCAGGCCGCGTTTTTGGGGCGTTAATCCCGGTGTTTCAACACATAGGCGACCAATGCAGCGGTGGATGCGTCCTTGCCGCCGGCACTCTCGGCACCATCCACAATGGGGCCAAGCGAAGTGGCCAGTTCCTTACCCAGTTCCACCCCCCATTGATCGAAGGAATTGATGTCCAACAGCACACCTTCTACAAACACCCGGTGCTCATAGAGGGCAATGATCTGCCCCAGTACGAACGGTGTGAGTTTCGGATAGATCAGAGTGGTGGACGGGCGATTGCCGGGGAAAACCCGATGCCTGGCTTGACGCTCCAGCTCAGCACCGGTCAGCCCCTTTGCCGCCATGCGGTCACGCGCTTCATCCAGTGACCGGCCGCGCATCAGGGCCTCGGATTGCGCCAGACAATTGGCCAAAAGCAGGCGGTGATGATGGATCAGCTCGGGTTCGTGGCCTTCAGCCGCAACCATGAATTCGCAAGGAATGACGTCCGTGCCCTGATGAATCAGTTGGTAAAAAGCGTGCTGACCGTTTGTGCCCGGCTCGCCCCAGACCACAGGACCTGACGGAACAGTCAGGGAAGAACCATCCATCGCCACCAATTTGCCGTTCGATTCCATCTCCAACTGCTGGAAATAGGCAGGCAGCCGCAACAGCCGCTGATCATAGGGCAGCACTGCGCGGCTGGTATGACCCAGAACCTGACGATGCCAGATGCCAACCAGAGCCAGCATGACAGGCACATTGTCCACCCAATCCGCCGAGCGGAAATGCAGATCCATCGCCTGCCCGCCACGCAGAAAGGCATCAAACGCGTTCGAGCCGACAGCGATCATGACCGGCAAGCCAACCGGCCCCCAGACCGAATAGCGCCCACCAACCCAATCAGCGAAACCGAACACATGCGCCTCGGGAATGCCAAACGCCTGCGTCTTGTCCAACGCGCTCGATACAGCGGCAAACTGCCGGGACGGATCGCCGCCACCTTCGGACATCCAAGCGCGCGCCGTACGTGCATTGGTCATTGTCTCAATGGTCGTGAAAGTTTTCGAGGCAACAATCACCAATGTCCGTGTCGGGTCCAACTGACGCAGAGTGTCGGCGATATGGGCGCCGTCCACGTTCGAAACATAGTGCAGGCGCGGCCCATCATGATACGGGGCCAACGCATGTGTGGCCATGACAGGGCCAAGATCCGATCCCCCGATGCCAATATTGACCACATCGGTAAAGCTACCCCCTGCCCCGGCAATCGCGCCGCCGCGGACTTCTTCAGCAAAGACCCGCATCCGTTGCAACGTGTCCAGAACCTCGGGCATGACGTCCAAACCGTCCACGTCGACCGACCCGCCATCAAGGTTGCGCAAGGCCGTGTGCAGCACCGCGCGTCCCTCGGTTTCGTTAATCTTTTCGCCGGCAAACATCGCATCGCGCCGCGCCGCAAGACTGGCATCTTCGCACAGTTGGATCAGCGCTGAACGAGTATTCTCGCCGATCTGCGTCTTGGAATAATCAAACAGCATATCTCCGGTCGAAGCCGAAAAAGACTCGGCCCTGTTTGCGTCCGCCCCAAACAGATCCAGAATGCGGCGGTCTGTACCCGCCAATGCCTTCACAGCGTCCAGTTGCATAAGCTTACTCCGACCAATGGACTGTCATACCGCTAAGCACTGCGGCGATTGGTGCGTCTTCCGGTGGCAGCGACATGGCTTTTTCCAACGCGTCGCGCTTTGCCTGACCGTGGATGATCAGGTGTTTCGACAAAGCGCCGTCCAAAACCGGCGCGGTCAGGGAAATGCGCGCCTCTGGCTGCACCTCGGTGCGCGCAACGGTAAGTGTAGGCGCGTTGCTGTCCAGCGCCTCGGCCAGCCCTTCCATCCCAGGAAACAACGAAGCCGTATGCATGTCGTCGCCCATCCCGAGAACCAGTACCGACAACGGCAACACCGGCGCAATCAGGGATTCGATTTCCGGCAACGCCGCCTCCGGTTGCGTACCGGGTACATAGAGCGGGATGTAATGCGCGGCAGAGGCCCGGTTGGTCAGCAGCCTTTCACGGATCAGACGCTCGTTCGACCGCTCATGATCGGCAGCTACACACCGTTCATCAGTTGCCAGAACACGCACACGGTCCCACTCAAGGTCAGCGGCGCAGAGGCTGTCAAAAACTGGCCCTGGCGTTGTCCCACCGGGAACCGCCAGCGCAACGGTGTCGTTATGCAGCAATGTGGCTTCAAGCTCGCCCGCCAAGGCATTTGCCACGTCGATAGCAAGCATTTCACGGTCTGCGTATTCCAGAATATTCATGGCTTGATTCCTTGCCAACGGCGACCGTCTCGTTTCATCAGCAGCTCGGCGTCGCCCGGCCCTGTGCTGCCGCTGTCATAAGGTTTGGGCACGTCGCCACGTGCAAGCCACCCGGCGATGATCGGGTCGGTCCAGGCCCAGGCGGCCTCGACCTCGTCCCCACGCATGAACAACGTCTGATTGCCCCGGATCACATCCATCACCAACCGTTCATAGGCATCCGGCGGATCCTGATTTTCGGGCCCCAAGGCCTCGGCAAAGCTCATGTCCAAGGGAACATCGACCAGACGCATCCCGCCCGGTCCCGGCTCTTTGATCGTTACCTTCAGCGTGATCCCTTCGTTGGGCTGCAAGCGGATCGACAACGCATTGGCGTGCCGCCCAGCTTCTTCCCCGAAGATCGAATGCGGCGCGTCCTTGAACATCACATTGATCACGGAAGACCGCGCCACCAAACGCTTGCCCGTGCGCAGATAGAATGGCGTTCCAGCCCACCGCCAGTTGCTGATATGGGCCTTCAACGCGACATAGCTTTCGGTTGTCGAACGTGGATTGCCGACGCAATCCCGATAGCCAGCTCCTTCTGGCCCTGCCGCGAACTGGCCCCGCACAATATGATGGGGCTCAACCGGGTCAAGAGCTCGGATCACCTTGAGTTTCTCGTCGCGCACTGCGTCGGGATCAAATTTGGCCGGAGGTTCCATCGCGATCAGACAGAGCAATTGCATCAGGTGATTCTGCACCATGTCCCGCATGGCGCCTGCGCGCTCATAATACTCTTCTCGCCCCGAAATCCCCACGGTTTCTGCAACCGTTATTTGAATGTGGTCGACATATTGGCTGTTCCACAGGGGCTCGAACAGCATGTTGCCAAACCGCACAGCCATAAGATTCTGCACGGTTTCCTTGCCCAGATAATGGTCGATCCGGTAAATCTGGCTTTCGTCGAAGTGCGCGGCCAGCGTGGCGTTCAGCGCCCGTGCACTGTCCAGATCATGCCCGAACGGTTTTTCCACCACGACACGGGTGTCGTCGGTTGCCAGATCATGCGCCCTCACCCGTTCGGCCAACGGGCCGAACAAACTTGGCCCGACCGAGAAGTAGAACGCCCTAACGCGGTTGGGCGACAGCTTTTCGCTAAGAACATCCCAGCCTTCTGCTGTCATTGCATCTAGCGGCACATAGTCAACCCGCAGCAAAAACCGGGTCAGAGCCCGGCTGTCCTGCGCTCGCCTCGGCGCGTGCTGGCGCAAAGATTCGGCCACCATCTCACGAAACTCTTCCGCAGTATGGTTCGCCCGGGCGGCTGCGATTATCTGCGCATCCTCATGCCATTGCCCGGCACAGAACCGACGAAACAGCGCAGGCAGGATTTTGCGCTGCGCCAGATCACCGGTGCCACCGAAAATGATCAGATCAAAAGGATCAACAGGGATGACGCGTGAAACCATAAGCTGTCCTTACCCCGCCCCCTCGGGCATGTCCAATGTTAGCGCAATCAAAACTGGAAACTCAAAGCTCATCAAAACTCTGTCAGAACCGCTGCGTCACCCTTACCAAATCTCCAACAACACGCTAGTTCAATACGACGACTTCAAAAAACCGGATGCGGTAATGAAAGACAACGCCCCTCAACTCGCCAATATCGGCAAGTTTCAAGACAAACTGGTTACGGCGGACGGGCAGACCCGCGCAACAGTTTCACTGACACAGCCAGATACGCTGTGGTTCAATACGGGTACGCTGTGCAACATCGAATGCGTGAACTGCTATATCGCAAGCAGTCCTACCAATGATGCTTTGGTCTATCTGACCGCAGATGAAGTCTGCGATTATCTGGATCAGATCGAGCAGCGCAACTGGCCCGTGCGAGAGATCGGATTTACCGGCGGCGAACCCTTTATGAACCCCGAAATGATCGAGATGACTCGCGCCGCGTTGGAGCGTGGGTATGAAGTCCTGATCCTGACCAATGCGATGGCCCCGATGATGCGCCACAAGATGCGCGAAGGGTTGTTGGAGTTACAAAGCAAGCACAACGACAAGCTGACCCTGCGCATCTCTGTCGATCATTACCGCCCTGATCTACACGACGAGGAACGCGGCAAGGGCAGTTTCGACAAAACCGTCACCGGGATGAAGTGGTTGCGCGATCACGGCTTCAACATGGCGATCGCAGGCAGGTCCGTCTGGGGGGACACGGATGCGGAAAGCCGCGCTGGCTATGCTGCGTTCTTCTCTAGGCATGGCTTTGACATCGACCCGAACAATCCAGCTCAGACCGTATTGTTCCCTGAGATGGACGAGACCGTGGAAGTGCCGGAAATTACCACGGCCTGCTGGGGAATTCTGGACAAGTCCCCTAATGCGGTGATGTGTGCCAGTTCGCGCATGGTGGTGAAACGCAAAGGCGCAGATCGCCCTACTGTCCTTGCCTGCACCCTGCTGCCTTATGAACCCGAATTTGAGATGGGTCATAGCCTGGCCGAAGCCGAGGCGGATGTTCACCTCAACCACCCCCATTGCGCCAAATTCTGCGTTCTGGGCGGTGCAAGCTGCTCTGGCTGATCAGTTCAGTTCGGGCGATTTCCAAAACTTGGTGCCGGACGCGCCTGCCGACACGCGCCAACCTTTTTTGCTGAGCACAAAGAAAGAGCGTCCATCGGTAAAGCGCACCGTTTCGCCCGATTGGTCTTCTCCATACATGGCACCGGTTTCTGCCGTTGCGTCGTAGCCATGGGTTATGAAGTTTTCCAAATCTGACGGGGTTTCGAACAGGATCACGAACTTGGTCTCAAAGCCACCAATACCAATGGCTGCGCCGACGCCACCTGTGCCCATGTTCATATAGGTGTGCTGCCCGGTGTCTTTCGAAATGGCCACACCGCGCCCATATCCCGCCGATACCGGAAAAACCGAAATCTTGCGCGAGTCGAAGGCCGCGTAGCCTGCGCTCACTTCATACAGGGATTTTGCTTCGGGGTTTTCGGCAAGCAACTGATCAAGGATGTCACCTGCCATCACGTCCAGTTTGGCGCGCGTTTCTTCAGGAGTGGCCTCGTTGGACAGCAACTCCGAGGTCGAGTCGATGGTCTGATCGACTGCTGTGGCACCTTTATCGATTGTGTCGCCGACACTTTCCGCACCGCGACCGATCGCATTTGCGGTGTTTTCGACACCTTTCTTTACTTTGTCGAGAACGCCTTCGGCGAAAGCAGGGCCACTCAGGCAAAGCGCTGCGGTAAGGAAAAAGACTCTTGGCATGACATGTTTCCGCGTAAGACTGACCAATCGGATGCTACCTTACCCGACTTGTCGCAATTGAGAACGCGCTTTTCGAATACTTGACAGACTTTGCACTTTGCTCAGTTCACGCGAAACTCGCCCACCATGTTGCGCCACTCACCCGGGGCGATCATCTTGCGGTGGGTGAATTTGACGGAATGCAGCGGCCCTTCGATCTCTCGCTGCCAGAAATCGATGAATTCGAACAGTTTGGGATGGTCAGGCGCAAGGTCGTATTCCTGCCAGATGAACGTGTTCAGTACGTGGATATAGTCGGGCATATGGTAGAAGAATTCCGCCGTTGTCAGACCATAGCCTTTAAGCATCATTTCCGTTTCGCTTTGCGCCATGCAGACCTCCAATCTTGTTGCAAGGTCTACTCAGGGTACCACGAAAACTTTCTAATACTTGGATAACAATATGTTACCGGCACGTTACCGTGGTTTTTCGTGCCAAAAGCGCTGCTTGCTTGCACCTTATGTGCTGGGTCTGATAAGGTGCATCCACAAGATATAGACCCAGCACAAGAAACGGGCAGTTTACGTGAGCGATACGCCAGAAATTCCTGAAAACATGGACGAAACCCCGCCCGAGCGCCCGGTGTATGACGGCCCGACGGTCTCCATCGAATCCGAAATGCGTACGTCCTATCTGGATTACGCCATGTCGGTCATCGTCAGCCGTGCGATCCCGGATTTGCGTGACGGTCTGAAGCCGGTGCATCGGCGGATTCTGTATGCGATGCACGAAACCGGAAATACCCACGACAAATCTTACCGCAAATCGGCCCGTCCGGTGGGCGACGTGATGGGTAAGTACCACCCGCATGGCGACAGCGCGATCTATGACGCGCTGGTGCGCATGGCGCAGGATTTCTCGATGTCGCTGCCGCTGCTGGACGGTCAGGGCAACTTTGGTTCGATGGATGGCGATAACCCGGCGGCCATGCGTTACACCGAAGTGCGGATGGACAAGCCCGCAAGCGCCCTGCTGGCTGACATCGAAAAAGAAACAGTCGATTTTCAGGACAACTACGATGGCAAGGACCGGGAACCAACCGTCCTGCCCGCCCGTTTCCCAAACATGCTCGTCAATGGTGCCGGTGGTATCGCCGTGGGTATGGCGACAAACATCCCGCCACACAATCTGGGCGAAGTTGTCGATGCCACGCTGGCACTAATCGACGACCCGGACCTGACGTCAGAACAACTGATCGAATATGTCCCCGGTCCCGATTTCCCGACCGGCGCCGTTATGCTGGGACGGTCCGGCGCGCGCAAAGCGTATCTTGAGGGGCGCGGCAGCGTCATCATCCGCTCTAAGACCCGCGTCGAAGAGATCCGTAAAGACCGTTACGCCATTGTGGTTGATGAGATTCCCTATCAGGTGAACAAGGCCGCGATGATCGAAAAGATCGCCGAAGCCGTGCGCGAGAAACGCATCGAAGGCGTCAGCCACGTGCAGGATGAATCCGACCGCAACGGCGTGCGTGTCGTGGTGGAACTAAAACGGGACGCCACGCCTGAGGTGGTTCTGAATCAACTGTTCCGCTTCTCACCGATGCAGACGTCTTTCGGCTGCAACATGCTGGCCCTGAACGGGGGTCGTCCCGAGCAGCTGACACTGCGCCGGTTCCTGACCTCGTTTATCGACTTCCGCGAGGATGTTGTCGCGCGACGCACCGCATACGACCTGCGCAAGGCCCGCGAACGCAGCCACATTCTGTGTGGTCTGGCCGTGGCGGTATCCAACGTCGATGAAGTGGTCGCGACGATCCGTTCGTCGGCAGATGCGGCTGAAGCGCGCGAAAAGCTGATGACCCGCCGCTGGCCCGCATCCGAGATCGAAAGCTATCTGCGCCTGATCGACGATCCTCTGTCCAAGATGAACGACGATGGCACCTATAACCTGACCGAGGTTCAGGCCCGCGCGATCCTTGATCTTCGACTGCAACGTCTGACCCAAATTGGCGTCAAAGAAGTCACCGACGAGCTGGAAGAACTAGCAGGTAAGATCAAGGAATACCTTGATATTCTGTCCTCGCGCGAACGCATAATGAGCATCATTGCTGATGAGCTGCGCAGCGTCCGCGAGCAATTTGCCGTCCCGCGTCGCACCGAAATCGTCGACTGGTCCGGCGACATGGAAGACGAGGACCTGATCGAACGTGAAGACATGGTCGTGACCGTCACCTCGGGTGGTTACATCAAGCGGACCCCGCTGGCCGACTTCCGCGCGCAAAAGCGCGGTGGCAAAGGTCTTTCGGGGATGCAGACCAAGGAAGAGGATGTTGTTACCAACCTCTTCGTGGCGAACACGCACACGCAACTGCTGTTCTTCACCACCGAAGGCATGGTCTACAAGCTCAAGACCTGGCGCTTGCCGCAGTCCAGCCGTACCGGCAAAGGCAAGGCGATCGTCAACATCCTGCCGATCCCAACCGGTGTTTCCATCGCGGCGATCATGCCTGTGGATGTGCCGGATGAAGAATGGGAAAACCTGCAAATCGTCTTTGCCACCAGCGCCGGCGACGTGCGTCGCAACCGGCTGTCGGATTTCACCAATGTCCGCCGCAACGGCAAGATCGCCATGAAACTGCCCGAAGGCGTGGAACTGGTGAATGCGCGCATCTGTTCAGAAGATGAAGACGTGATGCTGGTCACCAACGCGGGCCGCGCAATTCGCTTCCGCACCACCGATGTACGCGTCTTCAACTCGCGCGAATCTACTGGTGTACGTGGCATCAAACTGACCAATGACGACCGTGTTGTGTCAATGTCCGTGATCCGCCATTTCGAGGCTGACCCGGATGAGCGTGCCGCCTACCTCAAAATGCGCCGCGCCGTGGCGGGCATCGCGGATGATGGCGAGACCGATGAAGATGAAGCGGTCCCGGGCGTCATCACGCAGGAACGCTATGCCGAGATGTCGGCAGCTGAGAACCTGATCCTGACCATCACCACCGGTGGCGCGGGCAAGCTGAGCTCCAGCCACGACTACCCCGTCCGTGGACGCGGCGGTATGGGCGTGGCAGCCATGGACAGGGCAATGCGCGGCGGTGAGCTTGTGGCATCCTTCCCGGTTGAGATCGACGACCAGATCATGCTGGCCACGTCGAAAGGTCAGTCTATCCGAGTACCCGTCGAGGGGATTTCATTCCGGTCCCGCAGCGCGGGCGGTGTGCGTGTCTTCAACACCGGCAAAGGGGAAGTGGTTGTTAGCGTCGCCTGGATCGCTGATCAAGGCGAGGACGAGACCGAAGAGTAACCGGTTTGAACCGTGGAAAAACAAAAACCCGAGGTCCGCGGACCTCGGGTTTTTCTTTGTGAAGGTTTTTCAACGCTTTGATAGGTGCGGAAGAATTACCTTGCTTAAGCCGTCTTGCTCTTTTGACGGCGGCCAAATGCAAACAACCCACCGATGCCGCCAAGCAGCAACCAACCGGCAGCAGGCAACGGGACAGGCGCAACCGTGTACTCGCCATAAAGCGTTGCATAGTTTTGCAACTCTTCAACCGTCTTGAAGCCACTGGATATGGTGCCACCTCCATCCTGCGAAAACCCTAGCACCGAGAACACATAGTTTTGTCCACCCAAGGTGAAGTTCTGAGATCCAAGCGTGTTGGCAATGGTCACAATATCGTCGCAGGGCGTAGGATCCTGAGGACAGTTTTGCGGGCGGTTCAAAGTCTCATTATGTGTCAGCGCAAAGGTCGATGACACCAGAGGTCCACCGCCGATCTGTATATCGACGACAAGATCGACAGAACTCAGAGTTTCCCCAGGGATCGGAAAGTTAAGATGCGTGAACTGCCCTAGCGCAAAAGCCGAGTTTGGCGACAAGTTCAGAATCGGTGTTCCTGATGGAGTGAAATCATAGCCACTTGGGTTGTTGCCACCGCCCCAACGCAGTGAGATCGTCGAACCAGAACTGCTTTCCGTAACGCCGTTTGTAGGGTTTACGTTCTGCCATGACGGGGAAATAGCTGATACTGTCAACGCCGACGCGGCACTCCCGGCCAGTATCCCTGCAACTGCAATCGCAGCCACGTTTCGTTTCAGTGTCATGTACCCAACCCTTCACCATTCAAACACTAACAAAAAGCACATCTTTTACGGGTGCTTCAGTGACTATACACCTTCTTGGTTCTATCGCCACATTTTGGCCGCTTTTCAACCAAATTCATGACTTTTTCGACCTAAGATGCCCCATTTTTTCAACAGTCCCCATTTCGTGAGGCATTGAAGTCTTTACGGAAACAGTTCTTTTTCCGAAAACCGCTTTACGCGCCTCTCCTGCATGGGCGGCTAAAACGTCTCCAGAGTTTTGTGACTTCTGTTTTGAGCGAAAGGAATGTCGCCCTTCTCAGGTGCCCGGTCACTCCTGCGTTACTGCAACTTCAAGGCGATCCTGCGCGCGTTAGAAGCAGATCGGTCCTCACCAGATCCAAAAATCAAGGATTGGTGTCGACGAGTGCATCTTAGCGAAAGCTCTGAGGCGAAACCTGAAGACAAACCTGTCTCAACGCAAAAAAGAACTGGGTTCAGGGCCGGCACCAAACGCCGGGGAGTTCAATTGTCGACTGAAGGCAGGTTTTCAAACCACGCAAGGACAACATCGACCCAGCCTTGCGGGATTCCATGCCCACCTTCAAATCCGATGACCGACAGTGAGACATCCCTGTCGCATTCGCTCCATGTTCGCTGGTCGAAACCGACATGCTCGACAAAGTCCACTGAGGTACAACCAGAGTGGCCTGCAACGCCGTCGATAACTTCGACGGCACCCAGATATCCGGGCCTACCCGGCTCTGGGCCTGACCATGCAAAAGGAATTACCGTGTCTGTGTAGCCGTGAGTTTAAAGCACATTAAAATCAATTCGTGTCTCTGCGCAGGGTCCGACTTGGTTACGAACCGGTGTGCCGCCGATTGGTGCAAAGGCGTTCAGATTCAGATTCAAGCACGCCAGATACCAGGCAAACGTGCCTCCTCTGGAATGACCCGCAATAAGGATGCGGTCTGGATCAATTGGAAAACGTGTAATCGCGTCTTCTGCAACTTTAGCGCTGTATGAGTAGTCATCCCATTCTGAGTGAGATGTGTCCCAGACCCACCCTGTACCTGGTCCATTTCTGTAGGAAATCTACAAAGCGGTTGGGGCAACAATCGCGTATCCGCGTTAGAGAATGGGTTGCACCAGATTGGTACTCTGGATGACTGCCTGACCCGAGCCACTTGATCCGTGAAAAAACAGAACGGCAGGAAACGGACCCTGTCCTTTTGGGATAAGGGTGCTGTATTTGCGCCCCAGAGCTTCGCATTCGGCACCAATGCCACCGCATTCGAATGACTGAGACAACGCCCTGACCCGGCTGTTCAGACCAGCATCGGGTAAGAGCAATAAAATGGCCGCCAAGGCGATTGCGCTTGTGGCCAATCTCAGCACCCACCGCCGTCGGTTCAATCTCACACCCCGTACAACGTCCCGAACTTCTCTTCCAAATATGCAAGCAATGGCTCCGGCCCAGGCTCTACGCCGCTGGCACGCGCGATGATGTCGCGTGGTGCGTAAAGCCCGCCATGTTGTTGAACTTGGTCCCGCAACCAGCCTGTTGCACCCGAAGTATCGCCGTCAGCAAGTTGGGCATCCAGCCCCGGCACCGCTGCACGCAGGGCCTGATACAGGCATCCGGCATACACGTTGCCCAGCGAATAAGTCGGGAAATATCCGAACAACCCAACCGACCAATGCACGTCCTGCAAACAGCCGTTCGAAGGTTTGTCGATCGCATAGCCGAAATCTGCCTTGAACCTGTCATTCCAGGCGGCCTCAAGGTCGCTCACTTGCAGGTCTCCGGCCATCAACGCGCGTTCCAGATCAAAGCGCAACATGATGTGCAGGTTATATTGCACCTCATCCGCCTCGGTGCGGATATAGCCGTTATGAACCCGGTTGACCGTGGCGTAAAATGCATCAGCGTCGGCGATGCCGAAATCGCCAAAAGTCTCTGTCATCTGTCCAAACAGCCAACCGGTAAAGGCGCGCGAACGGCCCAGTTGGTTTTCATAGATCCGGCTTTGGCTTTCATGTACGCCCATCGACACGCCGCTCCCCAGCGGGGTCAGCAAATAGGCTTTGTCGATACCTTGTTCATAGGCGGCGTGGCCGACTTCGTGTATCGTAGAATAGAAGCAGTTGAACGGGTCCGTTTCACTGGTTCGCGTGGTGATGCGTACATCCAGCCCGCTGCCCGAACTGAACGGATGCACCGCCTTGTCCACACGGCCGTTGTTCAGATCATACCCAAAGGTCGTCGCCAGCTTTTGCGATAAGCGCATCTGAGCCGGCTCATCAAAGCTGCCACTCAGGGCCGTCGGTTCCGGGCGGTCCAGTACCGCAGCGCGCAAGGCCACCAGACGTGGGCGCATCTCATCAAAAATGGCCGCGATCTGCGCGCCGGTTGTATAGGGCTCATAGTCCTCGACCATGGCATCATAAATGTCACCGCCCTGCGCCAGCGCTTCGCCCTCTTGCCGTTTGAGTGACACGACCTCTTCAAGCACCGGCAGAAAGGCCGAGACGTCCTCATCCGCCCGCGCCTGCGCCCAGGTTCCGTGCGCGGCGGATGTAACGCGGGCGATCGCGGTTGCCAGATCGGCGGGCACTTTCACCGCACGCTCATAGGCGCGGCGGATTTCACGCAGCTGCGCCTTGCCCACTTCGTCCTGCGGCGCGGCTTGCTCTAGCCATTCTGCCACACGGGGATCGGATCGGCGCGCGTGCAGCACCGCCTCGATAGCCGCCATTTCTTCGGCGCGTTGCGGGGCCGACCCACGCGGCATGACGGTTTCCTGATCCCAGCCGAGCCGCCCGGCAATCTGGCCCAAAGCCGAAGTTTCACGCTGAAAGGCCATAAGCTCATTGAATGCGGTCATTGAATCATACTCCGCGCAGGGATGTTGCGATGGGATAAGCTGTCAGAAACCGAGCGCGCAGGATCAGGGTCCAGACGACTACGGCCATAAATTGGTGGAAAATAGCGATCTGCCAGGGTGCACCGTAGACCACGGTCACGATGCCGACGACAACCTGAAATGCCAGCCCGGCAAAGGCGGCATTGAAGGCAAAGCGTGTCTGCGGATGAGCGCTGGATCCGCCACGTCGCCAGACAATGAAGGCAAAGATGAACAGCAGATACCCCGCACAGCGGTGAATGAACTGTACCAACCCCGGGCTTTCAAAGAAGTTCCGCCACATCGGTTCCAACGCGGTCGCATCCGGCGGCAACACCTGCCCGCCGATCAAGGGCCAATCGGTATAAGACCGCCCGGCGTCAATTCCTGCGACCAATGCGCCAATGAGTATTTGTAAAAAGGCGAAATGCATCAGGCCGGTAGACAGCGAGAACAGTTTTGCCTCTTTGGCACGACGGGCCTGCATCAGGTCACGCTCTTCGCGACCAAGTTCAAAGATGTACCAGGCCAAAAAGCCCAGGATCACGAAGGCCAGACCCAGATGCGTGGCCAGACGATAGCTGGCGACCGCGGTCATGCCCTCGCCCTGTGTCACGCCCGAGGCGACCATCCACCAACCGACCGCGCCCTGTACACCGCCCAGAAGGCCCGGAATCAACAGTTTACCGGTCCAGCCCGTCGGGATCTTGCGCGCCACAAGGAAACCGAAGAAGCCGATTGCCCAGACAAGACCGATCACGCGGCCCAGTTGACGATGGCCCCATTCCCACCAGTAGATGGTTTTAAAGTCACTCAGCTCCATCCACTGGTTCTGGATACGCCACTGGTCGATCTGCTTGTACTTTTCGAACTCGGCCTGCCAATCCGCCTCAGTCATCGGCGGGATGGCACCGGTGACCGGGCGCCATTCGGTGATCGAGAGACCGCTGTCAGTCAGCCTGGTCAACCCACCGACGGCAATCATCACCACAACCAGAGCGAACAGGATCATCAGCCAGGTGCGGATCGCCTTGCGCGCCCCGCCCCGCCCCCGGTCGATCATACCGGGCTGAACCGCCTGTTGTTTTTCGGTTTCCGAGACCTCTTCGAAGATGCTGCGCTTACCGCTCATGCTGTCCTCATGTCCTGATTTCGTCGCAAGCTAGGGCTTGACGGAAGATAGGTCCAGCCTCAGCTTTTGTCTTTCCAGCGGACCATCTGCCGCATGATCCCGTGCAGCATCTGCACATCGGCCCGCGTCATCCGCATCCGCGACCACAGGTTGCGCAGGTTCACCTTCATTCCTTCCGCCTTTTCGGGAGGATAGAAGAACCCGGCCTCTTCCAGTCGGTCCTCGTAATGCTCGACCAGCTTTTCAACTTCGATCCCTGTGGCCCAATCGCCCTTCCCCAGATCGGTGGTCTCATGCACCACGTCTCCGGTCTGGCGCATCCACTCATATGCGGTCAGCAACACGCATTGACCAAGGTTTAGCGACGCGTATTCCGGGTTCACCGGGACCGAGATAATTGCGTTCGCCTTGGCGATATCCTCATTCTCAAGACCCGCACGTTCCGGGCCGAACAGCACGGCGACCTTCTCGCCTGCTGCAATCTTTTCCGCGGCGATCTTCATTGCTTGCTCAGGGCTGTAGACGGGTTTGGTCAGACCCCGCTGTCGGGCCGTGGTTGCGAAGACAAAAGTGCTGTCGGCCAGCGAACCAGCGAGATTGTCAAACAGCTGCGCCTCGTCCAGCAACCGCCCTGCACCGCTGGACATGGCCACAGCCTTGGGGTTCGGCCAGCCATCACGCGGGGCTACGATCCGCATTCGGTCCAGACCGAAATTCCACATCGCGCGCGCGGCGGCGCCGATGTTTTCACCCATCTGCGGGCGCACGAGCACGAAGGAGGGCTGAGATGTATCGCTGGGCATGGCTGTCTCCGAAAAGTTCCGCCCGCTCTAATCCGACAGCGTTAACAGGGCAACCCGATCCTCTTCTTCTGTTTCCAAATACCCGCTCAGCAGGCATAAAAGTTTGCTTCCCCGCCGCAATCCGCTAAACCGCGCCAAAGACCAAAAGCCGAAGGACGCGACCATGGATACCCCCGAGCAGCCGCAGATTTATCTGATTACGCCCCCGACCATCGAGTTGAGCACGTTCACGAACAAGCTGGCGAGTGTGCTTGATGGGGCCGAGGTTGCCTGCATCCGCCTGGCACTGGCTGGCAGCGACGAAGACACCATTGCCCGCGCAGCAGATGCCTGCCGCGAGGTGGCCCATGCTCGCGACGTGGCCATCGTGATTTCAAATCATGTGCTGCTGGCACAACGTCTGGGTCTGGACGGAGTGCATCTGGACGACGGTTCACGCTCGGTCCGCTTCGCACGCAAGGAATTGGGCGCGGATGCGATCGTCGGCAGTTTCTGTGACGCGTCCATCCATGACGGAATGACTGCGGGCGAAAGCGGCGCGGACTACGTAGCTTTCGGCCCGGTAGGCACCGCTACGCTGGGGGACGGAACCCGCGCCGAAAAGGATCTGTTCCAGTGGTGGTCAGAGGTGGTCGAGGTTCCTGTCGTGGCCGAAGGTAGTTTGACACCCGAGTTGATCCGCGATCTGGCGCCCTGCACTGATTTCTTCGGCATTGGCGACGAAATCTGGGGCAGCGACGATCCGCTGGGCACGTTGAACACGCTGCTGGCGGCGATGCCTTAACCCGGCATCACCCCAGCATCCAGGGCTCGGCCAACCAATACACCCCGAGCCCCGCAATCAGGATCGAGGCCAGAGCGGAAATCCGACTGCGGGTTCTATGCGACTCGCCCGCAAGCAACAGAGTCAGACCAAACGCAGCTGATGCCGTCAGAACAAACGGCACAACAACCCCGGCCCCGAAACCCAAAATGGTCGGAAGCTGATGGTCCGGCGGCACGCCGATGACCCTCAGTGCTGCTGCCAACCCAAATCCAACCACTGTTCCCCCTGCAAAAACCGTCAACAGCCGCGCGACCTGCAACCGGCGTACCACCAGGTTCCACAGTGCCAGAATAATGATGAACGCTATCGGCACTTGGGCTTGAACATGGATGATCGGGTTCAGCACGTCGTAGACAGCCAAACCAAGCCCGAGGAACACGCCAGCTGACAGAAACAGCACCTGCACCGTGACGGACCGAAAGGATAGGGACAGAAACACAAGGCTGAGGGCAAGCAGAATGGGCGTGAAAGGCGCGTGTATAAAATGATTGATACCCAGCGCAAAATACGTCTGTAACGTCTGTTGCGGAGTCAGGGACGCCCCGCCCCGCAACGGTATGAGCGGGCTGATTTCACCGGCCGTCAGGTAACCGGTATATGGGGCCGTAACACCCTGTTGCCGCAGCACGATCGGCCCGCCGTCAATCGGCCAGCGCAATTGCAGGTTTGAGGTTTGATCCGAAAGAGGTGCCGCCAGTAAGAGGTTGGTAACACGCGCAGTTTCCTCATCGCCACCTTCAGGGATGCTTATACTTTCCAAAGTCAGTGCCACACGCTCGGGCACCTCCACAACGACGTCCTGTACCCAAGTTTTCATAAACTCTATGATTTGTGGTTCCAACTCCGACGATGCCATACGCCGCAAAGACAGATACTGCGGATCACCAGAAAGCGCCTCGTGCCGTGCTGGATCAAACCCGAGCAAAAGCGCTTCGGCATTCAAACTAACTTTTAGAAACAGGTTTTCCTCGGCAATCCAGAAGTCAATCACGGTGGGTGAACCAGACTGCGCCCTGACCGGGCCTGAAGAAACGAATGCAAAGAAGAAACAACTCAGGACAAAGAAGATACAGACACGAAGGATGGCATGGAATACATGGCCATTCATACGAAACGCTCCGGCAAAAGAACCAAATCAACAATCATTGTGCTCAATAGTCCCCGCGCTCACCTCAGATCGCAAGTTCAAAAGGTGCAAATGCCCGGCAGTTCGGGAATATCTGGTGGCGGTAACGTTCTGACTTGCACGGGCATCACTGCTGCGGCATGACATCTCTATGACTAAGAACAGCAATATCCTGTGTATCGGTTCGGTCCTGTGGGACGTAATCGGACGATCGGCCAGCGCCATGCGGCAAGGTTCGGACGTACCGGGGCGGATCACCCGCTTGCCTGGCGGCGTTGCGATGAACATCGCCATGACTCTGGTACGCTTTGGTATGACCCCTACCCTGCTGACCGCCATCGGACGCGACCCCGAGGGTGAGGAGCTTGTCCATGCCTGTTCGCGTCTGGGCATGATCACCGATCACATCTATCGCTCTCAGGATTTGCCAACCGACCGCTATATGGCCGTCGAAGGTGCAAACGGGTTGATCGCAGCCATTGCAGATGCGCATTCGCTGGAAGCCGCAGGCGCAAAGATCCTGCGCCCTTTGATTCACGGACCATTGGGCCATGAGAACACGCCTTTTAAAGGCCCCATCGCACTGGACGGCAACCTGACGCTGGACCTGCTGGAAGAAATTGCCCAAAGCCCTGCTTTTGCCCGTGCCGACCTGCGCGTGGCCCCTGCCTCGCCCGGCAAAGCGGAACGGCTGTTGCCCTTTCTGAAGCACGCCCGCGCCACGCTTTATGTAAACCTCGAAGAAGCTGGCATCCTGTGTCAGCGTGAATTCACCGACTCTGAAACTGCCGCCAAGGGCCTGCTGGATCGCGGTGCGCTGCGCGTGCTGGTCACCGATGGCGGTAGCTCGGCCACTGTCGGCGATGCCGATGAAATCCTGACCCAAACACCCCCCTCGGTTCTGGTTACCCGCGTGACCGGTGCCGGGGATACATTCATGGCGGCCCACATCGCCTCAGAATCCGGTGGCGCATCAAGCGATGAGGCCCTGACCCGCGCTCTGCACGCCGCCGCAACCTACGTTTCCGGAGAAACCCCACTGTGATCGACATCCAATATTCTGCCGAGGTCCGCGCCGCCAAAGACGCAGGCCGACCCATCGTTGCGCTGGAAAGCACCATCATAACCCACGGAATGCCCTACCCGCAAAACGTCGAAGTTGCGGCTCAGGTCGAACAGGACATCCGCGATGCGGGTGCGGTTCCGGCAACCATGGCCGTGATCGAAGGCAAACTGCATGTCGGGCTTGAGACCGAGCAACTGCAGTGGCTGGGTCAGGCGCAGGGTGTCGCGAAGATTTCGCGTGCCGACATGGCGGCCTGTATCTCGACCGGGGGCACCGGTGCCACTACCGTCGCCGCCACCATGATTGCCGCGCATTATGCCGGGATCGAGGTTTTCGCCACTGGCGGCATCGGTGGCGTGCATCAGGGGGCTGAGACAACGTTTGACATCTCAGCCGACTTGCACGAACTGGGCCATACGCCGGTCACGGTTGTTGCCGCCGGGGCCAAAGCCATCCTCGATCTGGCAAAGACACTTGAGGTTCTGGAAACTCTCGGTGTGCCGGTCATTGCTTACGGTCAGGACGAATTCCCGGCTTTCTGGTCCGCAAAATCTCCTTTTGCCGCACCTCTGCGCATGGACAGCGCCGAAGCCATCGCCAAAGCCCATTCCACCCGTCGCACGCTGGGTCTGCCCGGAGGTCAACTGGTTGCCAACCCGATTCCCGCCGCCGATCAGATTCCGGCCGAAGAACTGGCCCCCATCATTGCCGAGGCTCAGTCCGACGCAGATGCCCACCGCATTACCGGCAAGGCCGTGACGCCATACCTGCTACAGCGCATCTTCGAAAAAACCGAAGGCCGCTCGCTGATCGCCAATATCGCCTTGGTGCGCAACAATGCGCGACTGGCCGCGAAAATCGCGCAGTCGCTGGTACAGCAGGGCTGACGCAGCCCTATTGTACCAAAGCGAGGGATTGACTACCTAAACCACGGAAACCATTCGGAACTGGCACTCGGACTTGTAATGAACACACCTTTCGACGAAGAGCCTCATCGCCGCCCCGGCCTGCTGTCACGGCTGCGTGCATCCTTTCTGACGGGCATCGTCGTTATTGCACCTGTCTGGTTGACGGTCTGGCTGATCTGGTCGGTGGTCGGCTGGATCGACAGCGCCGTTCTGCCGCTGATTCCGCAACAAATCCAGCCGGAACAATATGTTGGCATCAACCTGCGCGGCGTGGGTGTGGTGATCTTCCTGATCTTCACGGTGCTCGTGGGCTGGATCGCAAAGGGTATTCTGGGCCGATCACTGATCCATTTCGCCGAAAGCCTGGTCGATCGGATGCCCGTCGTGCGGTCGGTCTATTCCGGGATCAAGCAGATTTCGGAAACGGTCTTTGCCCAAACCGAACGGTCCTTTGAAAAAGCCTGCCTGATCCAGTACCCGCGCCGAGGCATCTGGGCCATTGGTTTTGTTTCGACAAGCGCCCGTGGAGAGGTCAGCGAACGCGCTGAAACCGGGGGCGAATTGCTCAGCATATTCGTACCCACAACGCCTAACCCCACCTCAGGATTTCTGCTGTTCTTCCCCGCCGAAGACGTGATCCTGCTGGATATGAGCATCGAGGATGCCGCGAAACTGGTGATTTCGGCCGGTCTGGTTTATCCCAACGAAAAAGACCCGACCCAGCCGCCCGAGTGATCAGCCAAACATCGCGGGCAGATCAACTGTACTGTTCTGCCCCAGATCACCTTTGTGATTGGCAAGAAATCCATTCACCGCCTCGCGCCCGGCCTCTTTCAGCTTGTGCAGGATGACCGGGTTGGGCACTGTCTTGGTTGCAACGGACAAACTGTTCATCAATTCGTTGTCCGCAATCATGTGGACCAGAACGCGGGTCATTTCTCCGGGTTTCAGCTTGCCGTCTTGCAACAGCCTTTGAACAAAATTGATCGCCCTCAGCTCGCGAAACAGGGAAGAGTTGAAGCTGATCTCATTGATCCGGTTCTGGATCTGCTGCGGTGTAACGGGAACTTCGTCGCGTTCCAGCGGGTTGATATTCACGATCACTACGTCATCTGGCAGATCGCTATCGAACAAAGGATACAGCGCCGGATTTCCGGTATAGCCCCCATCCCAATAGGCTTCGGTCCGCTCGGTTTTGGGGTCGTAAATCTCAACCGCCTTGAACAGGGTCGGCAGGCAGGCTGAGGCCAGAATGGCGTTGGTCGAAATCTCGTCGCCGGTAAAAACGCGGATTTTACCGCTCCGTACGCAGGTGGCACAAACAAACAGGCGCGGACCTTCATCGGCACAGACTTCGGCAAAGTTGAACCGATCCACTACCGACTCCAACGGATTGCTGTAGAACGGGCCATAGGCGTAAGGTGACACCATCCGCGACCACGCCTCGCCTATGGAATACGGCACCGAATACTCCATTGCCCTTGAAATCGCCGCCGGTTCCACCCCTCGGAACCAGTCGGTCATGCGCATATCGCCGATCGCGCCCATGCGCGCCCACAACCCATTCAGACTTGCCCGTGCCCCATCGCGCCCGGCATGAACCATACCCGACTTGAACGCTGCCCCGTTCAGCGCCCCCGCCGACGTACCGGTAATGGCCGCAACTTCGATGTCTTCTTCATCCAGCAGCCGGTCGAGCACGCCCCAAGTGAAGGCGCCATGCGCCCCACCCCCTTGCAAAGCCAGATTGATCCGCTTCATGTCCCGGCCCCTTCATCTTTTCCCAAATACTCCGGGGGTATGAGGGCAGCGCCCCCATAGATTCTCAAAGCGCGGTCCAGCCACCATCGACCGAAATCGTCGTCCCGGTAATCTGCGCCGCCGCGTCCGAGCACAGAAAGATGGCCGTGCCGCCCAACTGCTCGACAGTGGCAAATTCCTTCGAGGGCTGCCGCTCCAGCAGAATATTCTTCACAACATCTTCGCGGCTCATGTTGTATTCTTTCATCGTATCAGGGATCTGCGCCTCGACCAGAGGCGTTAATACATAACCCGGACAGATTGCGTTGCAGGTGATCGGCTCCTGCGCGGTTTCCAGCGCGACGGTCTTGGTCATCCCGACCACACCGTGTTTGGCCGCGACATAAGCCGCTTTGTAAGGCGAAGCCGTCAGACCGTGGGCCGAAGCAATATTGACGATCCGGCCCCACGCCGCCTTGCGCATCATCGGCAGCGCTGCGGCTGTGGTGTGAAAGGCCGAGTTCATATTGATCGCAATAATCGCGTCCCATTTCTCGGTCGGGAACTGATCGATCGGAGAGACATGTTGAATACCCGCGTTATTCACCAGAATATCACAGGCCCCCGCCTGCTCGATCAGCGCACGGCATTCATCGCCTTTGGACATGTCCGCCTTGATATAGCGCGCATTGGTTCCGGTCTCTTTTGAAATCTCTGCGGCCAGCGCATGATCTTCATCCCGGTCGGTGAATGAGTTCAGAACCACGTTGGCCCCTGCCTTGGCCAACTCGCGCGCGACCCCCAGACCGATACCTGAATTTGATCCTGTAATGATTGCCGTTTTGCCGGAAATGCTCATGACCGATCTCCCTGATGCGATGTCCTGGCGCACCATGCCATGCTGCACCTGCAAAGAAAACGGGGAAACATATGGAATTGAAATCCCGGGCTGAGACATCCCGACCTGCCAAAAAAAAACGCCCGCACGAAGCGGGCGTTAAGTTATTGAGGCAGGTTTCATACAGGCAAGAAACCTATCGAGCAGTAGGACCTTTATAAGCAATTCTGTGCCTTCGTCCAAGCTAAAAGTTTGATAATAAGAAAAATCATCACTACGGTGATCTCCAACAAAATAAGGCCAGAGCAGGATTGTTTCCAAAATGAGCCCGGATTTTCTCCGACCGTTTCGACCATTTGCGGCGGGAATCGCCAGCGTTTTTCTTATGTCTGTCGCCCATGCAGAATCGTCTCATGGCATAGCTATGTATGGGGACCCGGCCCTACCACCGGATTTTGTGTCCCTCCCTTATGCCAACCCGGATGCGCCCCAAGGCGGCAAAGCCGTGTTCGGAAATACCGGCGGCTATAACAGCTTGAACCCGTTTTTGCAAAAAGGCACCTCACCGTGGCAATTGCCGTTCTGGACCCATGAAAGCCTGATGGGGCGGTCCTGGGACGAACCTTTTACGCTTTACGGGCTGTTAGCCGAATCAGTTGAGGCTGCACCAGACCGGTC
The DNA here is from genome assembly GCF_059612325.1 of Ruegeria sp. CDSA021. Classification (NCBI taxonomy): domain Bacteria; kingdom Pseudomonadati; phylum Pseudomonadota; class Alphaproteobacteria; order Rhodobacterales; family Roseobacteraceae; genus Ruegeria; species Ruegeria sp. CDSA021. The sequence goes on from NZ_JBXWQJ010000001.1 coordinate 368,010, forward strand.
CTGGGTCGAATTCACCCTGCGCGAAGAGGCGCGTTTTTCCGACGGCAGCCCCGTTACGGTCGGGGATGTGATCTGGTCCTATGAAACCCTCGGGACCGAAGGTCATCTGCGCTATCGCGGGCTGTGGGGCAAAATCGACAGCATTGAACAGACTGGCCCACGCTCGGTTCGGATCTCGTTCAACGAACCGGATCGCGAACTGGCTTTGCTGGCCGGGATGCGCCCGATCCTGCAAAAGGCGCAATGGGAAGGGAAGGATTTTGCAAACGCCAAGTTGCAGGATATTCCAATCGGCACCGGCCCTTATGTGATCGATAGCTACGAGGCAGGCCGCTATGTGAACCTGCGTCGCAACCCGGATTATTGGGGTAAGGATGTCCCGTTTCGCCGCGGCACCATGAACCTCGATGACTTGCGGATCGAGTTCTACGGGGATGGCTCTGTCGCGTTTGAGGCATTCAAAGCCGGTGAGCTTTCGGCGGTGCGCGAATTTAACGCCGACAAATGGAACAAGCAATACAACTTCCCCGCCGTTCAGCGCGGGGACGTGATCAAGACTGAGATCCCCCATGGCAAACCGTCCGGGATGACCGGTTTTGTGATGAATACCCGCAAACCACCCCTGGACGACTGGCGGGTGCGCGAGGCACTGACCCTTGCCTTCAATTTCGAGTTTATCAACGACACGGTCACAGGCGGCGCACAGCCGCGTATTTCTTCCTACTTCTCTGGCTCTGATCTGGCGATGCAACCGGGACTGGCAAGCGAACCGGTGCGTGCTTTGCTGGAGCCATTTGAGGCAGACCTGACACCCGGCACGCTGGAAGGGTACGAGTTGCCGCAAGGCGACGGCTCGGAACGGAACAGACGCAACATTCGCAAGGCGGTCAAGCTTCTGGAAGATGCGGGATGGACCGTTCAGGATGGCGTGCTGAAAAACACTGAAGGCCGCCCGTTTAGGATTGAAATGGTGATCAGCCAGGGCAGTCTGAATGTTGTGCAGGATGTCACCACGATCGCCGAGATTTACGCTGGCGCGCTGAAACGGCTTGGCATTGAACTGGTGGTCGAAAAGGTCGATGACGCGCAATACACCTCGCGCATGAACGAACTTGATTTCGACATGACGCCATTTCGCCGCGCCCTGTCGTTGTCTCCGGGCAATGAACAGAGATTCTACTGGGGCAGTGAGTTTGTTGACACACCAGGCACGCGCAACCTGATGGGCGTGTCCTCGCCCGCTGTTGATGCGATGATCGATGCCATGCTGGCATCGGAAACGCGCGAAGACTTCACCACGGCGACCCGTGCACTGGACCGCGTCCTGACCGCAGGCCGCTATGTCATCCCGATCTGGAGCTTTGATGTCGGGCGCATTGCGCATGCCCGCGAGCTCAAGTTTCCCGACACTTTACCCATCTACGGCGACGGCCCTCAATACATGCCCGAGGTCTGGTGGTACGAGGCCAATTAAGACCACACGCAGTGACCGGGGGCCGCATGACCCCGGTCGGGTTCCTGAGAGGTTCACCAAAGCGGATGTGATTTAGGCAATTTCCTGCTGATTGCAGACCCAATAAAACCGGTTCCACTGCGCCGGTACGGGAATGCTGACAAGTCGCCCTATCAACACAAGAAATCGCGTGAATACTTTCGCCGCGTCCAATGCGCTGAGAAATCCATCACCCCGGGATGACAAATGCGCGAAATCTTGCGAAAACCTTTGGTTCGCGATCAAGACTTGTATATACGGCATACAACACAGGTTAGACGCAGGTGGTCTTTTGTCCTTACTTTCAAAGCGCTAGACTCTGCCTGGTCTTGCCGGTTGCTGGATATTCGGGCCTACCACCACTCACACCAAATCTTGGCCCACTCGCCCGTTGCGGAGGTTTCGCAGCGGGCACATTCCCCGTCAAATGACCCAATCCAGAGGTGCGACATTTTGTCATGTCTTACCTAACGGCAACGTTTCCGTACGCTATTTCGGGGGAGAGCAGTCCTAATGACTACAAAAGGAAAGCTCATTGATGATGAACTGGACAGATCTTACACAAGACTGGAGCGCAGCCTACGCGCGAGCAAAACGGCGCTTTCCGAACTTGCGGGATCAGGACATGATGCGTGTCGCAAAGGATCGAAAGAGGTTCGAAGCCTATCTGGCAGAACGTCACCAACTGACCATAAACGAGGCGCATGAAGAGGTTGAAGATTTTCTGTTTACAGAGGGCCTGAACCGCGAATTCACCCACGCGTCGTTACGCAAGTGATGTAACCCAAAGGATCGTCGCGTCTTCGTCGCTGACGGACATGACGTTGTGCCCCATGCTGCCGTCGTAATAGGCGCTGTCGCCCCTACGCATTTCGACCGGTTCATAAAACTCGGTATAAAGCCGCACGACGCCGGTTAGGACATACATGAACTCCTCACCATCATGGCGCACCCAGCCTTCAAATTCGTCCATCGACCGCGCCCGGACCCGAGCGCGATAAGGCAACATCTGCTTTTTCGTCAGCGTCTCGGCCAGCAGCTCGTGTTCATAAGTTGTCGTGGCATGGGCCGCTCCTTCGCCGGTGCGGGTCACGGCCATCCGTCCTATCACCTGATCGCGCTGCGGCGGCGTAAAGAGCTGCGGTACTGAAATCTCTAGACCGATAGCCAGTTTCTTGAGCGCATCATATGTGGGCGACATCTGCCCGTTTTCGATCTTGCTGAGCGTCGAACGCGCCAATCCGGCTTGAGTGGCGGCCTGCTCCAACGTCCATTTCCGCGCCTTGCGCAGCTCACGCACGCGCGCACCAAGGTCCAGCGGCTCGACTTCGGTATGATCACCTGAGTCACGGGCAATTCGGATCAGAGATTTGGGATCTTGAGTGCTCATGCCCCTCTCTATAGGCCCGGTCCGCCGCGCTTGCAACGCAGCAAGCTCCGCGATAGCCAGAGGACATGTTGTCCATCTTCGATCAGGGGGCGCCTGCGCCCTGCCCCACGCCCTTCAACCTGGCCGCTCATGTTCTGGGTCAGGCGGATCGCCTCGCAGACAAGGTTGCCCTGTCTGTTCTGCGTACAACCGAGGTGCAAAACTGGAGCTATCGCGACCTGAAGTCCGCGGTATTGGGCACCGGCGCAGGGTTGCTGCAAGCCGGTCTGAAACCCGGCGATATCGCATTGATGCGGCTGGGAAATACAGTCGACTTCCCCATCGCCTACCTTGGCGCAATAGCCGTGGGTATCGTACCTGTGCCGACATCGTCGCAACTGACGGAGCCCGAAACCGCCAAAATGATCGAAGATCTGTCTCCGGCGGTCATTCTGCGCGATCCCGACGTCACCTGCGCGTCACATCCCAGGCAAATCAAGCTGGATGCACTTACAGCCATGCGCAACCTGCCATCCGCTGTGTTTGATATGGGCGATCCCGAGCGGATGGCTTACGTGGTCTACACGTCCGGAACCTCGGGCAAGCCACGCGCCGTGGCCCATGCCCACCGGGCGATCTGGGCGCGGCAAATGATGGTCGATGGCTGGTATGGTCTGCAAGAGAGCGACCGGTTGTGCCACGCGGGCGCGTTCAACTGGACCTATACGCTGGGCACCGGATTGATGGACCCGTGGACCATTGGCGCAACAGCCCTGATCCCGGAACCCGGCACCAATATCGACACCCTGCCCACCTTGCTGCGCCAGCATCGCGCTACGATCTTTGCCGCTGCCCCCGGTGTCTATCGCAAGATGCTTCAAGGGTCCGAGCAGAAGGATTTGCCCGATCTGCGCCACGGCTTGTGCGCGGGTGAGAAACTTTCGCGCCCGTTGCACGAGAAATGGGTCAAAACCACCGGAACCGACCTGTTCGAAGCCTATGGTATGTCCGAATGCTCGACCTTTATCTCTTCCAGCCCGTCCCACCCCGCGCGAGGCGACGCGTTGGGGCAACCGCAACCGGGGCGGCGTGTGGCCATCCTGGGTTCAGACGGCCCGGTGCCGCAAGGACAGGAAGGCACCATCGCCATTCACCGCTCGGACCCTGGATTGATGCTGACCTATCTCAACGCGCCCGACGAAGCTGACGCGCGGATGCAAGGAGATTGGTTTCTGACCGGAGATCAGGGCGCGATGGCGGTGGACGGCCAGATCAGCTATCTGGGCCGCGATGATGACATGATGAACGCGGGAGGCTATCGCGTGTCCCCGGTCGAGGTCGAAGGCACGCTGTCCCGCTTTCCAGGCATCACACAGGTCGGCGCCGCGGCGGTCGAGGTCAAACCGGACACATTTGTGATAGCAGCCTTCTATACCGGCCCGGAAAAGCTGGACGATGCGGCCTTGCGGGCCTATGTCGAGGCCAATCTGGCCCGCTACAAGCAACCGCGTGCCTTCATCCACCTGCCTGCTCTGCCAACTGGCGGCAATGGCAAACTCCTGCGCCGGGCGTTGCCGGCCTATTTCGAGGCACCAACCAAATGACCCAGACCGTCAAGCTCGACATCCTGTCCGATCCGATCTGCCCATGGTGCTATATCGGCAAAACGCATCTGGACAAGGCATTGGCCAATGTTCCGGATCATCCCTTTGTCATCGAATGGCATCCGTTTCAGCTGAACCCGGACATGCCGGATGCAGGCATGGATCGGCGCGAATATCTTGAGCGCAAATTCGGCGGCAAGGACGGCGCTGTAAAAGCCTATGCCCCTGTGGTGGAAAATGCGGAAAATGCGGGCCTGAAGATCGACTTCGAAGGCATGAAGCGTACACCCAACACGCTGGACGCACATCGCCTGATCCATTGGGCCGGGATTGAAAACAAACAGAACGCCGTCGTCGATGCCCTGTTCGACGCTTATTTTGTGCAAGCCCGTGATATCGGCGACTCCGAAGTTCTGTCCGACATCGCCGACAGCGCTGGAATGGACGCTGCCGTGGTTTTGAAACTGCTGAAATCTGACGCCGACCGCGAAGACATTCGCAACCGGGACACGCATTCTCGCCAGATGGGCGTCAGCTCGGTTCCCACCTACATCGTGGCCAACCAACACGCTGTTCCCGGTGCGCAACCCCCTGAGATGTGGGAAAAAGTGATCGCCGAGATCATGTCTCAGATTGAGGCTTCCCCTGCAGAATAGCACAGAGGTCTGTGCGAATTTCCAGTCTGGTCTAACCTGATCCGCCGTGATAGCGCGAACGGGTTAGGAGTTCTTCATGGCCGACCGCATGTCGAAGGCAGAATTCATTGCGCTGATTGCAATGATGTTCGCCACAATCGCCTTTTCGATCGATTCAATGCTGCCCGCCCTGCCAGAAATCGGCGCGCAGCTCAGCCCCGATGATGTCAATCGGGCGCAACTGATCCTGACCTCGTTTGTGTTGGGGATGGGGATCGGAACGTTTTTTACCGGCCCTCTCTCAGATGCTCTGGGACGCAAACCAGTTATTTACGGCGGCGCGGCCCTCTATATCGTGGCCTCAGCAGTTGCCTGGGCCAGTTCGTCACTGGAACTAGTACTGATCGCACGTGTGGTTCAGGGGCTGGGCGCGGCTGGCCCACGCGTGGTGGCCATGGCGATCATTCGCGACTTGTATTCGGGTCGCGAAATGGCGCGGATCATCTCGATTGCGATGATGATCTTCACATTGGTACCAGCAGCCGCGCCGATGCTGGGCGCAGGTGTGATCGCCCTGTTTGGCTGGCGCGGGATCTTTGTGTCTTTCATTCTGTTTGCGTTGGTCATCATCTCTTGGATGGGCGTTCGCCTACCGGAATCCCTGGCACGCGAAAACCGTCGTCCCTTCCGCTTTCCGCTGATGCTCTCGGCCACGAAAGAAATGTTTGCCCATCCGACCGTCCGCCTTTCGATCATGGTTCAGACCCTGTGTATGGGGGTGTTGTTCACCATGCTGACGATGGTTCAGCCCGTTTATGATATAGTTCATGACCGCGCCGAGAGCTTTCCGTTCTGGTTTGGGTTTGTGGCACTGATGTCCGGGTCGGCCAGCTTACTCAACGCGGCACTTGTCGTGCGCGTGGGCATGCGCCGGATGGTAACATGGGCACTGGGGGGACAAATCCTGATCACCGCCTTTGTGATGACACTAAGCGCCACGCACCTTTCGCCAGACGCATCATTTGCGCTGTTTGTTTTCTGGCAGACTATGGTGTTTTTCATGGCTGGTGTAACGTTGGGCAACCTGAACGCCATCGCAATGGAACCAATGGGGCATATTGCCGGAATGGCAGCCTCGGTCATCGGATCGATTTCAACGGTACTGGCTGCGGCCATAGCCGCACCAATCGGATTGTTGTTTGATGGCTCCATCGTACCTTTGACATTTGGCATCCTGACCATGTGTATCCTGGCCTTTGGCCTGATGCTTCATATGGGTCGCGTCGAGGAACACCTGCCCGCCTGATCTGGGCAACATGTTGGAAACACGCTACCCTCGGCCCAGGCCGAAGGGAGGATTTCCAATGCGTGACTATTACGATCTGGGCAGCTACACCTGCCCTGTTTCCACGTCCGATCCCGAGGCGCAACTGTGGTTCGATCGAGGCCTGAACTGGACCTATGGATATAACCACGAAGAAGCCGTCGTCTGTTTTCAACGCGCAGTCGAGCATGACCCCCAATGCGCCATGGCCCATTGGGGCGTGGCCTATGCGGCGGGTCCCAATTACAACCTGCCTTGGGATTTGCAGGATGAGCGTGGTCGCGGCAAAGCACTGGCGCTGGCATATGATGCAACGCAAAACGCGCTGAAGTTGGCTGAAGGTTGCTCGCCCGTTGAGCAGGCGCTGATCCGGGCGCTACCCGCGCGGTACCCGCAGAGGGATCAGACCGAGAATATGCATCAGTGGGATCACGATTTCGCTGACGCGATGCGCGCAGCATTTACGGCACAGCCCGGTTCCCTCGACCTGCGCACAATCTATGTCGAAGCGCTGCTGAATCTGACACCCTGGAAGATGTGGGATCTGAAAACCGGCCAACCCGCCGAAGGCGCAGCCACGCTTGAAGCCCAAGAGGCGCTGGAATGGGCGATGGCCAACGATGCCGCCGCCATGTCACATCCCGGCCTGTTGCATCTTTATGTCCACCTGATGGAGATGTCGCCCACGCCGGAAAAGGCGCTGAAAGCTGGGGATGTTCTGCGCACGCTGGTACCGGATGCGGGGCATCTGGTGCATATGCCAACGCACATTGATGTGCTGTGTGGCCATTTCCACAATGTGGTGCACTGGAACCAGAAAGCCTCGGAAGCCGACCTGAAGTATTACGAACGCGAAGGCGCGTTCAACATCTACACCGGCTACCGCCAACACAACTATCACTTCGCAATCTACGGCGCACTGTTTCTGGGACAGATCGAACCCGCCCTGCGCGCCAATCAGGGCCTGTGGGATACGACGCCCGAAGAAATGCTGCGTATCGAAAGCCCGCCCATGGCGGATTACTTTGAAAGCTACATGTCCATGGGACCGCATATCCTGATCCGATTTGGCCGGTGGGAAAAGGCCAAGGCGCTGGATCTGCCCTCTGATCCGGACCTGTATCGAACACTGACGGCCACGACCCACTACGCCCGGGCAATCGCTCATGCCGCAACCGGCGATACTGCCCGTGCCGAAGCTGAAGAAAACCTGTTTCTTGCAGCCAAAGAATGCGTCCCCGAAACCCGCAGGCTGCACAATAATCGCGTGATCGACTTGCTCGAGATTGCGCGGGAAATGCTGCGCGGCGAGATCGAATATCGCAAGGGAAACTTCGAAATCGCCTTTGCTCATCTGCGTCGCTCGGTCGAACTGGACGATACCCTGCCCTATGACGAACCATGGGGTTGGATGCAGCCCACCCGCCACGCGCTTGGCGCTTTGCTGTTCGAACAAGGTCACGTGGCAGAAGCAGAGGCTGTTTATCGCGAAGATCTTGGCCTTGGCGGCTCCCTAAGCCGCGCTTCAATCCATCCCGACAACGTGTGGAGCCTGAAGGGGCTGCACGATTGTCTCAAAGCCCGTGGGGAAGGTGTTGAAATCCTGCAGATCAAACAACGCCTGGATCTGGCTCTGGCCCGGGCAGATCGGGCGGTTGCAGCGTCCTGTTTCTGCGCGCAGGCTGCAATGCGTGAGTGAAGTGATTTAAAATCGCGCTGCCGCGCGATGCCTCCGGCGGGGATATTTTTAGCCAGATGAAGCAGGGATCCACTTCTTCATCTGGCCGCAAATATCCCGGGGGAGATGCGCGGGACGCGCAGCGGGACGCGCAGCGGGACGCGCAGCGGGACGCGCAGCGGGACGCGCAGCGGGACGCGCAGCGGGGGCAGAGCCCCCTACCGCCATCTCAACCAGCCTTGGCCTTTTTCTTTTCTGCGATCACTTTCTCAGCAAGGTCGCGCGCAATAGCAAAGGCACCTTTGATTTTGTCGCTGTCCTTTTTCCAATCACGACGCACCACGATTTTGTTGTCTTTGACCTTGGCCATGCCCCGTTGGTTCTGGATGAATTCGACCAACCCCTGAGGCGAAGCAAACTTGTCATTGTGGAACTGGATCGTCGCGCCCTTCGGGCCACCGTCCAGTTTGGCAATTCCGGCGCGTTTGCACATGGCCTTGATGCGAACGACCAGCATCAGCGTGTTGACCTCTTTCGGCAACTTCCCGAACCGATCAATCAACTCGGCAGCAAAACCCTCCAGTTCAACTTTGGTCGAGAGCGATGACAGACGACGATAAAGACCCAGACGCACATCCAGATCGGGAACGTAGTCTTCGGGGATCAGAACCGGCACGCCCAGGTTGATCTGCGGGGCCCATTGATCGTCTGCATCTGACAACCCCTCCATCTCACCCGCTTTGATCTTGGCAATCGCCTCTTCCAGCATCGACTGGTAAAGCTCAAAACCTACATCGCGCATCTGGCCGGACTGTTCCTCGCCCAGCAGGTTGCCCGCACCACGGATATCCAAGTCCTGAGATGCCAGTGTGAACCCGGCCCCCAGTGTGTCCAGCGACCCCAGTACCCGCAGGCGTTTCTCGGCAGTCGCGGTCAGTTTCTGGCGCGGCTTGGTGGTCAGGTATGCATAGGCACGCGTTTTCGAACGCCCCACCCGACCCCGGATCTGATAGAGCTGCGCCAGTCCGAACATATCCGCCCGGTGCACAACCATGGTGTTTGCGGTGGGAATATCCAGCCCGCTTTCGACAATGGTCGTGGCCAGCAACACGTCATACCTGCCGTCGTAGAACGCGTTCATGCGATCGTCGAGCTCGCCCGCCGCCATCTGACCATGGGCGACCACATAGGTCAGTTCCGGCAGTTGGCTTTTCAGGAAGTCTTCGATTTCAGGTAAGTCCGAGATGCGGGGCACAACATAAAAACTTTGACCGCCACGATAGTGTTCACGCAGCAGCGCCTCTCGGATCGTGACGGCATCGAACTCGCTGACATACGTACGGATCGCAAGCCGGTCGATGGGCGGCGTGCCGATGATCGACAGATCGCGCACGCCGGTCAGAGACAATTGCAATGTCCGTGGAATTGGGGTCGCGGTCAAAGTCAGAACGTGGATGTCGCTGCGCAGTTGCTTCAACCGTTCTTTATGGCCCACACCAAAATGCTGTTCTTCATCGATGATCAGCAGACCCAGATTGTTGAAACGGATGCCCTTGGCCAGCAGCGCATGGGTACCGATCACGATGTCCACAGTGCCGCGTGCCAGCCCATCACGGGTTTGCTGCGCCTCTTTCGCGGAAACAAAACGCGACAGTTGCCGCACCTCCAGCGGGAAGCCACGGAACCGTTCCTTGAAACTTGCCGCGTGCTGTCGCGCCAACAGGGTTGTTGGCGCGACGACGGCCACCTGAACGCCCGACATGGCGGCGACAAAGGCGGCGCGCATCGCCACCTCGGTCTTGCCAAAGCCCACATCGCCGCAGATCAGACGATCCATCGGTGCGCCTGAATGGATGTCTTCCATTACATCCGAGATCGCGCGCAACTGGTCGTCGGTTTCCTGGTACGGGAAACGCGCGCTGAACTCCTCCCACGCGTGGGGTGGCGGGTCCATGACCGGAGCTTTTCGCAGGGCGCGTTCCGCCGCGATGCGGATCAGTTTATCCGCCATCTCCCGAATGCGCTCTTTCAGCTTGGCTTTCTTGGCCTGCCACGCGCCGCCACCCAGACGATCCAACAGCCCTTCGTCATGGCCGTATTTCGACAGAAGCTCGATGTTCTCCACCGGCAGGTACAGCTTGGCCCGCTCGGCATATTCCAGCAGCAGGCATTCATGAGCGGCACCAGCTGCGGTGACGACCTCCATCCCCAAGTAGCGACCGATCCCGTGGTCCACATGCACAACCAGATCGCCTGGAGTGAGCGATTGCGTTTCTGTCAGGAAATTTTCAGCTTTGCGGCGCTTTTTGGGTTGGCGGATCAGGCGATCACCCAGAACATCTTGTTCTGCAATGACCGTCAGACCCGGGGTTTCAAACCCATGCTCCAGCGCCCAGACGGTCAAATGCAAACCACGCTTGCCGATGCGGGTGCCATTGGACACAGGTATGGCCTCGGCCAGACCTTCATCCTCGATCAAACCGGTCAGACGTTCGCGCGCGCCTTCTGAATAAGAGGCGATCAGCACCGGGCCTTTGTCGAGCTTGGCTGTGATGTGGCTGGCCAAAGCGCCGAACAGGCTGATGTTTTCCTGCTGGCGTTCCGGGGCAAAGTTACGCCCGATCCGGCCACCCGCGTCAATGACACCGGGGCCAGTGGCCTGCGGCAAGGGGTTGAACTGCATCACCCGGCGATCTGCGACCGCCGCCTCCCAAGCGGTATCATCGAGGTACAACAGACCCGGGGGGGTGGGTTTGTAAACCGTATCCATTCGGGATCGGTTTTCCAACGCCAGACGCCGGGTTTCATACTGATCGGCAATCGTGTCCCATCGCGCCAAGCGCGCAGGCGTGACCTGATCATCAAGGGTGATCGTGGCGTTCGGCAGATAGTCAAACAGCGTCTCAAGCTTGTCGTGAAAAAACGGCAGCCAGTGTTCAATGCCCTGGTGCTTACGACCCGCGCTGACTGCTTCGTAGAGCGGATCATCTGTGCCTGCCGCGCCAAATTCGATACGATAATTCTGGCGGAATCGGGTGATGGCGGCCTCGTCCAGAATGACTTCGGACACAGGCGCAAGCTCAACCACATCCAGCTTCTCGGTTGTACGCTGAGAAACCGGATCAAAGCGGCGCGCGCCGTCCAGAACGTCGCCGAACAGGTCCAGGCGAACGGGGCCGGATTCTCCGGGAGGAAAGATGTCGATGATACCACCACGAATAGCATAGTCGCCGGGCTCCATCACCGTGGGACTTTGAGTGAACCCCATGCGCACAAGAAAGTTCCTGAGCGCGGTCTCATCGATGCGCTGATCAACACGGGCGGTAAACGCCGCCTCGCGCAAAACCTCACGCGCCGGCACACGTTGGGTGGCGGCATTGAGCGTGGTCAGCAATACGAACTTCTTCGGCATCTGGTGGACTAATGCCGCCAGCGTGGCCACCCTTGCCGCCGAAATATCCGCATTCGGCGATACCCGGTCATAAGGAAGGCAATCCCAACCCGGAAACACAAAGACCGGCATGTCGGGGGCAAAGAAGGCCAGCGCAGCGCGCATCGCTTCCATCCGCTTGTCATCACGTGCGACATGGGCCACTGGCCCATCGCTGCGGGCGATTTCGTTCAGCACAAGCTGTGCGTCAAACCCTTCAGGGGCGCCGCCAACTGTCACGTGGTTCGGAGCCTTCATCGCCTCGCCTTTCAGATTTTGCTACCCAAGAACACCAATCGAAATGTTCTGATACATGCCCCAGAACGAAGTGACCAGTATCGAGATCATGCCGATGATCTGGGTATATAGCCTGCAGCGGGAAATGGTCTTGGAAACGGTCTCAAGCGTTAGCTCTTGCCGCCGCAGGCGTCGTGCCTGCGAAATGTTCACTAGCAGAACCAATGTCATCGGGAACATCAACAAAAACACCGCTTGGGCAAATTCAACTTCGTAATAAAAGCCCAGCGTTGCCAAACCGGTGAGTAAGAAACACACAAACGCCAGAAGGATAGTGCCCGACATGTCGACGATCAGCAATATCCGGTTCGTGTGGATGCGCACGATGTCCAGAAGATCGACCTCAACCTGACCGCCAATCCGTCGCGCACGCACCACCAGGTCATACGGGATACCCATCACCCAATGGCTGGCTGACGACCAGACCACCGCCAGTACAATCCAGTACCACAGATTCGAAAAGCTGCGCATGTCGATGAATTCAAAGATCGAAGAATACCAGTCCAAACCCAACCCTTTATTCAAACAACTCAGGGGGGTATATCGCGGCGACGCGTCCATTGATACCCTTGAGACCTTTGTAAATTCATGCCACCCAATGCTGGAATGTTCAAGGAGAACACGCCATGAAACCGACCATTGCCCCCTTTCCCCTGACTCGCTTTCGGCGGGCCCGTCAATCCGAGGCAATTCGTGGACTGGTGCGCGAAAACACATTGACCACTGACGATCTGATCTGGCCGGTCTTTGTGCGCGATGGTGAAGGAATTGAAGAACCGGTGCCCTCGATGCCGGGCGTGGTGCGCCGGTCGGTGGATAGGATTGCCAAAGCCGCGGTCGAGGCGCAAGCGCTTGGAATCCCCGCGATTTGCATCTTTCCCTACACGGATTCTGCGCTGAAAACCGAAGACTGTGCCGAAGCCTGGAACCCCGACAACCTGTCGAATCGGGCGATCCGGGCGATAAAGGCGGCGGCTCCGGATATTGCGGTGATGACCGATGTGGCGCTGGATCCCTACAACATCAATGGCCATGACGGGTATGTTGTCGACGGAGAGATCGTGAATGATCAGACCGTCGAGGCATTGGTCAAGATGACTCTCGCTCAGGCCGATGCCGGTGCAGATATTATCGGCCCGTCAGATATGATGGACGGCCGGATCGGAGAAATGCGCCGCGCACTGGAACACGCGGGCCATCACAACGTGATGATCCTCAGCTATGCTGCAAAGTATGCCAGCGCTTTTTATGGCCCCTTCCGGGACGCGGTCGGCGCTTCGGGCGCGCTGACCGGTGACAAGAAGACCTATCAGATGGACCCGGCCAACTCGGACGAAGCGTTGCGCCTGATCGAGCGCGACCTGACCGAGGGCGCGGATATGGTGATGATCAAACCGGGGATGCCTTATCTGGATATTTGCCGCCGGGTGAAAGACGGCTTTGGCGCGCCGACTTATGCCTATCAGGTATCCGGCGAATACGCGATGATTCAGGCGGCGTCGCAGAATGGCTGGATTGATGGCGACAAGGTGATGCTAGAAAGTCTGCTGGCCTTCAAGCGCGCCGGATGCGACGGCATTCTGACCTATTTCTCGCCGCAGGTTGCGCGCATCCTTCAGGGCTAAAACCCCAAAGAGTCGCAATTTTTCGCCGACGAATCCGCGTTGTCGGGCAGCTTTCCCGTGACACATGACCCTAATCGGCGTATCCTTGCCAACAAGATCGGGATGACCCGACAACATCAGGCACAGTTACAGAGACATAAAAACCATGAGCAGTTCCCCTTCCCCCCGACTGAGCCGTCGCGGCTTTGCCTTTGGCATGGCAGGTCTGACCCTGACAACCGCCTGCGGCAACGGCGTCGGCAATTCGAACGCGGCATCAATCGACGCCCGCGTCGACGCCACGCTGACGGAGATGTACGCGAAATATCCCAACACGGTTGAGATCGCAAACAAAGCCAACGGGATGTTGGTTATGCCCCTGATCACCGACGCCGGATTGATCATCTTTGGGGGTGCCTACGGCCAAGGCGCGCTGCGCATCAACGGGGCGACTGTCGATTACTATTCCGCAATTTCCGGATCCGCCGGCCTGCAATTTGGCGCGCAGCAATATGCGCATGTCCTGTTCTTCATGACTGAAGATGCGCTAAACGATTTCCGCCGTTCCAGCGGATGGACAGCGGGCGCCGATATTGGATATGTGGTTGACGCAACTGGGAATTCCTTGTCCACGGACACAACAACACTGCGTTCACCGGTGCTGGCGGCGGTCTTTGGTCAGGCCGGTCTGAAATTCGGCGCGACCGTCGAAGGCACAAAATACACGCGCATCATTCCATAAACCGGATTACCACTTCCCCCGCACATGGCCCCCGTCGCAGCACAACACTGCGGCGGGGCAATTATTAATAAGCGTTTCCAAGCAGGTTCTTGCCGCGTTCCTCTTTCGGTCTGACCGACCATCCTCTAATCTCTGAACAACCTTCATCCGAACGATAATATGGGGCAGTAATGGGTCTTGTTTTCCGCTGGCTGGTGCGCATCGCGTCGGGTCTGATTTTTCTGATCCTCGCCGCGATAGGCCTTGTCTATTTCCTGGCCAGCCAATCCCTGCCGGATTACGACCAGACCCTTGAAGTTGACGGCCTGACCGCCCCGGTCGAGATCGTGCGCGACACGGCCAACGTGCCGCACATTCTGGGCCAGACTGATCCGGATGTTTTCTTTGGACTGGGATACGCCCATGCGCAGGACCGGCTATGGCAAATGACCGTGATGCGCCGTACCGCGCAAGGCCGCCTGTCCGAAGTATTTGGTCCGCGAACCCTGCGCATCGACAAGTTGCTGCGGCGGCTTGACCTTTATGGCCTCGCCCATCGATCGGTCGAAGTGCAGGATGACTATACCAAAACCGCCTTGCGGGCTTATGCGGCCGGGGTCAATGCAAGGCTGACTGAAATCAACGAAGAGGCACTGGGACGCGGTGCGCCTGAAATGTTCCTGTTCAATGCCCCCGTCTCACCCTGGCAACCGGGTGACAGCCTTGCGGTCATCAAGCTGATGGCCTTGCAACTGTCGGGCCACCTGTCCGATGAGGTTCTGCGCGCCCGCACCTCTTTGATATTGAACAACCCCGAGCGTCTGGCCGACATCCTGCCTGACGTCCCCGGACCTGGTATCGCCGCCCTACCGGAATATGCGTCCCTGTTCCCCAATCTGCCACGCTATGCGGCTGGCACGGATGTACCCGCGACCTCCCTCTCTCCGCTTCCCAAACGCGGTTTGGCCGGTGCCTCAAACGCCTGGACCGCTGCCCCATCGCGGTCAGCAAGCGGTGGCACATTGCTGGCCAACGACCCGCATCTGGGCTTCACCGCGCCCGGAGTGTGGTATCTGGCGCATCTCGGCCTGGAAAATGGCGGCGTGATCGGGGCTTCGATCCCTGGCGTACCCGCCATCATGGCCGGACGCAGCGACCGCTTGGGATGGGGGCTGACCTCGTCTTATCTGGATGATCAGGATCTGCACATCGAGCAGTTGAACCCGGATAACCCCGAGGAATACCTGACCCCTGACGGTTACAAAGAGTTTCAGACCCGCCCATCGATCATCGCCATAAAAGATGAAGCGCCCGTCACACTGACCCTGCGCTGGACGGAAAACGGCCCGGTCCTGCCCGGCACAGATTACAAGCTGGAGACCATTACTCCGCCCGGCCATGTGGCGTCTCTGTCCTGGACAGCGCTAAGCCCGCGCGACACCTCGATGACCGCTTCCATGGCGCTGATGAACGCGGATAACGTGCGTCAGGCCATCCGGGCGGGCGAGCAATTCATGGCCCCGTCGCAGAACCTTTCGCTGGTGGACCGGAACACCATCGGCATGAAGCTGATCGGCGCTATGCCCGCGCGGGACGTGCGAAACCAAAGCCGCGGTCGCATTCCGACACCCGGCTGGATCGAGGTGAACCGCTGGCAGGGCCGTCTGCCCTATGCGGACAATCCCGAATTTGTTGCTCCGGTCGGCGGCATTCTGGGCAATACGAACAACAAGATTATCGACCGCCCCTTCCCCAACCATGTGTCTTACGAATGGGGCGATACACAGCGCGTGCACCGCTGGGACCGCCTGATGCAATCCCGTGAGGTCCATACCCGCGACAGCTTTATTGAAGCGCAGCTTGATACCGTCAGTTTCACGGCACGGTCCTTGTTGCCATTGATCGGCGCGGATTTATGGTTCACTGGCGCGTCGGCCCCCGAGGGCACACCGGAGCGACAGCGCCAGATCGCCTTGTCTCTGTTGGCGGACTGGAATGGTGAGATGAACGAACACCTGCCCGAGCCGCTGATCTATGCGGCGTGGCTGCGCGCCCTTCAGATCCGCCTGATCGCGGATGAGCTTGGACCTCTGGCCAGCGAATACAAACATGTTGAGCCGCTATTCATCGAGCGGGTATATCGCGATATCGACGGAGCAAGCGTATGGTGCGATGTACGGCAGAGCGCCCCGGTTGAGACGTGCACCGAAATGGCCCGACTGGCGCTGGATGACGCCCTGATCTGGATTTCCGAGCGCTATGGCAGCGCGCTGGAATCCCTGCGCTGGGGCGATGCGCATCAAGCCACGCATGATCACCCGGTTTTGGGCGACGTGCCTGTCCTGCGCTATTTCGTGAATATCCGCCAGTCGACCAGCGGTGGCGACAACACGCTGCTGCGTGGGCGCACCTTGGGCGAAGGCCCCGACCCGTTCCAGAATGTCCACGGCGCCGGGTATCGCGGGGTTTACGACTTTGCCGATCCCAACAGCTCGGTCTTTATCACCGCGACCGGTCAATCGGGGCACTTCCTGTCGCGCTACTATGACGATCAGGCGCAACTGTGGCGACGTGGCGAGTATATCCCCATGTCATTGGACCTTGATCTGGCCCGCGCTGCTGCGGTTGGCGTGACCAATCTGATCCCGCGATAATCCGCCTAATCGGCAACTCCTCGCCCTGATTTCCGGGGCGTCGTGGCACCTTGCGCCTTTTTCGCCTATGATCATTCCACCGATTATGTGGGACCAAAGGGGGGGGCGAATATGGCCAGTATTCGAGATGTCCTAAATAATCTTGCTCGCGATTACGCAATTGCCTGGAGTTCCGGCGACGGTGACGCAGTTGCCGGTTTCTTTGCACCTGACGGTCAAATCACGATCAATCGGGGCGACCCCATAGAAGGGCGCGCAGCGATTGCCGATATGGCTCGTGGCTTTTACGCCGACTTCCCTGATCTTGAGGTCCGTTGCGATATGATGCGATGGGCCGGATCTCATGCGATTTTTGTTTGGACCCTAGAAGGGCACCACGCCGAAACTGGCAATCACGTTGTCGCGCGTGGTTGGGAAGAGTGGGAATTGACGTCAGACTATCTTGTAAAGTCATCGCTGGGCTGGTTCGACGCGGATGACTACCAACACCAGATTGACGGCAAATAGCTTAACGCGCTCGATCCGCAGCCGTTTCTATTGTGTAGTTCCGGGGTATTCCCTGTGTGACCTGAAACCAGTCTGACGCCTTGGCCCGTGCCTGATGTGCGTCAAAGGCCCTTTGCGTCACAAACACCTCTGACACAGTAAACCGCCCGGGCGTTGACTGATCTTCCACAACTTCGAAAGACAAGCAGCCCTCTTCCGCGCGCGTGAGAGCGATGTGAAGCGGCAAGGCTGCCCGCACGTCTTCAAGCCGGTCGGGCGGCACGTCAATATGACCATTCAGGAATACCCGTTGGTCCACTGCATCTGACATACCAAGCCCTCACGTCTTGTTCAAAGCGACGCGAACTGCGCGGCCTGTTTGTCAGTCCACAAAACCGTCAGACGGAACCCGTCTTCGGTTTGATCCTCGCTCTGGACGACGTCCTGACGGAATAGCCAAGCCCGCTTGTCACCCTCGGCGAAAGAGAGGTTCAGGACAACTTCATGCCGTGCCCCCTGAAGGAGCGTGGCAATCTCGGCCAACAGCGCATCAACGCCTTCGCCCGTTACAGCCGAGATTGAGAATATCGCCGGGTCCCGTTCAGCCCGCGCCAATGCGGCCTCTTTGTTTTCGGGGTTAAGCAGGTCAATCTTGTTCCAGACCTCAAGCCGTGGACGCTCTTCATCGACACCCAATGAGGTCAGGATGGTCTCAACATCCTGCGCCTGTGCATCCGTTTCCTCGTGGCTGATATCACGTACATGCACGATCAGGTCCGCGCCCAGAACTTCCTCAAGGGTCGCCCGGAAAGCCGCCACAAGCTCGGTCGGCAGGTTCGAGATAAAGCCCACCGTATCCGACAGGATCACTTCGGGGCCGTCAGGCAACTGCACCCGTCGCATCGTCGGGTCCAGCGTGGCGAACAGCATGTCTTTGGCCATCACTTCGGCCCCGGTCAGGCGGTTGAACAGTGTCGATTTGCCCGCGTTTGTGTAGCCCACAAGGGCAACGATTGGATACGGCACCTTGGCGCGTGCAGCCCGGTGCAGGGTGCGGGTCTTGACCACTTTCTGCAACTGACGGCGCAGTCTGACCAGTTGCTCGTCAATGGCGCGGCGGTCGGCTTCGATCTGGGTTTCACCGGGTCCGCCAACGAACCCCAAACCGCCCCGCTGCCGTTCAAGGTGGGTCCAGGCCCGGACCAAGCGTGTGCGTTGATAGCTGAGAGCGGCCATCTCGACCTGCAGCACCCCTTCACGAGTGCGGGCACGATCGCTGAAAATTTCAAGGATCAATCCGGTCCGGTCGAGGATTTTGACCTTCCACGCCTTTTCCAGATTGCGCTGCTGCACCGGCGTAACGGGCCCATCGATCAAGACCAGCTCGATTTCACTGTCATGCAGCCGCTCGGCCAGTTCCTCGATCTTGCCGGTGCCGAACAAAAGCCCCGACTGGGCGCGTTGCAAGCGCACGATTTCAGACCCGATCACATCCAGATCGGGCAAAGCAGCGGCCAGTGCAACCGCCTCGGCCAGCGCCGGTTCGGGAACACGGCGCTGTTCATCTGATTTGATTTCTGGATGCAGCACCCAAGCACGGGTGCGCCTCCGGTCATGTTCCATCAAGAGGCGTCTTCGCCCTCATACAGGTTGATCGGCTGTGATGGCATGATGGTTGAAATCGCGTGTTTGTATACCAACTGCGACTGTCCGTCGCGGCGCAACAATACGCAGAAATTGTCGAACCAGGTGATCACACCTTGCAGTTTTACGCCATTGATCAGGAAGATCGTTACCGGAACCTTAGCTTTCCGTACATTGTTCAGGAAGGCATCCTGAAGATTCTGTCTGTCCGAAGCCATATTTTTATAATCTCGCCATTGTTCTTGCTACGCGCTGCGGACCAACGCGCTCCCTCCCGGCGAGTATGGAGTGCCGCGCAGAGATATTCCAGATGAAAAATAAGGCGATAACGTTGGTGGGGCGTTTTGGTTCAATCCCGCCACAGCGATGGCGTGATCAGGGCAATGATAGCAAGCGTTTCCAGACGTCCGATCACCATCGCTGCACAAAGAGTCAGTTTTGCCCCTGCGGACAGATCAATCAGCCGGATCGGGACGTCCGTGGCCAGCTCGATCAGCGGACCCGTTGTCGTCAGGGTGGCTACACTCAGCACCATTGCCTGTTCGAAACCGGATCCCATCGCCGCCAGCAACAGGTTGAACACCGCCAGCGTCAGCGCAAAAAGCATCAGAAAAATCCAGGCGATAAAGGCACCGTCGCTTTGAATGCGCCGGTTACCACCCCCGACACCGCTGACGGATGAAGGATAGATCAAGCGATCAATCTCGCGCGCGCCGTTCAGATACAACGCAAAAACCCGCAACAGTTTGACTCCTCCGGCCGTGGTGGCGACCCCACCGCCGATTAGCGCCAATCCCATCAGCAGCAGCCCCGGCGTACCCAGACCTGACAATTGCTGCGCATCATTCCAGTTCGCACTTTCAAATCCGGCAGTGGTCAGGAAGGCCAACACGGTGAACAGCATACCCCAGATCACCTGCAAAGCCTGAAGCGGTGCGATCTGCCCGCCGATTTCGGTCACGCCAGCAACCACTCGGAAAAACAAGAGCAGCGCGACGGCCAAAACGATCAACAGGCCGATGCGAAACTCGGGGTCTCTGTCCAAACGAGAATACCCGGTGGCAGCGGTATCCGCCGAAAAGGTGAGGCGCGAAAGGGCAAAGAAGAGGAACAGAAAAACAATCGCCTCGCCGGTAAACCCTGCCTGCGCCCCTTCCATGCCACCGACCGGAGAGATACCGGACGTGGCCATCACCGACATTGCGTGGCAGACAGCCGTCAGGCCGGCCTCACCCGCGATCAGCAGAAGCACCCAGATCACCGCTGTCAGCCCGGCGTATACAGGCGTCAGCGCCCGCGCCACACGCAGCAAACGGCCGCGCGGGTCCACGCGCTCGCTTTGCGCGACGCCCGACACCGGACGCCCAGGCTGCCCTTTTGCTGTCACCTCGAACCCACCAAGGGAAAGTGGGGCCAGAATCGCGGCGGCCGCGACCCACATCAACAAGCCCCCCATCCAACCGACCAGCGCACGCCACAGATGCAGCGGTGCACTCAGCCGGTTATGATCAGGGAACAGGTCGGCCCCGGTGGTCGTCAGGGCGCTGACCATATCAAAATAAGCGTTCAGAAACGTCGTCGTGCCAAGTGCGTCATGGAATGGGATCGCCAGAAAGATCGGCAGGATAGTGAAGCATCCCAACATCACCGCCAGCTGCCCCAAAGTGCCCCGCCGCGGGATACGATTGGACGACGCCATTGCGATGATAGCGACCAGAAACAGGCCCAGAATGCCCGAATACAGAAATGATCGCGACGTACTGTGATCATCCAGCACCAGCGCATAGATTGCCGGAATCCACATGGCCAGAGACACGATTGCCCAGATCAGCAGGAACAACGGCAGTCGCCGTAAAAGCCTAACCTGTTGTGTCCCCGCACGCTCCATCAGAAGAAATCGATTGAAACCTGCATCAGGCGTTCAACCTCGGGCACGTCCTTGGCCATGGCAAAGATGGCAACCACATCCTTTTCATCGATCCTCAGACTTCCTGTCGGGCGCAGAACCTCGTCCCCTTTGCGCACGGCACCCACCAGCACACCTTCGGGGAAATCGATATCCCGCAGCTTCTGCCCCGCCATCGGAGAAGTCGACAGAACCTCGGCCTCGATCACTTCGGCCTCGGCATCGCCGATGGAATAAACCTGTCGCACACGCCCATGCCGGATATGGCGCAGGATCGAGCTGACGGTGGTGGCACGCGGGTTAATATAAGCGTCAATGCCCAACGGCCCCATCAGAGCAACCATGCTGGGATCGTTAATCAGCGCAATCGCCAGCGCACAGCCTTCGGCCTTGGCACGCACGGCGGCCAGCATGTTGGTGCGGTCGTCATCCGTGACGGCCAGCATCGCATCGGCCCGGTCGATACCCGCCTCGCTCAGCAAGCCGGAATCCAACCCATCCCCATGCAGAACGATTGTCCGCTCCAGCGCTTCGGCGGCGATCTCGGCGCATTGACGGTCGCGTTCGATGATCTTGGCACGCACGCGACCTTCACGCTCTTCCAGCGTTCTGGCCACTTCCAAACCAACATTACCACCGCCAACAATCACAATACGATCCTGACGCTTCTGGGCTTTGCCGAACACCTCCATGGTGCGGTTCACGTCTTTCACATTAGTAAAGACGTAACATTCGTCACCCACGAACAGCTGATCTTCGGACTCGGGCGCAAACAGCGTACCTTCGCGCCGAACCCCAACCACAATCGAACTGAGCGTGGAAAACAGATCGGTCAGTTGCCGGAGCGGCGTGTTCACGATCGGACAGTCCTCTTCCACCCTGATGCCCAGCAGTTGCGCCTTGCCATCCATGAAAATCTCGGTGTCAAAGGCCGACGGGGCAGACAGGCGGCGCATCGCAGCGGCAGCCACTTCGCGTTCGGGGCTGATCACCACATCGATAGGCAAGTGATCGCGGCGGTAAAGATCCGAATGGATGGCTTCCAGATAGGATTTCGACCGCAGACGCGCGATCTTGCGTTGGATCGAGAAGACCGAATGCGCCATCTGACAGGTGACCATGTTCACCTCGTCGGAATGGGTCGCAGCGATTATCATTTCGGCGTCACGGGCCCCTGCCCGTTCCAGTACGTCAGGATAGCTTGCAAACCCGGCAATGCCCTGCACATCCAGCGTTTCCGTCGCTCGGCGCACGAGGTCGGGATTGTTGTCCACGACCGTTACGTCATTCAGTTCGCCCGAAAGGTGCCGCGCAATCTGCCAGCCAACCTGACCTGCGCCGCATATGATGACCTTCATGTTTCTGGCCCTTCTGCCTGAGAGGATTGAATGACAGATGCCCCCAAAGCGGTCAATTGAATTGTCATCCCTGCGCGGCTGCGGCAAGATAAGCGTATGAAAACGCTGTTTCCTATGCTCGTTACCCTGATGGTACTGTCCTCATGTGGGCCGCTTTCGCTCTATTATCGCGAGGGCGCAACCGTGTCGCGACTGCAGGAAGAAACCACCCAGTGCCAGCTCAAGGCGGTAAAAGAGGTGCCAGTTGCCAATCAAATCCGTCAAAGCCCGCCAACGTACTGGCCCGGGCGCACATATTGCGACGGCCGGGGGCGGTGCTATCAATCGCCCGGATGGTGGCAGCCCGGTCGGGTGTATACCGTGGATGTGAATCAGGGCCTGCGTAATACAGTCGAAGCGCAATGCATGGCGCAAAAAGGCTTCCGGCCTGTAAGTCTGCCGCCCTGCAAGCAGAATGTGAAATCACGCGTGCCCGCGACGCGCACCACAACGTTGCCGCCGCTCAACAGCGCCTCGTGCTTTGTGAAATTCGATGATGGGTCCTTCCAGATCATAACGCCCGGTCAATCAGGTTGAGATCTGGTCCCCCATTTCCTGACCCAAGTCTCTCGGATCAGGCTTTGAGTCTGGTCGTGCGACCGGCAGATTACTCTGCCGGTTCCGGTTCGTCGATCTGTGCAACCCGTGCGCCGGATTTGTTCGATGTTACCACACCCAGCGATTTCAGTTTGCGATGCAGCGCGCTGCGCTCCATCCCTACAAAGCTGGCAGTGCGGCTGATATTGCCGCCAAAGCGATTGATCTGAGTCAGCAGATATTCCCGCTCGAATGCTTCACGCGCCTCACGCAGCGGCAAGGTTGCCAGTGCACCCGACAGAACGACACGGCCCGACTCTTCGGTTTTTTCCTCTTCGCTTGGCAACTCACGCGCTTCGATCGGGCCGGTTCCGTCGCCCAGGATCAGAACCCGTTCAATCAGGTTCTTGAGCTGACGCACATTCCCCGGCCACGTCATTGTCTGCAACAAGGCAACCGCCTCCTCCGAGAGTTCACGGATCGGCAAACCCTGGGTTTCGTTGCACATTTCAATGAAATGCTGGGCCAGAACCGGAATATCCTCACGGCGATCTTCCAGCGACGGAACTGCAATCGGTACTACGTTCAGACGGTGATACAGTTCTTCCCGGAAGCGCTCGGCGGCGATTTCCACATCAAGGTCCTTGTTGGTGGACGAGATGACCCGAAGATCCACGCGCACCTTGTCAGACCCGCCCACACGCTGGAATTGCTGATCCACCAGCACCCGCAGGATCTTGGACTGCGTGCCCAAGGGCATATCCGCCACTTCGTCAAAATAGACCACACCGCCATGGGCTTCTTCCAGCAAACCGGGTTCGACCCCTCGCTCTGCGGATTCCCGGCCAAATAGAACTTCTTCCACGCGCTCGGGTTCGACCCCAGCGCAGTTCACCGTGACGAAGGGGGCATTGGCGCGGTTGGAGTGAGCGTGAATATACCGCGCCGCAATCTCCTTGCCCGACCCGGCAGGTCCACTCAGCATCACGCGGCCATTTGATTTGGTCACTTTGTCCAACTGACCCTGCATACCGCGGAACGAAGCGGACTTGCCGATCATATCCGAATTGTTGACCTCTTTGCGCTTCAGCGACGCATTCTCGCGACGCAGGCGAGAGGTCTCCATCGCACGGCGGATCACCACCATCAATTGGTCAATATTGAAGGGCTTTTCGATAAAGTCATACGCGCCTTGTTTGATGGCGGCGACCGCGATTTCGATGTTGCCGTGACCCGAAATGATCACCACCGGCACATCCGGGTTGTCGCGTTTCACCGCCTTCAGAATATCGATACCGTCCATGCGGCTGTCTTTCAGCCAGATATCCAGGATCAACAGTCCCGGAGGCTCGGAATTGATCGACGCCATACACTCATCCGAGTTGGCCGCCAGCCGGGTTGAATACCCTTCGTCCTCCAGAATGTCGGACACCAGCTCGCGAATATCGCGCTCGTCATCTACGATCAGAATGTCGCTCATCTTTGGCCTGCTTTCAGTTTGTTGGTTCTAATTGCCTGCTTCTGTGGCGCAACGGTCGAGGACATGGTGGCCCCCGGTAAACGGATAACGGCCATCGCGCCAAAATGGTCCTGTCCGTCAAATACGGGCGCATCTTCAAGTGTCAGCGCTCCGCCATGTTCTTCGATGATTTTCTTGACGATGGGCAGGCCCAGCCCGGTCCCTTCGTCGCGTGTGGTCACATAGGGTTCAAACAGCCGCGCCCGATCCTCGGGCAGACCGATCCCGTTGTCTGCAATGGTGATGAGGGTACCCGCGTCATCACCGGACACTGCCACTTTTATCTGTGGCTTCAGATTGTCCGGCGCCCCTTTTTCCTTAAGGGTGCCAATCGCTTCTCCGGCATTTTTAATCAGGTTTGTCAGGGCTTGATGCAGCATGGTGGCGTCGACATCCGCCATGATGGGTTGCTGCGGCAAATCAGCGTCGATCTGTACATCCGGTTGCCCCGCTTGCTGCAGCACAACCGCTTCGCGCACCAGATCAACCACGTTTTCTTCCCGGCGCTCAGGCTCGGGCATCCGCGCGAATTTCGAGAATTCGTCCACAATTCGGCGCAGGTCGTTGGTCTGGCGTACGATCACGCCAGTCATCGACTCGAGGCCTTCGGAATCCTCTTCGTCCAGCTTGCGGGCAAATTTGCGCTTGATGCGCTCAGCGCTCAACTGGATCGGGGTCAACGGGTTCTTGATCTCATGGGCAATCCGGCGGGCAACATCGCCCCAGGCCGCCATCCGCTGTGCGCTGACCAGATCGGTCACATCATCAAATGCGACCACATAGCCTTCCAGCCCACCGTCTTCGCCGCGACGGATGGCCATCCGGACAAGCAGGTTCTCCAACCGGCCTTTACGGGTGACCTTGATCTCACCTTGAACGGCCTCTTGCCCGCTTTCTTTCAAATTTTCAAAAAGGGGCAGAAACTCCGGTACAGCGATACCGATCGCCAAGTGCTCTTCGCCCCGAGACCAATCCAGCAATCGTTCTGCCGAACGGTTTACGAAGGTCACGCAGCCTTCGGGGTCAATACCCACAACACCTGACGTGACCGAACTGAGAACCGAATCAAACAGACGGCGGCGGCTTTCGATTTGTTGCGTGTTTTCCAACAGCGTGTCCCGCTGTCCCTTCAACTGCCTGGTCATCTGGTTGAAATACCGGCCCAGCATGGCAATCTCATCATCGCTGGCCTCTTCGATGACCTGAACGCTCAAATCACCGGCGCCGACCCTTTGGGCCGCTGTGGTCAAACGACCCACTGGTCGCGACAGGCGCTCGGCAAACCACATGCCCAACGACATTGCAGCAAGAATCAGGATCAGTGCAAAGCCAAGATACAGCAGGCCAAATTCGAACAGCACCCTGCCACGTTCGCTTTCCAACTGTTGGTAGAACTGTGCTGTTTCCTTGGTGTCATCCAGCAGCGTCAGCAACTGACCGTCAACCTCGCGGCTGACATACAGGTAACGGTCCAAATAGGCCGTCAGAGGCACCAGCGCGCGGAATTCATTGTTCGGCCAATCTGCGATAATCAACAGACCCGTGTCGGCCGCCTCAGCCATTTGCTCGGACGTGGGGGCTTGGTAATTGAACAGATACGACCGATCCCCGCGCGACTTGATCTCACCGTTGCCGTCGATGACATAGGCTTCGCGCAACCCGCGTTGAATCTGAGCCTGCCCTTGCGCCAGCACTTCGCGCAATTCGGCGTCTGAGATGTAGAAATCCAGAGAGCGTGCGTTGTCCAGGTATCGTGCCAGTACCGAAGCATCCTGAACCAACCCGCGCCGGTGTTCCTGCTCGTAGGCTTCCGCTGCTGTCAGGGAAGACCCCACCACTTGCCGAACCCGGTCCGAGAACCAGCCTTCGAGGCCGATATTCACGGTGAGCCCCGCAAAAATCGCTACGGTCACGGTCGGCACCAGCGCCAGCAGCGTAAAAGCCCCGATCAGGCGCAAATGCAGGCGCGAACCCGCCGATTTCGCCCTGCGCGCCGCAATCAAGCTGCCCACCTGACTGAGTACCAGCGCGGCGACAACCAGAACGTACACAAGATCAGCCAACAGAATCAGCCGCAGGGTCGGCGCCGTGGTGCCAAGATCAAAGGGACCGATAACAAGATACGTTGCCAACGCCAAAATCGGCCCCAGGAGCACCAGCCCAAAGGTTCCAAAATTGCGCAGTTTCCGTGATTTACGCCATCGACTTATCGATGGGATCATCCCGCTCTGTGCTCGGGTTGCCACCGTCTGCCCTCATCCTGATGTGCCGCGCTCGCGGCTTATCGCCATATATCGTGATCTTTTCCCGACAGATGCCGGGATGCCACGGTTTGTGTGGCGATATTACATCAGTTTGCGTCGGCGTGTCACCCGAATATCGAGATCGGTAATCTTTTTTCGCAACGTGTTTCGATTGATTCCCAGCAAATCGGCACATTTCGCCTGATTTCCGCCGGTTGCCTCCAGTGCAATTTCGATCAGCGGTGCCTCAACCTCGCGCAGAATACGCTGGTACAGGCCCGGCGGTGGCAGAATATTGCCGTGCAGATCAAAGTATCGTCGCAAATGACGCTCGACCGAGGTCGACAGTTTTTCGCGCTCTCCTCCGCTGAGAACCGGCTCTGCCTCGGGCTGACTGCCCAGTACAGCTTCCACTTCGGATTTAGAGATTTCATCTGCCCGGCTGGTCAGACCCAGACGACGTACGGCATTTTCCAACTGCCGCACGTTACCGGGCCATGAATAGCGCCGCACCAGTTCGACTGCCTCTGGACCAAGCCAGCGCTTTGTTCCACTTTCACGCTCATCGCGGGCCAGAAAATGTTCGGCCAGCAGCGGTATATCATCTACCCTTTCGCGCAAAGACGGCACATGGATCGTGGCCCCGCACAACCGGTAATATAGATCCTGACGAATGCGCCCGTTTTCCATTCCTTCATTCAGGTCCGACTGGCTGGTGGCCATAAAGCGCGGAAGATGATCGCCGGGCGTGTCCATCATCCGCACGATCCGGGCCTGAACTTCATCGTCGATATCCGCGATCTCATCAATCAACAGCGTGCCACCACGCACCCGCGCCAACACCCGTGCGGGTCCTTCCAGATCCCGCAGCTCGGCAGCAGTAACTGTGACAAAAGGCAGAGTGCGCCGGTCCGAGAAATCGTGAATAGCCCGCGCAATCAATGATTTACCCGTTCCGCTTTCACCCGAGATCATCACAGGCAGATCCGTGTTCATCACCCGTGCAACCAGCCTGTACAGGGCCTGCATAACCGGAGTGCGCCCGACCAGAGGGAGCTCGTCCGGGCGCTCGCCGTCTGCCTTGGCTGGTTCGGGTTGCGCGCGCTGCTTCTGATCCAGAGCGCGTGCGGTCCGCTTCATCAGGTCCGGCAGGTCGAACGGTTTCGGCAGGTAATCGTACGCATCCGCCTCTGCCGCCTGAATGGCTGTCATGATCGTGTTCTGCGCCGAAATCACGATAACAGGCAGACCCGGGCGATCCTCGGCAATTTTTGGCAGCATTTCCAGACCGTTGCCGTCGGGCATGACCACGTCTGAAATCACCACATCGCCTTTGCCCTCACCGACCCAGCGCATCAGCGTGGTCAGCGATGAGGTTGCGTGTACCTTGCACCCGGCGCGCGTCAGGGCCTGGGTCAGAACGGTGCGGATCGTGCGGTCGTCATCCGCAACCAGTACTGTGCCATCCATCAGGGGGTCTCCTTCTTATGCTCGGCGTCTTCACGCGGCGCGCGACGCAGCGACAGTTTGAATATGGTTCGCCCGGGAACGGATTCAGCTGAAACCCAGCCATCGTGGTCCGAGACAATCTTACTGACCAGCGCCAGCCCCAGTCCGGTGCCATTTTCCCTACCCGACACAAACGGATCGAAAATGTCACCACGAATGTCTTCAGGCAGGCCCGGGCCATCGTCGATGATCTCGACCTGCAGGGGCAGCGAATGACCCGAACCATCGCTGCGGCGCAATCGGAACGAGTGTTCATAATACGTCCGTAGGCGGATCGTGCCGCCCTGCGCACCGGCGGCTTCGGACGCGTTCTTCAGAAGGTTCAGTACCACCTGCAACAACTGATCCGGGTCTCCATAAGCCAACGGCAAAGACGGGTCATAATCTTCGATGATCGTCATATCCGCACCAAAACCCAGCAAGGCAGACCGGCGTGCGCGATCCAGAACGTCATGGATATTGACCGGCTTGAAGTCAGGTTTCTGCAGGTTTCCAAATTGTTCGACCTGTTCCAACAGCTTTACGATCCTACGGCTCTCAGCCACGATAAGATCCGTAAGTTCAAGGTCTTGTGGTGGGATATTCATGCTCAACAACTGTGCGGCACCTGTAATCCCGGCCAACGGATTCTTGATCTCGTGGGCCAGCATTTCGGCCATGCCGATGGCCGATTGCGCAGCCGATTTGACGGTATTGCCCCGTGTCATCCGCCCCGACAACTCGCGCGGTGAGATAATCATGATCATCGATCCCGGATGCCCAACCAACGGCGCGATCTGCAAAGCGCATTGCAGCGGTGCGCGGTTTCCCGACCCGGCGTCGACATCGTTGACAAAAAGTGGCGTGCCAAGGGTTCGCGCGCGCTCGAATGCTTCTTCCAGCGGTGCGTCCACGGCGATCTGATCCCACACCGGATGGCCGACCACTGCCTTGCGTGACGCGTTCAGAAACCCCTCACCTGCTGCATTTACATCTGAAATCCGATCATCCACGTCAATGATGAAGGCCGGAACAGGCAAGGAATTCCAAATGCTGGCGTTTGAGTTCATGCTGCCACCTCGCCCGTATCATTCAACGCATCCGCCAGCAGACGCAGCACTTCCCTTGGATCGCGAGAGGTCAGAACGGCCCGCCGCAGCGGCGCAGGGGTCGCGGCCTCATCCATGTACCAGCCCAGATGTTTGCGTGCGACGCGCAGACCCAGATTCACATCGTAGAAGGCCAGCATCGCCTGATAATGCGCCTGCACCATGTCGATCAGATCCGCCCCGACCGGAATATCCGGGGCCTCTGCCCCGTAAAGGTCATGGCATATTTGAGCCAAGAGCCAGGGCTTGCCCTGCGCGCCGCGCCCGACCATCACCCCATCCGCGCCCGACTGATCCAGCGCAATCCGCGCAGCAGCGGTATCCACGATGTCGCCATTTGCAACGACTGGAATCGAAACAGCCTCTTTCACGGCTCGGATCGCCCGCCAATCAGCATGGCCTTTGTAGAACTGACACCGCGTGCGACCATGGATCGTGACCATCTGAATGCCTGCGTCCTGCGCACGCCGCGCCACATCCGGTGCATTGAGCAGAGAGTCGTCCCAGCCCAACCGGGTTTTCAAGGTCACAGGCAGATCAACTGCATCGACCACGGCTTCGATCAGGGTCAGGGCGTGATCCGGTGTTTTCAGCAAAGCTGAGCCGGAGTAGCCATTGGTCACTTTCTTGGCGGGACAGCCCATGTTGATGTCGATTACCCGCGCGCCCCTGTCGGCGACCTGACGGGCGGCTTCGGCCATCCAATGCGCCTCGCGTCCGGCCAGTTGCACGGCAGTGTTTTCCACATCCGCAGACAGTTCCGCACGTTCGCGCACGCCCGGCTTGGCTTGCACCATCTCCTGACTGGCGACCATTTCACTGACCACCATGCCAGCGCCAAATCGCATCACCAGATCGCGAAAGGGGCGATCAGTGATTCCGGCCATCGGGGCCAGCAAGACCGGCGGTGTTACTTCCTTGTCAGCGAGGTGCAGGGTCAACGTGCTTAATCCTTGGGCAGTTGCTGTTTTGATATCGAATTCTGCGCATATGAACAACAAAACGCCGCGAAACAAGCCCGCGAAATCATCACATGCCTATTTTTTAATCGCTTTACCTTGAGTGATTGCCTCGGCTTTCACCGCCGCCTAAACACAGACCAATACGAAGGAGCGCCCGAGACATGACCACAGCCGCCATCATAGTTGCCGCAGGGCGCGGAATGCGTGCCGGAGGCGGCGTACCCAAGCAATGGCGCAGCCTTGCGGGTCGTCGCGTGGCTGACTGGACGATCGAGCGGTTTCGCGGACAGGTGGATCACATCGTTCTGGTGCTTTCAGACGAAGACACACCAGCGTGGGAAGAGTTTCGCGAATCTGATCTGATCCTCGCTTCCGGCGGGTCAGATCGCTCGGGTTCGGTGCGTAGCGGACTGACGGCCCTGGAAGGTCTGGGTGTTCAACATGTTCTGATCCATGACGTGGCCCGGCCTTGTGTCTCGCAGCGCATCATACAGGACGTGCTGACCGCGCTGGAAACGCACCAAGCGGCTGCCCCGGGGCTTGTCGTCACAGATGCATTGTGGGTTGGTCAAGACCATGCTGTGACCGGCACGCAAGACCGCAACGGCCTTTACGCCGCGCAGACACCGCAGGGATTTCACCATGATGCCATCACCGCCGCCCATGCAGCCCATTCGGGCAGCGCTGCGGATGATGTGGAAGTAGCCCGCGCAGCAGGGCTTGAAGTGTGCATTGTCCCCGGCGACGCGGATAATCTGAAGATCACCCGACCCGAGGATTTTGCCCGGGCAGAACGGATAATGGGAACGGATATGGATGTGAGGCTGGGCAACGGGTACGACGTGCACCGTTTTGGCGACGGAGATCACGTAATCCTGTGTGGCGTGAAAGTACCGCATGATCGCGGATTGCAGGGGCATTCGGATGCCGATGTCGGAATGCATGCCGTAACCGACGCAATCTATGGCGCTTTGGCACAAGGTGACATCGGTCAACACTTCCCGCCTTCTGATCCACAATGGAAAGGCGCGGCCAGCGAGATTTTTCTACGCCATGCGGTCGAGATGGCCGGGCACATGGGATACCGCATTTCGAACGTCGACTGCACGCTGGTCTGCGAGTATCCAAAGATCGGCCCTCATGCTGCCGCCATGCGCGCCGAGATGGCTCGTATCATGGGGTTGAGCGAGGATCAGGTCTCGGTCAAGGCCACCACGTCCGAGCGTTTGGGCTTTACCGGCCGCAGCGAGGGGATCGCCTCGCTCGCCACTGCCTGTCTGGTGAAGGCATGACTGCGGCGCAGGTGATCGGCACGGTCGGCGGTGTCGGCTATTTGCGCCCTGCCCCCGGCACCTGGGGATCTTTGGCAGCGCTGCCCATGGTTTGGGTGTTGCACACGCTGGGTGGGTTTCCTCTGCTGGCACTCGCAACGCTTGTTGTTTTTGTCGGCGGCCTTTGGGCGACCCGCGTGATGACAGAGGGGCAAGACGATCACGACCCATCGGAAATCGTCATTGATGAGGTCGCAGGTCAGTTCACCGCGCTTTGGGCGATTTCTTACCCGTCCTGGGCCCATGGGATCGACATTTCCGCCCTTTGGCCAGGTTGGGTGGCAGGGTTCATTCTGTTCCGCCTGTTCGACATCACCAAGCCGGGGCCCGTTGGCTGGGCCGACCGGCGCGGCGATCCGATGGGCGTGATGCTGGACGACGTCATCGCAGGCGTTTTTGCAGCCATCGGCGTGATGGTTCTGGCCGGATTGGCACACGGAGTTCTGGGCCTATGAACGTGACCGAGCTGCTGGATCTTGCCAAGGCGCAGGGCGTTATGATCTCTACTGCTGAAAGTTGCACCGGCGGCATGGTGGCCGCGGCCCTGACCGATATTCCCGGCAGTTCCGCCGTGGTGGACCGTGGATTTGTCACCTATACCAACGCAGCGAAACAGGACATGCTGGGCGTTCTTGCCGAGACGCTGGCCGCGCATGGTGCAGTGTCGGAAGACGTCGCCCGCGAGATGGCAGACGGCGCCCTGCGCCATTCTCAGGCCCAGCTTGCCGTATCGATCACCGGCATTGCCGGACCGGGCGGATCCGAGTTCAAACCGGAGGGGCGCGTATGTTTCGGGCTGGCGCGCGACGGCCGGACCACCCAAACCGAAACCGTTGAATTCGGCGCGTTGGGGCGAGATGCCGTCCGTTTGGCGGCCCGTGATCACGCGCTGGGTCTGCTGAAAGACAGCCTTTCATAGGCACTCGCTCTTCAGGCATATCACAAGCAATTTTGCAGAACCTGTCGTCCCTTTAGCAAAAGGCGATATTTTGAGCGCTTATTGAGGAACCGCCACTTTTGTCCCGGACACCCGGACCGCGCATTTTACGGGCTGGTGTTTGTGGGTGCCTTTACGGCAGTTGTCACGATTGTTTTGGTGAAGGTGGTTGCACTTCTCATCCTGCGTCGCGTAGACGCCAAGACCGAAACAAACAGGCGCGATCTGTCGACACAGGGCGAGCGCGTCTAAGACATGAGCAGCTAAGCCCACCTTGGCTGCCCATCGCCCGTAAGGGCAAAAGCGGACCTCTTGGGGGTCCGCTTTTCTTTTGCGGGCCTCTCGACTCCGGCCCAAGGGTCGGGCTATCAGCCCGCAACGTGTTTTCAGCCCCGAGGTTTGCGCCATGATCCCTAGTTCCTTTCCCGACAGCACCGAAATCGCTCGCCTGACCGCGCGGATGCTGCTGGAGATCAAGGCTGTCCATTTCAACGCGCGCGAGCCGTTCACGCTGGCCAGCGGTCTGCCCAGCCCGACCTATATCGACTGCCGCAAACTGATCTCGTACCCGCGCATCCGCTCGACCCTGATGGATTTCCTGACCGTCACCGTGATGCGAGAAGCCGGGTTCGAAGCGTTCGACAATATCGCAGGTGGCGAGACGGCAGGCATTCCGTTTGCCGCCATGGTGGCCGAGCGTATGGCGCTGCCCATGACCTATGTCCGCAAAAAGCCCAAAGGATATGGCCGCAACGCGCGCATCGAAGGCGCAATGAGCGAAGGCGAGCGGGTTCTATTGGTCGAGGACCTGACCACCGATGGCGGTTCGAAACTGTCATTTGTGGATGCGATCCGAGAAACCGGCGCGACCTGCGGGCACACGGCGGTGATCTTCTATTATGGAATTTTCCCGGAAACCGAAAAGACGCTGGGCGACCACGGCGTGAAGCTGCACGCGCTGTGCACCTGGTGGGACGTTCTGGCCGAAGCAAAAGTGCAGAAAGCCTTTGACCAAGAGACACTTGACGGTGTCGAGGCGTTCCTGAACGATCCGCGTGGCTGGCAAGAGGCCAATAAACCCACGTAAACCTCTTGTGGGCAAGTTGGGGATAAGTGCGAAAGAATCGAGCCTTGAGCCACGATATCTGGTGACTTTTCCCCTAATTCCTACATAATGAGCTACGCATACGCAGGTATCCAAACGGTTCGGAAAGTTATCCCTAGGCCTTACCCCAAGTTAGCCACAGGTTTTTCCAGATAGCTTGCGATGACGTTTCACGTGTAGAACCGACGCACGGGCAGCGGGGACAAGATGAACGAGATCAGCAGTATCGAGCAGGCAGCAGCGCAGATTCAAAACGCGGAAACCATGCCGAACTCCATCGAGGCCGAGCAGCAATTGCTGGGCGCGATTCTAACCAATAACGATCTGTATGACCGCGTCGCCTCGATCATCGGGGCCGAGCATTTTTATGATCCGGTTCATGCCCGGATTTATGAAGTCGCCGCCGCCCGTATTGCTAAAAACGCGCTGGCCTCACCCGTCACACTGAAATCCTTCATGGGTGAAGATGAGGGCCTTAAGGAGCTTGGCGGCCCGGCCTATCTGGTTAAACTGGCCGGTGCCTCGATCAGCGCCTTTGCTGTGCATGACTATGCCCAGATGATCTATGACCTCGCCATTCGGCGCGAGTTGATCCGTCTTGGCCGCGACATTTCGGACAAGGCGGCGCGGGTTGAAGTCAGCAGCGAACCCAAAGAACAAATCGTCGAAGCCGAGCAGCAACTCTATCAGTTATCCGAGCAGGGCCAGACCGAACAGGGATTTCAATCCTTCCTCAAGGCGGTCACAGAAGCCGTCAACGTCACCAACGAAGCCTACCAGCGTGGTGGCGGTATGGCGGGGATTTCCACCGGTCTGGCCGACTTGGACAAGCAGTTGGGTGGTCTGCACCCATCCGACCTGATCATTCTGGCTGGGCGTCCGTCGATGGGGAAAACCTCATTGGCGACCAACGTGGCCTTTAACGTTGCCAAGGCTTATAAGCGCGGCACCAAACCAGACGGCAGCGAAGGTGCGATTGACGGCGGTGTGGTTGGGTTCTTTTCTCTCGAAATGAGCGCCGAACAGTTGGCGGGACGTGTTCTGGCCGAAGCCTCGGAAATCTCCAGCCACAAAATCCGTCAGGGTGACATGACCGAGGCCGAGTTCCGCCGCTTTGTGGATGCGGCGAAGGAACTGGAAGCCTGCCCCCTGTTCATTGACGATACCCCGGCCCTGCCGATCTCGCAGCTTGCCGCGCGTGCGCGACGATTGAAGCGAACCCACGGGCTGGACCTGCTGGTTATCGATTATTTGCAGCTGTGCCGCGGCATGGCCGAGAACCGCGTCAATGAGATTGCCGAGATTTCGATGGGCATGAAGGCCATCGCCAAGGAATTGCAGATACCGGTCGTCGCCCTGTCGCAGCTGAGCCGTCAGGTGGAAAACCGCGACGATAAACGCCCGCAACTGTCCGACCTGAGAGAATCCGGCTCGATCGAGCAGGATGCCGATGTGGTGATGTTCGTGTTCCGCGAGGAATACTACAAGGAACGCGAGAAGCCCGGCGATCACGAACTGGAAAAGATGGAAGAGTGGAAGCAGGCCATGGAGCGTCTGCACGGCAAGGCCGAAGTCATTGTCGGCAAGCAGCGTCACGGCCCCATCGGAACGGTCGAGCTTTCTTTCGAAGCCCAGTTCACCCGCTTTGGAAATCTGGTCAAACCCTGGCAGCAGAGCGGCGAGATCGAGGGATACTGATCACACTGATTCTGAACTATGGGCACGTCGCGGGTCAAGCTGGTGGCGCAACCTTTAGGCTGTGTTAACATCCCTGAACGAACCTTGCGCAGCGCCACACACCGGTCGGAGTCCCTGAGTTTTGCCCGCGATCATCTCGGAAATAAGATATCGTAACGGCCCAAACTTTGCGCCGGACGGGGATTTCATCGAAGTCCGCGTGCCGACCGGAACGGATGTCACCGGCCTTCAGGTTGATGTTTACAACCCAAATGGCACGGTGCGCAGTTCTACAGATGTCGACACCGCTACGATGACAACGGTGGGCGGATTCGACTATTACGTGGTCTCGGCGCGCATCAACCGATTGGGCGCAGTTTCATTGTCTGACAACGGCACGGTTCTGAGCTTTGTCTCGTTCGACGCGCAAGTGACGGCAACCCAAGGCCCGGCCAACGGCCAAACTTCGACTCAGATCGGCAGCAACGGAAGGGATGACACGTCTTCTCTGTCGTCAACGGATGGGGTGAATTTTGTCCAGGATCCGAACCCAAGCCCAGGTGCACCCTGTTTTACCTCGGACACGCTGATAATGACCGATCAGGGTGAAATCCGCGTACAGGACATCAAACCCGGCATCCGGGTTGTGACAACCACAGGCGGGTCAGAACCGGTGCGCATGGTCTTGTCCCGGACCCTACGGCAGTCGGATCTATTGAAGAAACCGGAGTTGCGCCCGATCTTTATCGCGGCCGGCTCGCTTGGCCACGGCCTGCCCCGCCGCGATCTGCGGGTGTCGCGCCAGCATCGGATGCTGGTCCGCTCAGCTATTGCGCTTCGGATGTTTGCGACGCGCGATGTTTTGATCTCGGCCGTTCGTCTGACCGAGCTGCCAGGCATTTTCATCGACGATGCGGCAACGCGCGTGACCTATCACCACCTCATTTTCGACCGGCATGTGGTTCTTTTTGCCGAAGGCGCACCAAGCGAAAGCCTGTTTACCGGCCCCGAAGCGCTGAAATCCTTACCGTCAGAAGCCCTGCATGAGCTCTTGCAGCTGTTTCCCGGCCAGGTCCATCACCAGAACATGGCCCCTGCCTATTATATCCCCAGCGCAAAGCAGCAGAAGAAACTGGTGACGCGTCATAAACAGAACAGAAAACCCGTACTGGATCAGCCTTTGATCTAACGACGAGAAACGCTAATTGTGCCCTGCCTTTCCGTTCACCAAAGCGACGGATTGTTCAACGCAGGTACGCAACGCGAAGGGCCTTTCAGCGGTTTCAGATCCTGACCATCCAATGCTTGCCCCAACCATCCATGCGGGTGGCTCAGCGTCAGCGGCGGTTGCGCGGTGGTCTCAGAGATCTGCCCGAAGCCGGTCTTACCGTAATACCCCGGATCGCCATAAGTCAGCGCCACATCCGCACCTGAGGACCGCAAGCGATCCAACCCGTATGAGATCAATGCCTGACCCACTCCACTTTTTTGGCTGTCTGTTCTCACGGCCATGGGCGACAGGATGAACACACATCGCGTGTCCCGCGGAAATGCGACACGGGAAAAAATGGCACAGCCTAGCAATTGGTTATCCCGATGGGCTGTGAACACCATAAGATCCTCGGATGGTGTATTGTCGATCAGGTCTTGTACAAAAGCGCCAATTACCGCGCCTTCGTCTTTCCCCTCAGACGCGGCAAAAACATCTGTAAAAAGCCGGACCACCTCGTATGGGTTTGATGTCAAACCGGTTGAAAATTCCATGAATTCCTTGTCCCTGCGGCCGCACCCCTGGATGTGTGGTGATGAGACGATCCCGCTCACAAGATCGTTTTAACATCAATGTGAAGACAATCACAAAGCGGTTTGTTCAAAGCAACAAATCGCTAATATGTCTTGGTTTTCGGCGCTATTCGGCGATTGCGACGACGTGGCAACGGAATACGCCAAGGAAATGCGCCATTCCCTCTTGACCTTGGACGGCGCAATGTCATGAACAGTTCCATGAGTACTGCACGTTTGACGATCAATCTACAGGCGCTGGCCAGCAACTGGCGCGCGCTTGATGCGAAGACCGGGGTAGAAACCGGGGCCGTGGTCAAGGCCGATGCCTATGGGCTGGGTGCCGGGCCTGTCAGCGACACGCTGGCCGAAGAAGGCGTTCGAAAGTTCTTTGTTGCCGCTGCCGAGGAAGGCGCCGCCGTGCGCGAGGCGGTCGGACCGGGCCCGATGATCGGTATCTTCTCCGGGCACATGGAAGGCGATACAGATTTGCTGCGTGCGCACGATCTGACACCGCTGATCAACTCGGCCGAGCAGTTCCAGCGTCATTTGCAAGCGCTGCCCGATCACGCATTCGGTATTCAACTGGACAGCGGTATGAATCGCTTGGGACTTGAGCCAGCCGACTGGGCCGAACTGCGCCCAAAGGCCGAGGCCTTGAACCCGGTGGTGGTCATGTCTCATCTGGCCTGTTCGGATGAACCGGATCACCCGATGAATCAGCAGCAGTTGAAAACCTTCCGCGAGATGACCGACGGCGTCACCGCACCCCGTTCGCTAGCCGCAACCGGAGGCACCTTTCTGGGGCCTGAGTTCCATTTCGATTTCTGCCGCCCGGGCATTGGCCTTTATGGTGGCCTGCCTTTTGCCGGGGCCAAGCCGGTTGTCACCGTCGATCTGCCCGTCATACAGGTGCGCCAACTGGACGTGGGCGAAACAGTCGGCTACGGCAACAGCTGGGTTGCGCGCCGCCCGTCTCGTATCGCCACAGTTGCTGCAGGCTATGCAGATGGTCTGCATCGTGCGATTGGCGGCGGGATTGACACGTTCGCTGGCAACCAGCCTTGCCCGGTTGTTGGTCGTATCTCGATGGATCTGATCACGGTGGACGTCACCGACTTGCCGAACGACCCGGAACGTCTGCGTATTCTCAACGGCCATCAGACCGTCGATGATCTGGCCGAAGCTGCCGGAACGATCGGCTACGAGATTCTGACATCTATGGGCAATCGCTATTCGCGGGGCTACGTAGAATGAACCCAATGACCGCGCTTGGGGGGCTGGGCCGCGCTGTTCTGAGGCTGATGGCAGCCTTTGGTCGGGTGGCCCTGTTTGCGCTTGATGCCATCTCTCATATCCTTCGCCCACCCTTTTATCCGCGCGAATTTGGTATGGCCCTGCTGAACATCGGCTGGCTGTCCCTGCCCGTGGTCGGCTTGACCGCGATCTTCACCGGCGGCGCGCTGGCGTTGCAAATCTATGCCGGCGGCGCGCGTTTCAACGCCGAAGCCGTGGTGCCCCAAATCGTCGCCATTGGCATGGTCCGAGAGCTTGGCCCGGTGCTGGTCGGCCTGATGATTGCTGCCCGCGTGACCTCGTCCATCGCGGCCGAGATTGCCACGATGAAAGTGACCGAACAGATCGACGCGCTGGTCACGCTGTCGACCCATCCGATGAAATACCTGACCGCCCCGCGCGTCTTGGCCGCGTTGATCACCGTGCCCGCATTGGTTGCGGTAGGTGACGTGATCGGCATTGCCGGGGGCTACACCGTCGCCACGCAAAATCTGGGCTTCAACCCAGCGACTTATCTGAAAAACACGGTCGATTTTCTTGAAACCCGCGACATCGTCTCATCGCTGGTCAAAGGCGCGGCCTTTGGCCTGATCGCGGCCATTATGGGCTGTTACTACGGCATGAACTCTGGTCGCGGCGCACAGGGCGTGGGGCGTGCTACCAAAGGCTCGGTCGAGGCCGCAGCGGTGCTGATCCTGGCTGCAAACTTCGTTCTCACAGGGGTATTCTTCTCGCTATGATCCGGATGGAGAACGTACATAAAGCCTTTGGTGACAACCACGTATTGCAAGGGCTTGACCTTGAGATCCCCAAGGGCACCTCGATGGTCATCATCGGCGGGTCTGGCACCGGGAAATCGGTGGCTCTGAAATGTATCCTTGGACTGATCCAACCCGACAGCGGCATGATCTATGTGGACGGAAAGGATGCCAGCAAAGGCGACCGCGACGCGTTTCTGGCCCGCTTTGGCATGCTGTTTCAGGGCTCGGCCCTGTTTGACTCGATGACCGTCTGGCAGAACGTTGCCTTCCGCCTGCTGCGTGGCTCACTGAAACGTCCTGCGGACGAAGCCCGCGAAATCGCCATCGAGAAACTGCGCCGTGTGGGCCTGAAATCCGACGTGGCCGACCGCTTTCCGGCGGAACTGTCAGGCGGCATGCAGAAGCGCGTCGGCCTTGCCCGCGCCATTGCCGCCGAGCCCGAGATCATCTTTTTCGATGAACCCACCACAGGGTTGGACCCGATCATGTCCGGCGTCATCAACGATCTGATCCGGGAAATCGTGACCGAGATGGGCGCCACTGCGATGACCATCACCCATGACATGAGCTCGGTCCGCGCGATTGCCGACAACGTGGCCATGCTGCACGGAGGCGTCATCCAATGGACCGGACCCGTCGGGCAGATGGATGCCTCGGGTGATCCGTATGTGGAGCAGTTCATCAGCGGCAGTGCCGAGGGGCCGATTGAGGCGGTGCGGTAGTAGATTTTCCGGACGGTCAAATAGTGAAACCTACACTATTTTACTCTTGAGTCTTCGCTTTCGCGAGAATGGGCTGAGACCCTTTTCAGCAGTAAAAATACTGTCCACGGTATCAATAACGGAAACAACCAAACCGCGTATGGAATAAGGTGAACAGATCTGCTCTCTAGGTAGAATTCAGGTTCGTAAACAACATAGTAGATCAGTACAATTTCCGTAATTGTAACGATTAAAAAAAACTTATAGATACCTCGGCTTTCAGGGACTTCTTTAAAGTAACGAACTAGCTGCGACACACTTGGCATTGCGTAAGCCACCCAACTTTTAATGCTAACCTAGTCAGCTATCTTACATTTCCATGAAACAGCGTAAACCTTAGCCAGCTATGCTTTAACCAATAGCGCGGTGGAGTTGAGTGACACTTGATACGTTTTAATGGCTTAACTAGGTGTCCTACATGACCCTCCGCCTCGCCACCCTCTCCCTGCTGATCCTCTACCCCATCGCATGGTTCGCCCCGCTGATGCGGGCGGGGTTCCTGCCGATCTTCGGCCTCAGCGAAATCAGCGTCATCACCGGGCTGCAATCCTTGTGGAAATCCGACGTCTTCCTCGCACTGATCGTCACCATCTTCGCCCTCTTCGCGCCCTACATCAAAACCATCGGCACCGCGTTGATCCAATGGAACCTGCTGGATGCCCGCGTCCAACCCGCGCTGAACATCCTTGGCAAACTGGCGATGGCCGACATCTTCCTGATCGCGCTCTACATCACTCTGGCCAAGGGCATCTCTTACGCGACTATCGAAACCGCATGGGGTCTCTACCTGTTCACAGCCTGCATTCTGGGATCCATCGCGCTTGGCCATATTACAGAGATGACATCCACTTCACGAAAACCTCAGACCTAATTGATTGAAAACACGTACCTAAGTATCATCTTTATATTTCGAGCAGCGCAGTTTTGTAGTTTCCAGGTCCGCAGCGGATCGCCCTAAGTTCTGTGATCTTCCTCCGCTTCGGCCCGGTGTGTTCCGGTTTGAAGAAGGAGTACGACGATCATGGCCGCCCTCCATAATATAACATTGCAATGTCAGAATGCCTTTTTGAGATTGACTTTTTTACTGATCTGCATGGCGGCCTTGCTGGCCGTTTCAGCCACGCTTTTATCCGCATTGGGTGTTTTGCCCTGGCTTTCAATGCAGGCCGGATTCGGCAATGGGCCGGTGACAGACGCCGGGATGTTCATTCAGATTGGCCTGACCGCACTGATTCTCATGCTGGCGTTCTATCTGCCTGCCAATGCGCGAATGATGGCGCTGGAAAACAACCATCGCAAATTTGCCCTCAACATGCATGACATCGCGGAAGCCTATCAGATGGCCCATGCCGCCGACCGTGGCGGGCTGTTCATGATGTCGTCCGAGTTTGACGCGGTCAAAGAACGCATGGCATTTTTGCGCCAGCACCCTGATCTGCAATCGCTCGAGCCTGAGATACTGGAATTGGCCGCACAGATGAGCCAGATCAGCCAGGAACTGGCCGAGACCTATGGCGACGCACGGGTCGAACGTGCGCAGATGTTCCTAAAACAGCGGCAGGAAGAGATTGAGCTGTTCCAACAGCGGCTGGGAGAGGCTCAGGTCATCCAGAACGAATTGCGCCAATGGACGCGCGATGTGGAAATGGAAGAGACGATCGCCAAGTCGCAACTGGCACGCCTGCGGGACGAGCTGTTTGAGCTTCTGCCCGAGCTGTCGACCCAATTGCAGACACCGCGCAGCGAAAAGTCCTCCAAAGCGTCCAGCGTGATTGCCATGTCCCCCCCTCGGGCGGCGGAATAGGCGCGTCAGCGCCCGCTGTGGGCGATGGCCCATCCGGGCCTGAGGCCGCAGCGCGCCACCGGCGGCAAGGAAAGCCCGCAAGGGCTTGAAGAACCGCCCAAGCTCGGGCACGAAGTGCGTCATGGCAAAAACGACTTCTTTCTCCTGCTCAGCCTGCGGAGCAACTCATACGCGGTGGTCCGGACGCTGCGATGCCTGCGGCGAGTGGAACACAATCATTCAGGACGCGCCCCTTTCGGCTGGCCCGGCCAAAAAATCCCTCGGCGGCAAACGCGGCCAGTCCATCGCACTCACGGATTTGTCGACCGAGGAAACACCTCCGCCCCGCACCCTCTGCGGAGTCGAAGAACTCGACCGCGTACTCGGAGGTGGTTTGGTCCCGGCCTCTGCGCTTCTGGTGGGCGGAGACCCGGGTATCGGTAAATCCACGCTACTCTTGCAAGCCGCAGCCCGTTTTGCGCGTGCAGGCGTTAAAACCATCTATGTCTCGGGCGAAGAAGCCAGCGCACAAGTCCGAATGCGCGCACGTCGTCTGGGACTTGAGGACGCGCCGGTGCAACTGGCGGCAGAGACCAATCTGCGCGACATTCTTACGACGCTTGAGGCCGAAAAGCCCGGTCTGGCGATCATCGACTCGATCCAGACCATGTGGGCCGACAACGTTGACAGTGCTCCGGGGTCGGTGTCACAGGTCCGGGCCGCAGCACATGAATTGACCACGTTTGCAAAACGACACGGTGTTTCGATCATCATGGTCGGCCACGTCACCAAGGACGGCCAGATCGCAGGCCCTCGCGTTGTTGAACACATGGTCGACACCGTGCTGTACTTCGAAGGTGAGCGCGGCCACCAGTTTCGTATCCTGCGCGCCGTCAAGAACCGCTTTGGCCCCGCTGATGAGATCGGCGTTTTCGAGATGACAGGCAAAGGGCTGGCTCAGGTCACCAACCCGTCGGCCCTGTTCCTGTCGGAACGCGGTACGCCCAGCCCAGGTTCGGCCGTTTTCGCTGGCATTGAAGGCACCCGCCCCGTTCTGGTGGAACTGCAGGCCCTCGTGGCCCCCTCGCCCCATTCTCAGCCCCGCCGCACGGTGGTTGGATGGGACAGTGGGCGGCTGGCCATGATCCTTGCCGTGCTCGAGGCGCGCTGTGGAATCCCCTTTGCCGGGCTCGATGTTTATCTGAACGTCGCCGGAGGGCTGAAAATCAGCGAACCCGCTGCTGATCTCGCTGTGGCCGCGGCCCTGCTCAGTGCCCGCGAAGACACCGCCCTGCCCGCTGAGACGGTTGTTTTTGGAGAAATCTCGCTGTCCGGGGCACTTAGACCAGCCCCGCAGACCGAAAATAGGTTGAAAGAAGCGCAAAAACTTGGTTTCACAGCGGCAATTGCTCCGGCAGGTGGCAAAACCGGCACTGTGGCAGGTCTGTCACTCACCCGACCCTCTGATTTGGTTGGGTTTGTTGGCGAAACCTTCGGATCAGGTTAAGGTCGCGCCCTGAGGGGCAGAAAACAAACAGGCGAGGGCCATGGAAGGTTTTACAATAATTGACGGGGTCGTCGCCCTGATCATCGTGATGTCGGGCATATTGGCCTACTCGCGTGGCTTCATGCGCGAGGTTCTTGCCATCGCAGGCTGGGTCGCAGCGGCCGTTCTGGCG
Source organism: Ruegeria sp. CDSA021 (assembly GCF_059612325.1). Lineage (NCBI taxonomy): Bacteria > Pseudomonadati > Pseudomonadota > Alphaproteobacteria > Rhodobacterales > Roseobacteraceae > Ruegeria > Ruegeria sp. CDSA021. The sequence goes on from NZ_JBXWQJ010000001.1 coordinate 411,221, forward strand.
TTCATCTTTGCACCACAGGCCGTGCCGCTGGTCAAGGAGATCCCGGTTGTAGGAGATTTTCTGCGCGACAGTTGCGAGCTTTCGGTCATCACAGGTTTTGCGGCAGTCTTTGCCATTGCGCTGATTGTGGTCAGCATATTCACCCCCCTGTTTTCTTCGCTTGTGCAACGCTCGGCCTTGGGCGGTCTTGATCAGGCACTGGGTCTTTTCTTCGGAATCGCACGCGGCATCCTGCTGGTTGCGATCGCCTTCTTTGTCTATGACACCGTCATGACCGGCCAGTCATACACGATCGTCGACGAAAGCCGTTCGGCCAAAGTGTTTGAACAGTTCAGCAGCCAGATCGAAGAACAAAACCCCGAGGCCGCTTTGGGTTGGGTTACAGCGCAATATGAAGAGCTGGTGGCTAGCTGCACGGCAGACAACGCCCAGCCCGCAACCACGGCACCTGCCGAAGGTTAAACGCTCTTTCGTTTGGATTTCACGGAAAAGCCCGGCCCTGCCCGGGCTTTTTTCATGCCGGTCAGCTGAAACCTTCGCCACCACATACGGTGCAGCGGATGGTTTTCAATCCGAAACACCCATCGCACCGGCTGAAGATGGGTTTACCCAAAGTATCGCGGCCTTTGACAACTTCGCCTGCACCGTTGCAGATCTGACAGGGCGCGCGCCCCATGCCTCGGCACCGATGACACCGTTGTTTGATCCGTTCCTGCTTGTTCTGTTGAGGCTTATGCTGCCACATTCAGGCCCTCTGCGTGCTTGACCACTCTAAACTTGCACATATTCACTAGCATGACAGCATATATGACTGCACATGTCATCCATTTCATGAGCAAGCGTCTCCGCGCACAAATTCAGCCTGCGGCAATAGGTGAGTGTGATCCTTTGATGACAGCCCGCTCATTAGTCTTTATGTGAAGGCCAACCCGCCACGGAATCGGAGCCACCGATCTTGTTCTTTCTGTACGAATGCGCGCTGGTCGTGATGATAGTCGCCCTATTGGCGTCAAGTTCACCTGCTACCAAAACACCCGCGCAGGCTTTGCAGACGGCCCGAAACCGAAGAGCGGTCAGTCCTCAGATCAAATCGTCATAGAAGTTGGAGCCCCGTAAATGTGTGGGATTTTGGGAATCGCAAGCCGGACACATGATGTGTTTGCCGAGATCTATGACGGGCTGCTGATGCTGCAGCACCGGGGTCAGGATGCTTCCGGGATCGTGACCTATAATGGCGAGTTTTTCCGCGAGAAGAAGGCCAACGGTCTCGTCAAAGACGTGTTCAATGCGCAAGATGCCGAAACCCTTTTGGGCCAGGTTGGCATGGGCCATGTGCGTTATCCGACGGCCGGATCGCTTAGTGCCGCCGAGGCGCAGCCCTTCTTTGTGAACGCCCCTTACGGCATCTACCTGGTTCACAACGGCAACATTACCAACACCGCCGAACAGCGCGAAAAGGTTACCGGCAAATACAGCCGTCACCTGCGCACCACGTCAGATTCCGAAATCCTGCTGAACGTACTGGCCGACAAGGTGGCGGACGCGATCAAGGTGAACGGCAATGCCGAACCCATCCGCAATCTGTTTGCCGGTGTGAAGATGACGATGGAACGCGTTCAGGGCGCCTATTCCGTGATCTGTCTGGTCGCAGGTGTCGGGATGCTGGCATTCCGCGATCCGTTTGGCATTCGTCCGCTGTCGGTTGCAAAGCGCGAGGTGGATGGCCAAGGCGATGACTATGCATTTGCTTCGGAAGACGTGGCCTTTGGCATCAACGGCTTCGAAAAACTGCGTGATCTGCGCCCGGGTGAAGCGATTCTGATCGATCTGGACGGCAACATGCACGAGTTCCAGGCCGTCGAAGGCAAGCTGACGCCCTGTATCTTTGAGTATGTCTATCTGGCTCGTCCGGACTCCTTGCTGGATGGCGTTTCTGTTTACAAAACCCAGATGCGTATGGGTCAGACGCTGGCTAAACAGATTCAGGACTCGGGTCTGGAAATCGACCGGATCATTCCTGTGCCGGACAGTGCCCGCCCCGTGGCGCTGGAAGCCGCCAAGATCACCGGCATCCCTTATCGTGAAGGACTGGTGAAAAACCGTTATGTCGGACGCACCTTCATCATGCCGGGTCAGGCAGAGAGACAGAAGTCCGTTCGCCGCAAGCTGAACGCCGTCCCGCTTGAGTTTGACGGGCACAGCGTTTTGCTGATCGACGATTCCATTGTGCGTGGCAACACCATCAAAAAGATCGTTCAAATGTGTCGCGACGCCGGAGCCAAGAAAGTCTATGTCGCCAGCGCCTCGCCCCCGGTGCAGTATCCCAATGTCTACGGCATCGACATGCCAACCAAGGCCGAACTGATCGCAAACGGCAAAGAGATCGAAGAGATCCGCGAAGAGCTGGGCGCGGATGCGCTGTTCTATCAAGACCTCGACGATCTGATCTGGGCGGCCAAAGAAGGCAATCCCGAGATCGAAGCCTTTGACTGTTCTTGCTTCGACGGCAATTACATCACCGGCAGCGTCAGCGAGGATTATCTGGACAATCTGGAAAACAGCAGCCGCGTCAGCCAGAAACGCGCCGATATGCAGATTCCGGGCGGATCGTGGAACGCAGCCAAGCTGGCCTCGGGCTGATCGGCAAACGCTTGGAATTCAGCCGACACCGAGACGATACGAATCGCTTCGGCAAAACCGATTGATCCCAACAGCTCACGGTGCTGCGATGAGTGGAAACTTGCCGCAACTCCGCGGTGAACGTCTTGAGTTCTCAATGGCTTTCATTTGCCGGTTTCAGCCTTGATGACGTGTGCGTGTGATGCGCTTTTGCTTATCCCCTGGTTTTGGTAACTGACCGGCACCACTCACCTAGCAAAGGGGTTCGGGCCATGGTCCGCGCCGCAAACCATGTCGAACTCGATAGTCAAAAGCACGGCCACGCAGAAGGGCGCATTGAAGAAGAATACCGTGTCGGTATTGGGGATATTTGGACCCAAAAGTGATCTGCGTGCCTTGATGCGCCTATCATCGGGCCGTGTGAAAGAAGTCAAACCCGGCAGCCGTGTTGCCTCGGGTACAGTGATTGCCATTGATGAAGATGGCATCATGCTGCGACAAAGCGGCCAGACCAAGCGTATCACCATTCCCGGCAGCTAATCGCGTCTTGACGCCCCGCGCGCGGGGGTTCAAACCGCAGCCATGACCGATCAGACCAAAATTGCCCTTGTCACCGGGGCCTCTCGCGGGTTGGGCGCTGCCCTTGCCGAAGCTCTGGCACCCGAATATCACATCGTCGCCGTCGCCCGCACCACCGGCGGGCTGGAAGAGCTGGACGACCGGATCAAGACCAAGGGCGGCTCGGCCACGTTGGCCCCTATGGACATCACCGATCCCAATGCCATGGCGACCCTGTGCCGGGGTATTCACGACCGATGGGGTAAGGTGGACTTATGGCTGCACACGGCCATTCACACGTCTGCGCTGACGCCTGCACATTTCATTGATCCGAAAGAGTGGTCAAAGGCCGTCAATACCAACGCCAATGCAACCTCGGTTCTGATTCCCTATGTGACGCCCCTTCTGGGCGAAAATGGTCATGCGGTGTTCTTTGACGACCCGAAAGCTGGCGAGAAGTTCTATGGCACCTATGGGGCCACCAAGGCCGCGCAGATCGCTCTGGCCCGAAGCTGGGCCGCCGAGACCGAGCGTACTGGTCCGCGCGTTTCGATTGTCGAGCCTGCACCGATGCCTACTGCCGTACGCGCACGTTTCCATCCCGGAGAGGATCGGGAAGCGCTGAACAGCACCGCAGATGAAGCAGCGCGGATTCTGGCGTTACTTTAGAAAATGGCCCTGACGGGCCATGCCTCCGGCGGAGGTATTTTTAGCCAGATGAAGCCGGGATCAGGCGATATGAACGCCGTTGCGGCCAGCCAGATCGACAAAGAACTGCCAGGCGACACGGCCCGAGCGCGAACCGCGCGTGGCCTGCCATTCGATCGCCTCGGCGCGCAGGGTATCTGTATCAACTGAGACACCATAAGCCGCGCAATAGCGGTCGATCATGGCAAGATATTCGTCTTGATCGCAGGGGTGGAAACCCAGCCAAAGACCGAAGCGGTCGGATAGTGAGACTTTTTCCTCAACTGCTTCCGATGGGTTGATGGCGCTGGACCGTTCGTTTTCGATCATGTCTCGCGGCATCAGGTGACGACGGTTCGAAGTGGCGTAAAAAACAACGTTTTCAGGGCGTCCTTCTATGCCACCATCCAGAACGGCCTTGAGCGATTTGTAATGCTGATCATCGTGGCTGAACGACAGGTCGTCACAGAACAGGATGAATCGGTACGGTGCAGAGCGCAGGTGGTTCAGCAAGCGGGCGACCGAGGCCATGTCCTCGCGCTGTAGCTCCACAAGTTTCAGGTCAGGATGATCCGCGCTTAGTGTGCCGTGGACCGCCTTTACAAGGCTGGACTTCCCCATTCCCCGCGCACCCCACAACAACGCGTTGTTCGCCTTGTAACCGGACGCGAACCGGCGGGTGTTGTCGAGCAATGTGTCCCGCGACCGGTTTATTCCAACCAACAGATCCAGATCGACGCGATTAACCTGCTCAACCGGTTCCAACCGTTCCGGTTCCACATGCCAGACAAAAGCCGGGGCTGCGTTGAAATCCGGTGTGGCCAGAGGCGCCGGTGCCATGCGTTCCAATGCAGCGGCAATGCGGTTCAGGGCTTGTTCGTCCATCGGATCCTCCGGTCAAATTTGGATGGGTTCAAAGCATGTTCTGATTGGCGCAACAAGGCCCACAAACGAAAAAGGCGCACCCCGATGAGGCGCGCCTGTGTTGTTTTCTTAGCAGATTACTTCTTGTCTTCGAATTCCTGCATCAGGTCTTCATCCGCCTCTGCCTCTTCATCGTCGTAGTAGCCGTCGGCACGCAATTGCTCTTCCCGCTTCCGTTCAACCCGGGCCACCAGGAAGATCGAAATCTCGTAGAGGCCATAGACCACAATAAAGAGAATGATCTGAGTGATCACGTCAGGTGGCGTCACAACGGCCGCCAGAACCAAAATGCCAATAACCGCATATTTGCGCACGGCACCCAGCCCCTCGGCGCTGACCAGCCCAGCCTTGCCCATGAGGGTCAAAAGAACCGGCAACTGGAAGCAAAGTCCAAAGGCCACGATAAACTTGATCGTCAGGTTCAGATATTCCTGCGCCGAACCCTGGAACACCACGCTCAATGGTGCAGTGGTTGAACCATCTGCCAGGGCTTCACCTTCAGCGCCGAACTGCTGGAATCCCAGGAAGAAATCATAGGCCAGCGGCGTGACGACATAAAAGGCAAAGCTTGCGCCCAGAAGGAACATGAACGGCGAGGCCAGCATGAAGGGCAGAAACGCGTTCTTTTCCGTCTTGTACAGGCCCGGTGCCACGAAGCGCCACATCTGCATTCCGATATATGGAAAAGCCAGAATGAACCCGCCCAGCAGCGAGACCTTGATGGCCACAAAGAACCCTTCCTGCGGCGAGATGAAGATCAGCCCGCAATCCTGCCCGCGTTCGGTCAGAACCTCACACAGAGGATTGGTCAGAAAATTGAAAAGCGGCGTGGCCACGGTAAAGCAGATGATCATACCGACCAGAAAGGCCGCGACACAGTGAATCAACCGCGTGCGCAGCTCGGCCAGATGTTCGATCAATGGGGCCGAGGTATCTTCGATCTCGTCGGTTTTAGTCATGTCTTGCTTTCAGTGTTCAGCGCCGCTTCGGCCTCTTCAGCTTTGACCAGCGCATCTGCAGCTTCTTTGGCCTTACGCTCGGCAGCGGCGCGGGCAGTGGTGGCCTGAATCTTCTTGGCCTGCTCGGCGCGCTCTGTCGCCAGCTTACCGGTTTCGCTGTCCGGATCGAACTTGGTGGGATCGATGCTTTTCGCCATTTCCTGCGCAGCTTGTTTTACGCCGTCCATAGCCGAACCCACAGGATTCGCGGCGGCGTTGAGACCTTGCTTGATCTCATTCACCCCGGCCTGATCGGCGGCCTCGTTCATGGCACTGCTGAACTCACGCGCCATTCCGCGCGCCTTGCCAACGAAGCGCCCGACATTGCGGAACATCACCGGCAGGTCCTTTGGCCCCACAACGATCAGGGCAACAATGCCAATGACCAGAAGTTCGGTCCAGCCAAGATCAAACATCTGAGCTTACACCTTGTCTTTCTCGGTCTCGGGTGTGACGTCTTTGGCCACTTCGGCAGCGTCCTGATCCAACTCGTCCGCGCCTTCCTTGACACCTTTCTTGAACGACGTGATGCCTTTGCCAACTTCGCCCATCAGCGAACTGATCTTGCCACGGCCAAACAGAACCAGAACCACAACGGCGATCAGCAGAAGACCGGGAAGGCCGATATTGTTGAGCATGTCTCTTCTCCTTTTTCATCGACGCGGTTGCGCGCCGGGAATATGAACTGGGTCCGTGTTTACGCCCGGACGCTTTGTGTCAAAAGGGATCAGGCGCAGATTGAGGGTAAAATTTGATGTCATCCGGCAGAATCTAAGGGGTCGCATTTTCCAACTGACAGGTTTATGTCAGTTGGGTATGATTAATGAGGCGATATCGAAACCTGGTCAACGGAGAACCACATGACCCATGTTGCAGAAATCGTCACCTTCACCCTCGCCAATGACACCACACCGGAAGAGTTCGTGAAACTCAGCCAGACCTCTGAAGCCTTTGTGCGCAGCGCGCCGGGCTTTGCCCACCGCCAGCTCAGCCAGGGCGAAGACGGTCGTTGGACCGACTATGTCGTCTGGACAGATATGAAGGCCGCTCAGGACGCCGCAGCGCAATTTCCGAAACAGGACTTTGCTGCGGGCATGATGGCTGCCATTGACCCGGAAAGCGTCCAGATGCGCCACGAGAACGTGCTATGGAACATGACTGCCTAGGCGCAGTCTGGACGGCGTGACATGCGCCGCACGGATCGCCTGTTTGATATCATCCAGATCCTGCGCGACGGCAAACTGCACCGCGCGCAGGACATTGCGGACCGGCTCGAGGTGTCGGTCCGTACCATCTATCGCGACATGGATACGCTGGTGGCTTCGGGTTTTCCGGTCGAGGGTGAACGCGGCGTAGGTTACATGGTGCGCGAGCAGATCACGCTGCCCCCACTGAACCTGACCACAGCCGAGCTTGAAGCGCTGAACCTTGGCATGGCCATCGTGGCCGAGGCTGCCGACCCGGACCTGAAAGCCGCCGCCAATTCTCTGGCCGACAAGATCGACACTGTCCTGCCCACGCAAGTGGTAGCAGAGGCCGACGCATGGAAGTTCGCGGTCTACCCCTTTGCCGATGCCGCCCGCGGGCTGGCACATATGGCCCCGATCCGCGCTGCCATCAAATCCCGCCAGAAACTCCGCTTGTCATATCGACGGATAGACGGGGTTCTGACCGACCGATCCATCCGTCCGCTTCACATGGAATATTGGGGCCGCGTCTGGACCCTTACGGCATGGTGCGAGTTGCGCCAGGGTTTCCGCGTCTTCCGTATCGACCTGATCGAATCCGTGACGCCGCTACCGGAACTCTTTGCAGATGAACCCGGCAAACGCCTGAGCGACTACAACCCAAACGCCTGACCTTCTTCATCTTTTCAGAAATACTCCCGCCGAAGGCATGGCCCGGAACGGGCCATTCACCCTCACTTCAGGTAAGGTTCGGGATCGACCGACTCGAACCCTTTGCGCACTTCAAAATGCACATAGGCGTTGTCGCCACCCCGCAACTGCGCCAGCTTTTGCCCACGACGCACCTGGTCGCCTTTCTTGACCGCGATATCATCGACATTGGCATAGACCGTCAGCAGGTCGTTCTTGTGTTTGACGACGATGATCGGCACCTGATCCGCATCAGCCGTAATCGCCGCAACGGTGCCTGCCTCGGCTGCTGTCACGGCCGTTCCGGGTGCTGCGGCAATGTCGATGCCTTCATTCTTGCCCTTGTTATAGCCACGAATGATGGTACCGCTCACCGGCAAAGACAGCGCTGAAGACCGAGAGTTGGTCGGGGCCTCGGCTGTCACATCCGGGGCCTCTGCCAGAGGCGCGACGCTTTCCTCGGGCAGCGGTTGCGTAGCACTCGGAGGGGTCGGGGTCGGCGACCCCTGCCCCGGCTCGGTCACTTCCGTAGCCACTACCGGCGCCGCAGCAGCAGCGTTTTGCCGTGGTGCAGTTTGGTTCTTGACCGGGATCAGCAGAAACTGACCTTCGCGTACGGTGAAGTCGGGGCCCAGCCCATTCCATTCGGCCAGCGCGTCGATCGGCACCTGATAGAGCCGCGAGATGGTATATGCCGTCTCGCCCCGCTTGACCTTGTGCCGGACCGGTTCCGGCCCCGTGGCCACAGGGGCCGGCGTTGGCGTTGGCGCGGGTTGCACAGGTTCCAGTGTTGTCGTCTGGACCGAGCTGGTATCCTGGGCCTGATCAATAGCGTTTCCAGCAACCGAGGCGATGTCCACCCCGCTGCCCGCACCGACCGAACGCGGCAGGGCCAACACTTCGCCATCTCGCAGGGTGTCGGTGGTCTGTAACCCGTTGAAGCGCGACAACTCACCTTCCGGCAGACCCACCCGTGCCGCCACATCCCGCACCGTGTCACCCTGTCGGGCCACGACAACCTGATAGTTGGGATAAGTGATTACGCCCCGGCTGTCCGGCGTCGGCCGTGATGTGGTGGCGGATTGCACCGCGTCAGTGGTCGAGAACCCGCCGACCTGCCCGCGCAGATCATAGTCCAGAGGCCCCTCACACCCGGCCAGAACGGCCACAGCGACCAGTCCGGTCGCGCAGAGGCGCATAGATGGTTTGGATACTGCTTTCATAATTCTGTCCTCAAAGCCTGCCCCTGTTGTCCGGGGTTCCGGCGACCAATTCACAAAGCCTGCTACGTTTCGTCCCTGCCAAGCCCCTCAAGCAGAGGCACAAAACGAACCGACGTCAATTCATCATAGTCCAGACCGGTCTCGGTGCGCGTCACTTTGATCAGCTGCTGCACCGCATCCGACTGTCCCACGGGTAAAACCATGATACCCCCGATTTTGAGCTGCGCCAAGAGCGGGCCCGGAGGGTCTTCGGCTGCAGCCGTCACAATGATCCGGTCAAAGGGTGCCTGTTCCGAAAGACCATAAGATCCATCCGACAACATCGCGGTGATATTGGTCAGCCCCAGATCGGCAAATAGCTTGCCCGTTTCGCTGACCAGCCGCCGGTGGCGTTCGACGGTATAGACCCGACGTGCCAGTTTCGACAGGATCGCCGCCTGATAACCCGAGCCGGTTCCGATCTCGAGCACGGTGTCCCGCGCCCGCACATCCAGCGCCTGTGTCATCAACCCGACGACCGAAGGCTGGCTGATAGTCTGACCGCAGGCAATCGGCAGTGGCATGTCCTCGTAAGCACGGTCTGCGAAAAGGCCGGTGACAAACCGCCCCCGGTCCACCTGCTCCATCGCCGCCAGAACGCGCGCATCGGTCACGCCCCGTTTACGCAGGGCAAACAGGAACTGCATTACGGTTTCAGGATCCAGTCCGCTCATTCGACTGCCTTCAATGCCTCCAGCATGTCGTGCGCGGTCAAGTCAGCGCGCATCGGCGTGACCGAGATATAGCCTTCCAGATTGACCGCCGCATCGGTGCCCGGAGCCGTCGGGTTGTGCTGATAGCCGCCCTTGATCCACAAGAACCGCCGCCCCGAGGGCGAGCTGTGCGGCTCGACCGAGAAATGCGTGTCGCGTCGAAAGCCCTGCGCCGCCACGCGTGTTCCCAACACGTCATCTGCCGGAACGGGTGGGAAATTCACGTTGTAGAACAGACGGTAATCGCCCTGCTCTGCCGGGGTGGCATCCAGAATGCGCCGCACCAGATCGGCCCCAAAGCGCGCAGCGGCCTCAAACGGATCATCCAGCCCCAGATTGCGTGGGCCAAAATACTGCGACAATGCAATCGCGGGTACGCCCTGCAGCGCCGCTTCCATCGCGCCACCAATAGTGCCGGAATAAAGCGTGTTCTCAGCCGAATTGTTCCCGCGATTCACACCGGACAAAATCAGATCTGCCGGGCAATCCACCATTACATCATGCAACCCTGCCAATACACAATCCGCAGGCGACCCCTCGGCCGCATAGCGCCGCTCGCTCAGCTTGGCGATCATCGTGGGATGGGTGTAGCTGATGCAATGCCCTACGCCGGACTGCTCGAAGGCAGGCGCAACCACCCAGACCTCACCATCCGGTCCGGCCAGCTCGGCTGCAATCGCTTCCAGCGTGATCAGGCCCGGAGCGTTGATCCCGTCATCATTGGTCAGAAGAATACGCATGCCCGTTTCACCCCCGCGTTTGGCCCTTGATAGACCCCGACCTGCGTTGCGGCAAGCGACGTGGACCCCCAATCTGAGGCTTTCGCGCACCACTTGCGGGGAAATCGAGCGGTTGAACTTACGTGTCGGGGAAAACGAAACACCGGTCGCGTCGGATAGTCAGCCACATGACCCTGCCCGGACCCGGCACAAAGACATTCGGAACCGTGGCCCTGAGGATCGAACCGTCATAGTCCATGCGAAATTCTATCAGGCTTTCGTTGCCAAGGAAGCGCGCGCGTTCAACGACACCGCGCGCCGCGACACCATCCGTCGGCGTGGGCAGAGGTCCCTTGCCGTTGCGGTCGAAATCCAGCTTGACGTGCTGCGGGCGGAAAACGATCTCGACATCCGTTCCATCCGGAATACCCGGCGCAAGGAATTGGCCAAACGGCGTATCCGCCAACGCCCCATTCACCTGCGCGCGCAACACGTTGACATCACTGAAAAAGGCCACAGCCGCCTTGTCTGCAGGGCGGGTATAAACGTTATAGGGCGCGCCCTGCTGGACGATCTTGCCGCGCCGCATCAGGGCGATTTCGTCAGCCATGCGCATCGCCTCTTCCGGCTCGTGCGTGACCAGCAAAACGGCGGCGTCCTCTTCCTTGAGGATGGCCAGTGTTTCGTCCCGAATGCCGTCTCGCAAACGGTTGTCGAGGCCCGAGAACGGTTCATCCATCAGCATGATCCGCGGGCGCGGCGCCAATGCGCGGGCCAATGCCACACGCTGCTGCTCACCGCCCGACAACTGATGCGGAAACCCGTCGATGAAGCGCATCAGGTCTACTTTGCGCAGCAATTCCTCAACCCGGGCGCGCTTTTCGTCCTTGGTGCCTTTCAGACCGAATGCCACGTTGTTGGCCACGCTCAGATGTGGGAACAGCGCAAAATCCTGAAACATCAGACCGATCTCGCGCCGTTCCGGCGGCACCCGGAACACCGTGTCGCAGATCAGCTTGCCATCAACGTAAATCTCACCCGAGTCCTGCATTTCGACCCCGGCGATCATGCGCAGCGTCGTGGATTTGCCGCAACCTGACGGCCCCAGCAAACAGGTCACCTTGCCCGCCCGCACGGTCAGCGACACGTCATCCACGACCACCCGCCCTTCGAACCGGCGGATAATGTTGCGAATTTCCAAACGCGGAGGAGTTGCGTTACCTGTCACCGATGGACCCCATTTGCCTTTCCCGATCAATTCCATCGGGCTTGGGCGGGGATAGCAACCCCGCCCCTCAGGTGCAAGGGATCAGCAGCAACCACCGCCCGAAGATGCGGCCTCACCCATGGCCTCAAACGGGCTTTCACCGCCGCAGCCTTCGAAGATGCCGTAATGGGTAGAGAAGTCGCCGATAAAATCAAAGTGCCGCGCGAACCGTGTATCCTGCAACATCATCCATGTGTTGCCACAGACCGGAAAGACCTTGCCGGTTTCGATGATATGGTGATCGTCCAGAACAAACTCATGCGGCGCATTGGGCACGGTGCCCTTATAGATCACCGCCTGGCCATAGTCTTCACAGGCCGGTTCCAGCGCGGGCAGTTTGAACAGGCGGTAGGTGGCCGACAGGAATTTCAGCGGGGCCACACGTGCTTCGAGCACGGGGTTTTCGATGGTCAACGGGCGGTGCGTCTCGCGACGCGGATCACCAAAACCGGCCTTGCGCGCCATCGACAGGAAGTCATTCCAGTACAAAGCACCCGACAGGCATTCGCCATACAGAACCTCATCTTCGGCCATCGCCTGCGGGATACGGCGGTCTGCGTAGACGTCCGAGAAATACATCTCGCCGCCCTCTTTCAGAAGCCGATGCGCGCCGCGCAGAACAGCATCCTTGTCGGTTGCAAGGTTGATCACGCAGTTCGACACGATGATATCGAAAGACCCCGGTTCAAGGTCCAGTTCATCCAGTTTTTCGATATACCCGTGATGGAATTCAACGTTGCTTTTTGCATGCCCAAAGGCTTGGGCATGATAGTCCTGATGCGCGCGGGCAACATCCAACTGCTCGGGCGTCATGTCCACACCGACCACCCGGCCCTTTTCGCCCACCATGGCCGACAAGGCATAGACGTCACGCCCCGCGCCGCAGCCCAGATCGAGGATCGACATGCCTTCAAGATCCAGAGGCGCAATCAGACCGCAGCCGTAATACCGGGTCAGCACCTCGTCATGGACCTTCGAGAGGATCTTTTTGACGTGATCCGGCATGTCATCGGGCGTGCAGCACGCGTTGGTCTGCAAATCCGCGCTGCTTTGCAGGACTTCACCATAATAATTCTGCACCGACTCATGCTTCATCGCGCTCTTCCCCTTGTAAGTGGTTGCATCGCAGCTAATGCAGCTACCTCTCGTTCGCAATCCGGGGAAGGTGTTTCTGACGAAACCGTGAGCCTTCCGGCGCAGCTTTAGCCCAGCAGATCAAAATCCAATCCAGCGCGAACTACACCGTTTACCTGAACTTCCAACCGATGCGCGCCGGGCACCAGCTTGAACGTCGTGGCATCACCCTTAAACTTGTGACGCTTGGCCAGCTTCAGCTTGCCGCCTTTCAAAGCTGCCTGCTTCAGCTTATGAACCTTGGCTGAGGTTTTCCCCCCAGGGCGTTGAAAATGAATAATATAATCGACCAGAACCGGTTGTTCGCCGTGCCCGCTCAGACTAACTGAAAACTCAAGTGCCTCGCCAATGCGCGCTTCGGAATTCAGATCAATCACAACCGCAATACCAGCATCCGGATCATATCCCAGCATCTTCATTGCTTCCGGATGCCCCGCTTTTACAAGGCCGCGCAGCGTATGAGAGGTTATCCAGTCCAGCTCTGCCGCGGCCTGACGTCCCTCAGAGCGCCAATCCCCCAGACGCACCAGCACCAAGTCCGGGTCCTTCTTCGTGATGTCGTTCAGGTGATTGGCCACTGACCGCGTCACATACCTGGTGGTGTCACCGTGCAGCCGGTCCAAAAGAGGCAGCGGATCGGTCAGCTCAAGATCAATACCCTGCCCCCAAGGCAACCGGGGTCGTGTGCCCTCGCTGACCAATCGGCGCACATGATAGCTGTCATGGGTGCACCAGTCCTGCATCCGCCCCAGCACTTTGTCCGGGTCATGGTTCAGAAAGGGCCGAATGGCCCATTCCATTGAAAACCGCTGGGTTATCTCTTCCAGAACATCCAACGCCAAATCCACGTGATCCAGCCCGATGTCTGCGACCCACTCACCCAACGGTCCAAAGATGAAATCCCCGAAATCATCATCTGTTTTCGTGGGGTCCAAAGGCGGTGGCAAGGCACGCAGGATCACCGGAGCAACCGTTGGCAAATCCCCCGGCACGGCCTGTTGCAGGCACGTTGCGATCCAGGCCATACGCTCTTTCAATTCCAGTTCAGGCAGGCGCGACATGACTTGCGCCTGAAACGCCGAGGCATCGAACGCCGGTTCAGCACTCGCAAATAACCCACTGATATAGCGCGTCTTCTCAGCGTTGAACAACTGATCCTTTAACGAATAACCCTGCGCCATGGTCACATCGTCACATTGGTCGCGCCGCCATCCAGCAGGATGTTCTGGCCGACAATGAAGCCCGCGTGTTGCGAGCACAGGAAAGCGCAGGTCGCACCAAACTCCAGCCGCGAGCCATAGCGTCGAGCCGGAATTGTCGCCGCGCGGTTGGCGCGCGCTTCGTCCATCGTGATGCCCTGCTGCGCTGCCACCCCGCTGTCCAGCGAATCCGCTCGATCCGTGGCATGAATACCCGGCAACAGGTTGTTGATTGTGACGCCATGAGGCGCAACCTGACGGGCCGTTCCCGCCACATATCCGGTCAATCCGGTCCGTGCCGCATTCGACAAGCCCAGAACCGCAATCGGCGCACGCACGGATTGCGAGGTGATATTCACCACCCGACCCCAGCCCTTGTCCATCATTCCGGGAAGCAACGCTTTCATGAACGCAATTGGCGTCAGCATGTTGGCGTCCAGCGCCTTGATGAAATCATCGCGCTCCCAGTCCAACCACATTCCCGGAGGAGGTCCGCCTGCATTTGTCACAAGAATATCAACGCCCTGCGCGGCGTCTATGACCTGCGCCTGACCCTCGGCGGTTGTCACGTCACATGCGACCGTCTGCACCTCAACGCCATGCTCTGACCGCAGTCGAGCCGCCTCGGCCTCCAAAGCGTCAGAACCACGTGCATTCATCACAAGGTTCACACCGGCAGCCGCCAAAGCCTCGGCACAGCCCAGACCCAACCCTTTGCTGCTGGCACAAACCAGCGCGCGTTTTCCTTGAATTCCCAGATCCATCGGATCCTCCCTGTCAGTCATTGCCGTATGTCTAGCACCGGCCAGACAGGGAAGACCAGAAACGGCTTGGTGATTAGTAGAAGAACTCTTCCCGAATGATCTTGCCGTCAGCGACGTGATAAACACCCACTTCGCGCATATCGAACGCTTCGCCGCTTTCCTTCACCTTGCCCTGCACTTCGAAGATCACGGCAAAACGGTCGTCGCCATGGGGAAACGGGTCACTGACGGACGCACCGGAAACCTCATGGGCGTTTTCCCACCACTCATGCTTGCCACGGATGGCTTCGACCCCTTTGGTTTCCCGACCCATTCCCTGAAAGTCCTGCCCTTCGACCGAAACGGCGTCAGGGGCGTAAAGCTTTTCAAGGTTCTCTTTGGCACGATTTTCCCGGCAACCGGCCACCAATTCGTCGGCGATCTCTTTCAAATTCATTGATCCACTCCATAATTTGTTCACTATATGTTCTTATTGCCACAGACGTATGATTCGAACCACCCCCTTTGTCTTGCCTCGGCAGGATTCACCGCATATACGCGCGCTTATGCTTGACACCTCGAACCAACCCACCTTGCCGCCCCAGATTGCCCGGCGCCGGACATTCGCCATCATCTCGCACCCGGATGCGGGCAAGACCACGCTGACGGAAAAGTTCCTTTTGTACGGCGGCGCGATCCAGATGGCGGGACAGGTGCGCGCCAAAGGCGAGGCACGACGGACACGGTCGGACTTCATGCAGATGGAAAAGGATCGGGGCATCTCGGTCTCGGCCTCGGCGATGTCGTTTGACTATGACAACTTCCGCTTCAATCTGGTGGACACGCCCGGTCACTCGGATTTTTCCGAGGATACCTATCGCACGCTGACCGCCGTGGACGCGGCTGTAATGGTGATCGACGGCGCGAAAGGTGTGGAAAGCCAGACCCAGAAGCTGTTCGAGGTCTGCCGCCTGCGCGATCTGCCGATCCTGACCTTCTGTAACAAGATGGACCGCGAAAGCCGCGATACGTTCGAGATCATCGACGAAATTCAGGAAATGCTGGCCATCGACGTCACGCCTGCCGCGTGGCCGATCGGCGTAGGCCGCGACTTCATCGGCTGTTACGACATGCTGCGCGACCGGCTGGAACTGATGGACCGCGCCGACCGCAACAAGGTGGCTGAAAGCATCGAGATCAACGGTCTGGACGACCCGAAACTGGCCGAGCACGTGCCCGAGCATCTGCTGGACAAACTGCTGGAAGAGGTCGAGATGGCGCGCGAGTTGCTGCCCAAGCTTGACCCACAGGCGGTACTGGAAGGGCATATGACCCCGATCTGGTTCGGTTCGGCCATCAATTCGTTCGGCGTCAAGGAACTGATGGAAGGCATCGGTGCCTATGGCCCGCAGCCGCAGGTTCAATCCGCTGAACCCCGCCAGATTTCACCGGACGAAAAGAAAGTCTCCGGGTTTGTTTTCAAGGTGCAGGCCAACATGGATCCCAAGCACCGCGACCGGGTTGCCTTTGTCCGCATGGCAAGCGGTCACTTCAAGCGCGGCATGAAGCTGACCCATGTGCGGTCGAAAAAGCCGATGGCAATTTCCAACCCTGTGTTGTTCCTGGCTTCTGACCGGGAATTGGCGGAAGAGGCATGGGCCGGAGACATCATCGGCATCCCCAACCACGGGCAACTGCGCATTGGTGATACGTTGACCGAAGGTGAAGCGATCCGCGTCACCGGCATCCCCTCTTTCGCACCGGAATTGCTGCAAACAGTGCGCCCCGGCGACCCGATGAAAGCCAAGCATCTGGAGAAGGCGCTGATGCAATTCGCCGAAGAAGGCGCGGCCAAGGTGTTCAAACCTTCGATCGGCTCGGGGTTTATCGTCGGCGTCGTCGGCGCGCTGCAATTCGAAGTGCTCGCCAGTCGGATCGAGATGGAATATGGCCTGCCCGTGCGCTTTGAGGCTTCGCAATTCACGTCGGCCCGCTGGGTCAGCGGTGAAAAGGGCGAGGTTGAAAAGTTCGTGAATGCCAACAAGCAGCATATCGCCCATGATCACGACGGTGACATCGTTTACCTGACCCGCCTGCAATGGGATATCGACCGGGTCGTGCGCGACTATCCGGCGCTGAACCTGACCGCCACCAAAGAGATGATGACCTGAGGCAACTGGCTGATTGCACAGCTGAACCCGGCTGTGCAATTCTGCGCGCATGAGTGACGACGACCTGACTTTTCCGGGCGGCCTGCCGCAGATGCTGGACCGCTACGAATCCCGGCGCAACCCGTTTCAGTTTGGCATCGATCCTCTGCCCGATCTGGACGTCGATCTGGACGCGTTAGCCCGGCAGAAGGTGCCTGAAACGGCCACCGCACTGCCACCCGGCCGCAATACGCGCTGGCAACGCAAACGCGCCCAGATTGCCAAGGAGTTCGTGGGGAATTCCGAGCTTGCCTTTCTGAATGCTCAGTTGATCTCGAACCTGCGGAAACGGTCTTTTCCGCGTCATGCACCGGCCCTGTTTTGCCGCCTGTGGCAAGAGCAATCAGAACACCTTTTGAGCGCGCTTGATCTGCGGTGGCTGGTGTCGTCGGTGCAGACCTTTGCCGATCACGGGCAAACCGCAACCCAGCGCGAGGTTGGCCACGCCCTGCGGATGCTGTTCGGCATGATGAAGCTGTATGAATACGAGCGGCTCTTCTCGGGTCTGCCGCCCGAGACAGCGTTTCAGTATCAAGACAAAAACCACGCCTCCCTTCCCTATCAGATGCGGGGATTTTCCCTGCAGAAAGGCGGTCTGGACGTGAATCTGATCGCTCCGGTCTGGACCAAGGCTTTGAATGATCCCACTATCTCGGGGCTGGTCGATCATCTGATGACCGAGCTGAACCAGGACCCCGGCAGTATATTCCGTCGACTGGAACATATGCGCCAAACACGCAAGCCGCGCGAATGACCACCTGGGGGATCGTGTCCATGGTACGGGGCCCGACCGAAGACGTTCTTCGGTTCGCGGCGCATCACCTCGATCTGGGGGTGGATGTTCTGTATGTCTTCATGGACGAGCCCAACCCACGCACCTTCCAGGCGCTCGACGATCACCCCCGAGTGCAGGTGCAGCTGTGCGATGACGCCTTCTGGCAAAATCAAGGCCGCCCGCGCCCCGAGAAACATCAGGTCCGCCAGTCCCTTAATGCCACGCTCACCTATCGGTCCACACCGATGGATTGGCTGGCACATATCGATGTGGACGAGTTCCTGTGGTCCTCAAAACCGATTGCAGGCACGCTGCAATCGGTGCCGCGCCATGTCCACGCGGCGCGTGTCCGTCCGATCGAGGCACTGGCAGCGGGCGCGGATCTGTACAAGGCACATATCCCCCAAAGCCCCGGGCGGAACAGCCTGGTCGAAACGCTTTACCCGACCTACGGCGCCTTCATCCTCGGCGGCTTCCTGAGCCACGTGCAGGGCAAGCTTTTTGTGCGGACAGGATTGGAAAAGCTGAGCTTTCGCATCCACAACCTGTATCAGAACAAAAAATTGCTGCCCTGCAAGTTCGAGCTTCCGGACGTCGATCTGTGTCACCTGCATGCACCGGATTGGGACCACTGGATTGGGCATTATCAATTTCGCAAGAATCGTGGCTCGTATCAGGCAGGCATGGCCCCCAATGTGCCGCGAGAACAGGGTGGTCTGAACAAAAACGAATTGTTCAACTGGATCGAGGCCGAACAAGGCATGGACGGGCTGCGCGCGTTTTTCGATGAGATGAGCGGCGCAGACCCCAATATCCGCGCCCGTTTGGACCAGCATGGCCTGTTGCGTCACCGCCCCTTGGACCTGGACAAAAAACTGGCGAAACACTTCCCCGGAACCTGCTGAATTGTTGCGAAAAATCCTGACACGCTGCCGCGCAACCTGGATTAAGCGGTCTTCATTTGACCCTGACCAACGTTTTTGTTATGTCCGCCATCAAGCCGATACGGCGCATTGCGCGCATGGCCAACCGGGCCCGGCACATCTTAGACGCGCGGGCCAGGTCAAGTGTCCGCAAAAACCGGACTTACATGACAAAATTCAACGAACTGAACCTGAACCCGAAGGTCCTCAAAGCCATTGAGGAAGCCGGGTACGAAACCCCCACTCCGATTCAGGAGGGCGCGATTCCGCCCGCTCTGGAAGGACGCGATGTTCTGGGGATAGCGCAGACAGGCACTGGCAAAACCGCCAGCTTTACCCTGCCGATGATCACCCTGCTGGCCCGTGGCCGCGCACGTGCGCGGATGCCGCGTTCGCTGGTTCTGTGCCCAACGCGGGAACTGGCCGCGCAGGTAGCCGAGAATTTCGATACCTATGCCAAAAATGTAAAGCTGACCAAGGCGCTGCTGATTGGCGGCGTCAGCTTCAAAGAACAAGATGCGCTGATCGACCGGGGCGTTGACGTTCTGATCGCCACACCGGGTCGACTGCTGGATCACTTCGAACGCGGCAAGCTGTTGCTGACAGGTGTTCAAATCATGGTGGTGGATGAGGCCGACCGGATGCTGGATATGGGCTTTATCCCTGATATCGAACGCATCTTCTCGCTGACGCCGTTCACCCGGCAGACGCTGTTTTTCTCAGCGACCATGGCATCCGAGATCGAACGAATCACAGATACCTTCCTGTCGGCCCCTGCCCGCGTTGAAGTCGCCCGCCAAGCGACCGCATCTGAAACGATCGAACAGGGCGTTGTCATGTTCAAAGGCGGCCGTCGGGATCGTGAGGCAAGCCAGAAGCGCAACGTGCTGCGCGCACTGATCGACGCCGAGGGCGAAAAGTGCACCAACGCGATCATCTTCTGCAATCGTAAAACAGATGTCGATATCTGCGCGAAATCTTTGAAGAAATATGGCTATGATGCGTCAGCAATCCATGGCGATCTGGATCAGTCACAGCGGATGAAAACACTGGACGGATTCCGCGACGGATCATTGCGTCTGCTGGTCGCGTCGGACGTCGCTGCGCGCGGTCTGGACGTTCCGGCCGTCAGCCATGTGTTCAATTTCGACGTCCCCGGCCACCCCGAGGATTATGTACACCGTATCGGCCGAACCGGCCGCGCCGGGCGCGAAGGTAAAGCAATTACGATCTGCTCAGGCCGAGATGAAAAGGCCCTGGCTGCGATCGAAAAGCTGATCCAGAAAGAAATTCCGCGCATAGATAATCCGATCAAGGAAGAGCCCAAGCCCGAAAGAGCCAAGTCTGAGCAACCAAAGCCAGAGAAAAAGGTCAGGGAAACGGAAAGCCCTAGGGACAACCGGAAAGAGCGCGAACCCAAAGGGCGCGGGCGGGGCCGCAAAAACGACAACGGTCCGGCCGTTGTGGGGATGGGTGATCATCTGCCCAGCTTCATTGCGCTCAGTTTTGATGAGCGTCGCGCTGGTTAAATCGCCATCACAAGCGCCAGTATCGAAAACCCCAGCAAGGTCATTCCGGCGATCTCTCGCCGGGTGATCGTTTCGCGGAACACCAGGATTGAGGCCATCAGGCTGAGGAGCAGTTCGACCTGCCCCAGCGCTTTGACGTATGCCGCGTTTTGCAAGGTGAAAGCCCAGAACCAGCAGAACGATCCACCCAGGCTGGTCAGCCCGACAAACACACCGGTGGACCGTGTTTGCCAGACTGCGATCAGCTCGGACCGGTCCCGCCACAACAGCCAAAGCCCCATGCTGACGAACTGAAACGTGACAACGGCGGCCAGAGTGACCAGTGCCCGAAACCACGCATCGACGTCGCCCAGTTGCAGCGAAGCGCCGCGATAGCTGACGGCGGAAAAGGCAAACAAAACGCCAGAGCCAAGCCCAAGTTGTGAGGCGCGATTGGTCAGATGTCGCCACCAAGCCGCATCGCCGCCAGGTGTCTTCGACAGCAGCAGAACAGCGGCAAGACCCGACACAATAGCCACCAGCGCACCTGATGAAACGCGATCACCCAGAACCAGAAAACCGACAATCGCGGTTTGAATCACCTCGGTTTTCTTGAAGGTGATCCCCACCGCAAAATTGCGCTGTTTGAACAGGGCAACAACGCAAATCGTCGCCAGTATCTGCGCAGTTCCGCCGATCACCGCGTAGGTCCAGAACAAAGGGCCAAGTGATGGTAGGCTTGCCCCCGTCACCTGCAAAGCAACCAGCAACCCCGCGACAGCCAACGGCATGGAATAGGCAAAACGCGCAAACGTTGCGCCAACCGCAGACAGTTTCACGCTGCTCAGCGATTTTTGCAGCATGAAACGTACCGTCTGAAAACTGGCGGCGGCGATGGTGACAGGGATCCAGAGACTCATGTCACCCGTTGTGTCGTCAAATCAGGACTTTGGCCAGAGCGGATGCGGCACAGGGTCTTTCGCGCGCCACAAGTACTGCCGGAAAATCTGCGCATAAGACCGGTATACGTATGCCTCATTACAGGCCAGATACCTGTCTCTGCCGTCCCGGTACAGTTGCGGCAAGTGATACCAGGGGGCGTTGGGGTTCATGTGATGAACCACGTGCAGGTTATTGTTCAGAAACAAAAAAGCCAGCGGTCCCCGATCTTCGATGATGACCGTGCGCGCCCGTGACTTCTCATGCGCGCGGTGCTCCAGAAAGGTGCGTATTTTCAATAGAGACAGCCCTAGATAGGCTGAGATAAGATAGGCCCAGACCGGCAGCGCCGACTGCGCAACCACCCACACCACCACCGCAACACCTGGCAGGTGCAAAGCCCAGGCCAGCAGGATGTCTTTGTCCCAGTGCCGCAATCCACGCCATTCGTCACGCAGAAACAGAACCTGCCCGATGGCCGGGCCCAATATCATGCGCCCAAGAAGCGCGTTGTTCAGCGTCAGAAGCAGCTGTACGCCACGCGATAATTTCGACCAGACCTTGGGGTCAAGATAGTTCGATTCCGGGTCGTCATACGGATCGGTCAGCGCGGCATCCAGATGATGCGCCAGATGCAGATCCCGAAAGCGGTTAAACGGGATGAACAGCGTGAGCGGCAGCGCCAAAAGCGCCTCGTTAATCCATTTTGTGCGAAACGGGTGACCGTGCAGGGCCTCATGCGTCAGTGACGAATGCAATGCCGCGACAACAGCCAGGGCTGGCACGGCCAGCCACACCGACACGCCAGCCAGCCAGAACAGCCCGGCAATCCACGCCGTATAACAGGCAATGATCAGGAAAAACGTGCCCCATTCAGGGGATTGGGATGTGGGTCGCTCAGCCATTGCGCCCCCACGAGATGCCTGCCCAAACCCGCTCGTAGATCAGGTACATGGTCAGGCCAATGGCCGTGTTCACCAGCGCCACCGCCCCGCCCACAGTGGCCGAGCCCGTGGCAATCAGCCCCACCACAGTCATGGTGACAAGCCCCATGACATTCCAAACGATTGCTTTCACGACAGATCTTTGTCGAGTTTCCATTCCGACCCTCAGTCTTTTTTCTTTTAGCAAAGGGTTACAGTTCGATGGTCATTGTGGAAATTCCGAATATGATTAACAAAATTCAGCAACTATGATATTTGTCACCACATGCAAAATAAAGTAGACAAAAGAGACCGCGCCGCGCAGTTTCGACAACGCCTTGCCCGTGCGATGGAACAGCGCAACGTCACCCAAAGCGCGCTTGCGCGTGACATCGATGTGGACCGCTCGACCGTATCGCAGCTTTTGACCGGGCATGGCGCTCGCCTGCCCAACGCGCATGTGGTCGGGGGATGTGCGACCGCGCTCGGCGTATCCGCCGACTGGTTGCTGAGCCTTTCCGACAGACCTGAAAGCGCAGCCGAGATTCTGGCCGGCTCTCTGACCTTTACCAAAGCCCCTCGCGCGCTGGTCGATGAACGGATCTTCGAGTGGCACAAAGAAGCCGCTGGCTACAAGATTCGCTATGTCCCGGCCAAACTGCCTGACATGCTCAAGACCCGTGCCGTGCTGGAATGGGAATATGCCCCGCATCTGGGGCGAACGTCGGATCAGGCCATCGGCGCGTCCGAGGACAGGTTGACCTGGATGCGTAGTGCGCAATCGGACTATGAAATCGCCATGCCCCTGTTCGAAATCGAGAGCTTTGCAAGCGCCACAGGGTATTATCACGGCCTCAGCCCGCAAGTGCGGCTGGAACAGATCGACCGCCTGCTTGCATTATGTGATCAGCTTTACCCCAGAATGCGTATCTATCTGTTCGATGCCAAACGGCTTTATTGCGCTCCGGTGACGGTTTTCGGCCCCCTACTTTGCGTGTTTTACGCGGGCAGTCACTATATGGCGTTCCGCGACCGGGACCGAATCGAAACCTTTACCCGCCACTTCGACACGCTTGTCCGCGAGGCCGACGTGACTGCCCGGAACTTTCCCAACCACTTGCGACAGCTCAGATCCAGGATTTCCGAAGGCACTTGATGCAGGCTGGTCGATACTGTGCTATTGTCCCTTGGCGCGAACCTTCGGGCATTCCGATCACAGACGGAGGACCACAGGAATGGACGCAATACAAACGGCTCAATACGCACGTGCCCTTTATGCCGCTCACGGAGACCGCGCCGAGGCGGAAGCTGCGCAGAAAATGCGCGAATGCGAGGCTGCCGGAAACCAGCAGCAAGCACAGGACTGGCAGGCGGTCCGCCAGTCCATCCGACAGATCAGAGGGCCAAACCAGGGCTAGATTACAGCTTCGGGTCAGGATTGACCGTATGGCCGTCCACGGCGATGACCTGACCCGACACCAGCCGCGCCGCGTCGGACGCCAGGAAAACGGCCATATTGGCGATATCCTGCGCCTCGACAAAGCACCCCATGGACGTGCCCGAGGCATAGCCTTGGTACACGGCTTCGCGGCTCATGCCTTTGGCTTCTGCCTCACGGGCCAGAACACCCTCCATGCGCGGGCCTTCCACTGCGCCCGGGCATATGGCGTTTGCGCGTATGCCATGCGGACCCAGCTCCATCGCAAGCGTTTTCATCAGACCAATCACCGCCCATTTTGCCGAAGCATACGGCGCGCGGAACGGATAGCCGTACTGACCTGCCGTCGACGAGGTCAGGATGATGCTGCCCGAGCGTGCCGATTTCATCAAAGGCGCGGCATATTTGGCGGCCAGAAACGCTCCGTCCAGATTGACCGCAATGCAGGCCCGCCATGCTGTCAGGTCGATGTCTTCGATTGCATCTGTTGGCCCCGCAATTCCGGCATTGGCACACAGGGTATCCAATCCACCTGCCTCTGAAACAGCCTCAAAGACACCGCGCATATCAGCCTCATCCGAGGCATTGGCGGAATGTGTCGTCCAATGACCCGGCACAGAACTTAGCGCTGCCTGATCGATATCCGTGACCCAGACCTCATATCCAGCGGCGTCAAATGCCTGCGCCATGGCACAACCGACACCAGACGCGCCAGCCGTCACCAGAACCCTTCGGTTCATGACGGCTTCCGAATACCGGCCCCCGCGCCTTCTGGGTAAGGCAACGCGGACTGAGCCTCTGCAATCCGCGCCATCACCGCCTCAATCTCAGGAGACGGAGGACCCGGTCGGCGCGTCTCGAGACTGACATGCAGCAAGAAGCTTTCGCCCGTGGCCAGCAACTTGTCGCCTTCATACATGCTGTGGAACACGTGCAGCTTCTTGCCCTGCCCCAGCAGCATCTGCGTGCGCACCTCGATCTTTGCACCCGCATAGACCTCGTCGATGTAACGAATGTGGTTTTCTGCGGTGAAATAGCTGCCGCCGGACGATATGTACTCCATATCGCATCCAATAATCTCCATGAATCGGTCCGTGGCGGCGGCAAAGGCTTCCAGATACTTCGCCTCATTCATGTGGCCGTTGTAGTCCGTCCAATCCAACGGGACGGCTCGGGACAGGGTCAGGATTGGCTGACTCAGATCTGCCTGATCCAGAGTCGGCAAGGCACCCGGTTTCAGCAGTGCATCATGCTGGTTCAGCACCGCGCCCGCCCCGTAATTCTGCGCCTTGAGTGCCCGCATCATGCCTACAAGATTGTTGTCGCGAATACGCTCCAACTCGCGGATCGAATGCATTCCCGATTGCGCGTCCGACTGATCGGCGATCATGTCGACCAGTTCGTCGGTGAATTCGGGCACATCCATCAGCTTGGTCCACGGCCATTTCAGGGCCGGGCCGAACTGCGCCATGAAATGCCGCATCCCCGCTTCACCGCCCGCAACGCGATAAGTTTCGAACAAACCCATCTGCGCCCAGCGGATGCCGAATCCCATGCGGATTGCCTCATCCACCTCTTCCGTTGTCGCGATGCCGTCCTTGACCAGCCACAGTGCCTCACGCCAAACGGCTTCCAGAAAACGGTCGGCAATATGCGCGTCGATCTCTTTTTTGATGTGCAGTGGGAAAAATCCGACCGATTTAAGCAGCTCCTGCGCCCGCGTGACCATCTCGGGCGGGTTCTTGTCGGTTGGAACCAGCTCGATCAGTGGTAACAGGTAGACCGGATTGAACGGATGCGTCACGACGATCTGTTCGGGCCGCAGCGCGCCCTCCTGCAACTCGGACGGCTTGAAACCACTGGTCGAGGACCCGATGATTGCCTCCGGATCACAAGCCGATAGCAAACCTTTGTAAACCTTCAGTTTCAGGTCCAGCCGTTCCGGCACACTTTCTTGAATCCACGTCGCGCCTTGTACGGCGTCGGTCATGTCGTCATGAAAGCTCAACGCGCCTTCGGGCGGCAATGGCACGTCGCTCAGGCCCGGCAGCGACCGCCGCGCATTATCTAGGACTTCACCGATTTTGCGTTCCGCTTCCGGGTCAGGGTCGAATACCCGTACGTCCCAGCCATTCAGTAGGAACCGCGCGGCCCATCCGCCGCCGATGACCCCACCCCCGATGATTGCTGCCGTCTTTGTCATGTCATCCTCTAATCGATACAGATCACTTGCGCCTGACCCGCCTCGTCCAGATGCGCGGTGCATCCGAATTTTGGCGTGATGGCACTGCATTGTTTGGTGTCCGATAGGCAGAACCCTGCACAATCGGAGGCTTTTTCGCAGGACGCTCCGGCGTCGGGCAAGGGTTCAAAGCAGATAAACTGCTGGATCCGCCCGCCTACCTCATAGCGTCCCCCCTTGGCTTCGCACTCCTGACGGGCTGAGGCGTCCTCTGTGGGTTGTGCCGCCCCTTCTCGGGGCAGGCATACCGCCATAATGGCCGCGCATGTTACAACAACCGCCTGCATGGTTATCATCCTTCTGCTGACAACCCCTGAGTTTTCCGATTTTGTCACCAGACGCAAGCAGATCAGCCCTTTGGCGCGCGTTTCACCAGCCCCAGCTTCTCGCGCACCTCTTGCGGCCCTATGACTCGCGCGCCCATATTCTCAATGATGGTCCCCGCCCGTTCGACCAGCTGCCAGTTCTCGGCCAATTCGCCCTTGCCCAGCCACAGGTTGTCTTCGAGCCCGACACGCACGTTGCCGCCCGCTAGCACCGATGCCCCCACATATGCCATCTGGTTGCGACCCAGCGCGAATGCGCTGAATGTCCAGTCGTCAGGCACATTGTTGACCATCGCCATGAAGGTGTTCAGATCGTCCGGCGCGCCCCACGGTACGCCCATGCACAGCTGGACCAGAGCATTGGGTTCCAAAATCCCTTCTTTCACCAATTGCTTGGCAAACCACAGATGCCCGGTGTCAAAGGCTTCGATCTCGGGCTTAACACCCATATCCGTCATCATCTGTCCCATGGCGCGCAGCGCACCGGGGGTGTTGGTCATGACATAGTCGGCCTCGGCAAAGTTCATGGTGCCGCAATCCAGTGTGCAGATCTCGGGCAGACATTCGGCAATATGCGCCACACGCTCCGACGCGCCGATCATGTCGGTTCCGGCCTCGTTCACCGGGAATGGGCTTTCGACGCCGCCAAAGACAATGTCCCCGCCCATTCCAGCCGTCAGGTTCAGAACAACATCCACATCGGCGTCGCGAATCCGGTCCGTCACCTCGCGATACAAATCCAACCGGCGGCTTGGCGCGCCGGTCTCGGGGTCGCGTACATGGCAATGTACGACCGCGGCCCCGGCCTTGGCGGCAGCTATCGCGCTGTCGGCAATCTGCTGCGGCGAGCGTGGCACATGAGGGCTACGATCCTGTGTTCCACCCGAGCCCGTCACGGCGCAGGTGATGAAGACGTCGCGGTTCATTTCCAGAGGCATGGTGTTTTCCCCAAGTTATACCCGGTTTTGACCTGAGTTTTCCCCAGGCTTTTCCCCGGATTCCGATTTGCGTTCGTACCCGACTCTGGCGCAGCTTTGGGGAAACAACTTGGCAAAATGCGAATCGAACTTGATGCAATCCGCAAAAAACATACTGCAACCCGAACATCGCGCCCTGAAAACGGCGGTGCTGGTACTTGATGACTGCAACACGCTCAGCTTTGCCTCGGCCGTCGACCCGATGCGTGCTGCCAACCGCCTTGCCGACCGCCCGGCCTTTGACTGGGACTATGTAACCGCCACACCAGAACCCGCGATGCTGACCAGCGCCCTGCAAGTGCCCGGCATTCCGCTGGCGCGGCTGCAAAGCTGTGATCTGATGATCGTTGTCGCAGGCTTCCAACTGGCCCGCCACGCCACCCCCAGCCTGCTGGCCGGTCTGCGCCGCATTGCAGGCACCGGCGCAACGATGGCTGGCATCGATGGCGGCCCCTGGCTGCTGGCCGAGGCTGGCCTGCTGGACGGTCACGCCACCTCGACTCATTGGGAAGACCTGGAAAACTTCGCCGCCCGCTTCCCGGAAGTGGATGTGCGCCCCGACCGCTTCACTGTCTCGGGCGCCCGGTTGACATCGGGCGGAGCGATCCCGGCGGTCGAGATGATGCTGCACATCATCGCCGCCCGCCACGGCGCGGGTTTCGCCGCACGCGTATCGGGCCTGTTCCTCTATGAGGGTGCGCCGGACCCCGCCAAACCGCAAAGCCGCACTGGCGCACCACACCGCCACACGGCTTTGACCGCCAAGGCCAACTCACTGATGCAGGAATCTTTGGATGACCCCTTGCCGCTTGCCTATATCGCAGACCGACTGGGCACCAGTCCACGCACCTTGCAGCAACAGTTTCGCCTGCGCCTGAACACCACGCCGCAGGATCATTATCTGCAACTCCGCCTGGCCGAGGCGCGCCGTCTGGTCACCGATACCGACATGCCCCTGATGGAAGTGGCGCTGGCCACCGGATTCGCATCACAATCCAGCTTCGC
Source organism: Ruegeria sp. CDSA021 (assembly GCF_059612325.1). Taxonomy (NCBI): domain Bacteria; kingdom Pseudomonadati; phylum Pseudomonadota; class Alphaproteobacteria; order Rhodobacterales; family Roseobacteraceae; genus Ruegeria; species Ruegeria sp. CDSA021. The sequence continues at coordinate 439,187 of NZ_JBXWQJ010000001.1, forward strand.
CCGCGCCTTCCGCACGACACACGGCCTGTCAGCCCGCGATCTCAGACAAGAGCGCGCGCATCCCACCCATCACTGACGGGATCCAACTTCATCTGGCCAAAAATATCCCGGGGGAGGCGTGCGCAGCACGACGGGGGCAGAGCCCTTGGCCCGTTCGAAAGTTGCACTTTCAAATGTGGTCAAGAAGTGCTCAATTCTGATTGGGGTCTTTCTGAAACATTGCCTCAAGTGCGAACGTCAAAACCTGACCCAAAGCTGTGGTTCTCAATCGATTGGCGATGCGGCGCATGCACCCCGCATCGCCGCCAATCCGCAAGTGTTAAGATTAGCAACTTCACCTCAGTGGCATGTCGCTCAAGTTTGTAATAAGTGGAATTTCTACGTCGCCGGCGGAGCACAAAGCGACCAAATCCGGGTAATCCCTTGACGTGACGCCGGGGCACTTCGTAAAGTATTTAAGTTGCCGCGCGCCATCTTTTTCGTCATCAGGTGTAAAAATGAGATACTCGAAAATTCGCAATATGGAAGAATTTGCTGCAATAAGCGGCATCTCGCGGCCCACTGTGTCGAAGTATTTCAATGATCCCGGTAGTGTGCGCGCTTCAACACGAGCAAGGATCGAGGCCTCATTGAAGAAGTACGATTACCAGCCTAACGTCTTTGCAATGAATCAAAACAGGCGCACGACAAAGAACATCGGCATTGTGGTCCCGAACCTTGCAGACCCATTTTTCTCCGAGATCGCCAGGCGGGTCGAACTTGCGTGTATAGACGCTGGCTACAGCCCAATTTTGGCAAGTTCTCATGGTCGCCCCGAGATGGAACGAGAAAACTTGCTGTCTTTGCGGTCCTTGAAACCAGCTGGTGTGTTGCTTGCCCCCTTTGGCCGAATGTCCGACGAGGACGCGGTTAAAGACATCAGCCATGATTTCCCCTTAGTTCTTTTTGACGCCAATATAGGCGACGTCGGTCAGGCATTTGTGGGGACGGACAATGCGCAAAGTGTGGATATGATGGTTGAGTATCTGTGTCGCAGTGGCGAGCCGCCCTGCTTTTTTGAAATGAAATCCCCCTCGAATCCAAACGCCAACAAGCGCCGTCAGGCTTATCTCGACAGCATGCAAAGGCACGGACGTGAACCGTCTATTTTTCAGGCTGATGGTGAGGGTTGGCATTTCGAGGAAATCGGGAAAACCGAAGGCGGTCGGCTGCTATCTTCCAAAGCATTCAGCACCAACACTGTGTTATGCAGCAATGACCGTTTGGCAATTGGCATGCTGTCCGCAGCTTACGGCCTTGGGCTACGCGTGGGTCACACTGAGGGTTGCGACATAAGGGTGGCTGGCCATGACGACCACCCCTTCTCCAAATTCACCTGTCCTCCGTTGACCACAATCGCGCAGGACTATGAAGCCATCGCGAATCGTGCATTCAACGATCTTTTCGAGATGCTTGAGCAAGGTGAGCGCCTTTCAGAACGTACGGAAACCACCTTTGAGGGACGATTAGTCATGAGAGATTCCGCCTAAGCAATTCATTACAATAAATAAATTACCTAAATATTTACGCGCGCAAATTTTTAATTGACTTCGCGTTGCGACACCCGGTATCGTCCTATTTATCACCCAAGGAGGAGGAAATTGGGATGTCCATCAAGAAAGCACTACTCTCTGCCACGGCGGTGTCACTTTTTGCAGTCAGCGGCGCACTTGCCGACGGTCACGCCAAAGAACTGACAATCGCGATCGTGAACAACGGTCACATGATCAACATGCAGAAAGTTGCAGAAGCCTACACAGAAGAAACCGGTGTAAAACTCAATTGGGTTTCTCTCGAAGAAGGCGTTCTGCGTGAGCAAGTCACGTCCGATACCGCAACCGGAGGCGGTCAGTACGATGTCATTAACATCGGCATGCAGGAAGCGCCCATCTGGGGTGCAGCTGGTTGGATCGAGGCCCTGGACTTCGGTGCCGATTATGACGCTGACGACATCCTGCCCGCAATTCGCGCTGGTCTGTCCCACGAGGGCACTATGTATGCGGCACCGTTCTACGGCGAAAGCTCCATGGTTATGTATCGTAAAGACCTGACCGACGCTGCAGGTGTAACCATCGCTGACAACGACAGCTGGGACAATATCAAAGCGGCGGCGGCAGCAATGCATGACCCTGACAACGGCATTTACGGTGCGTGTTTGCGCGGCAAGCCGGGTTGGGGCGACAATATGGCCTTCGTCACCACTATGGTAAATTCTTTCGGTGGTGCCTGGTTCGACGCGGATTTCAAACCGACCATCGATTCAGACGAATGGAAAGCAGCAATCAACTTCTACGTTGACCTCTTGGGCAACTATGGCCCTCCTGGATCGGAAGGAAACTCCTTCAACGAAATCCTCGCTCTCTACAACGAAGGCAAGTGCGGCATGTGGATCGACGCTACGATCGCAGCTTCCTTCTTGACCGTTGACGGTGTTGAATACGCGCAGTCGCCAAACGCTGGTAACCCAGTTGGCGCGAACTGGCTGTGGGCGTGGGCAATGGCTGTTCCTGCCGGAACACCTAATGCGGAAGAAGCAAAAGCCTTCATCGAGTGGGCTACTTCCAAAGATTATGTGCAGGCCGTTGGGAACCACCCTGAGTTCGGCTGGGCGAAAGTCCCTACAGGTCAGCGTGCATCAACGTACGCTCTGCCCGAATTCCAAGCTGTTGCAGGTTTCGCAGCAGCTGAGATGGCAGCGATTGAGTCAGCCGCACCTGAAGCGACAGACCTGAAACCATACGTTGGTGTTCAGTTCGCAGCGATACCTGAGTTCCCAGAGGTGGGTTCCGCTGTTGCGCAGGAAATCGCGGCTGCTCTGTCTGGCGCCAAATCTGTCGATGACGCTTTGGCGGCTTCACAGGCTGCTGCTGCATCCATCATGGAAGAAGCAGGCTACTAAGCTACGACTTTGAATAACATGGATGGTCCGGTTCATCCGGGCCCTCTCCAATACTATTCGCGCTGAGAGACCAGCGGTTTACAGAAGTCCTGTTCTCCAGCAACCTGACCACCGATCACTTACGAAATTATTGATATCATTGCGAGCAATTTGCTTCGCGGGGGTCCTTAGCCATGTCTAATAGAAAACTTCCACGCACGCTTCAATCACCAGCGGTCATTTTACTGCTGATCTGGATGCTAGTGCCGTTGTCGATGACGCTCTACTTCTCGTTTATCCGCTACGTCTTGAACAACCTGCGTCGGCCTGAGTGGACAACTCCATCTATAAGCAACTGGCGCGGTTTAGGTAACTACGAGTTTGTTTTGAAGTCCAAGGACTTCCTGTTCGCAATCCAGAATAGCCTTCTCATTGTATGCAGCATTCTCTTCCTGACCGTTGTTCTGGGAGTATTGATTGCCGTGTTGATCAACAAGTCCTTCCCAGGCCAGGGAATCGTTCGCGTGTTGCTGATTTCGCCCTTCTTTGTGATGCCCGCCGTGAACGCGGTGTTGTGGATCAACATGATCCTTGACCCTGTTCTGGGCCTGCAGGGCATCGCGGTCGCAGGAATAAACGAGACGGTTGCCGGGCTTCGAAACACACCGTTGATCGGAGGATTCTTCTCCTTATGGCCGGAGTTTAATCCAATTTCTTTCCGCGCCACACAGACATCCGCCTACGCTGTGATCATGATGGTCACGTGGCAATGGACTCCATTTGCGGTTCTAATCTTTATGACGTCGTTACAGTCAGAGGATCAGCAGCAAAAAGAGGCGGCAATTCTGGATGGGGCCAGCGCGTGGTCGCAGTTCCGCTTTCTGACTCTGCCTCACCTTGGTCGGCCTATCGCGATCGTAGTGATGATCCAAGCGATCTTCCATCTCTCACTCTATGCCGAGATTGAGATTGTCAGCCGGGGCAACGGTAACAAAAACCTGCCTTACTTGATCGGCGAATTCGCCAACAACAACATCGGCGCGGCCTCTGCTACGGGGATATTCGCCGTAATCCTTGCCAACATCGTTGCGATTTTCTTGCTGCGGATGGTCGGCAAGACATTGATGGAGTAACAGACCTATGGCCATTGTTGCACAATCCTCGAAATACGGAGATATCGGCCGCGCTATATTGGCTTGGGCAGTGGGACTTCTGTTCTTCTTCCCAATCTTCTGGCTGGTTCTGACGAGCTTCAAGACGGACGCTGATGCGGTGAAACCTGAGTTCCTATTCTTCTTCACACCTACGTTGGAGAATTACCTAAACATGACCGAAAACTACGACTACTGGCGCTTCGCGACCAATTCGGTCATCACTTCTGTCTTCGCCACGGTTTTCGCACTCGCAGTGGGTATTCCATGCGCCTACGCCATGGCATTCAAGCCGACACGCGCGACCAAGGACGTATTGATGTGGATGCTCTCCACGAAAATGCTGCCTGCAGCGGCGGTGTTGTACCCGATGACCTTTCTGACAAAGAGTCTTGGTCTGTTTGACACCCATTTTATGGTCATTGTGGTGTTGATGTTGATCAACCTGCCCATCGTGATTTGGATGCTTTTCACCTACTTTAAGGAGATCCCGAAAGAGATTATCGAAGCGGGGCAGATGGATGGCGTGAATACCTGGGGAGAGATCCGAGAAATCCTCATTCCGCTGGCCTGGGGCGGCATCGCCTCAACCGCGCTATTGTGCTTTATCTTCTGTTGGAACGAGGCCTATTGGACCGTCCGGCTCACAACTACCGAGGCGGCAACACTCTCCAAGCTCATCGAAGGTAACCGTGCGCCGGAAGGTCTATTCTTTGGGCGTCTCTCCGCTGTCTCTGCTGCTGCAGTCGGCCCCATCATTGTGTTGGGCTGGTTCTGTCAAAAACAATTGGTCCAAGGTCTCACCTTTGGCGCCGTGAAATAGGAAAAGATCATGGGACGTATTGTACTTGAAAACGTAACCAAAAACTTTGGCTCGACAGAAGTCATCCCGCCGTTGAACTTAACTATCGAAGACGGCGAGTTCGCTGTGTTTGTCGGACCATCAGGCTGCGGTAAATCCACCCTATTGCGTGTAATCGCGGGTTTAGAGGACGCAACGTCTGGTAAAGTGCTCATCGATGATGAGGACGTGACAGAGATCTCCCCTTCCAAACGCGGACTTGCCATGGTGTTCCAGACCTATGCGCTCTATCCGCACATGAGCGTTCGCAAAAATATTGCTTTTCCAATGCGGATGGCAGGCATGAGCGAGGAGGAGCAAGAAAAACGCATAACAGCGGCGGCAAATTCGTTGAACCTGACCGACTATTTGGACCGTAAACCAGGCCAATTGTCCGGTGGTCAACGTCAGCGTGTAGCCATTGGCCGTGCCATTGTCCGTGACCCATCCGCGTTCCTTTTCGACGAACCTTTATCGAACCTCGATGCAGCTTTGCGGGTCGGTATGCGGCTCGAGATCACTGAAATGCATGAACGTATGAAGACTACGATGATCTATGTGACCCACGATCAGGTTGAAGCTATGACGATGGCCAACAAGATAGTCGTGTTGCAAGCAGGTGTAATCGAACAGGTCGGCTCTCCGCTGGAACTTTACCACCGTCCGCGCAATAAGTTCGTGGCGGGCTTTATCGGCAGCCCCAAAATGAATCTGATTGAAGGTGCGTTGGCTGAGGAACAGGCTGCAGATACCATTGGTATTCGCCCTGAGCATTTAAGCATCTCGGACAAGGAAGGTTTGTGGCAGGGGACAGTCGGTGTTGCAGAGCACCTGGGATCTGACACATTCATCCACATACATGGCATTGAAGGTTGTGACCCTATGACCATGCGTGCCGCAGGTGATGTTTCGTTCACACACGGTGATCGGGTCTATCTTACACCGGATGCAACGCAAATTCACAAGTTTGATGCGCAAGGTCTTAGGATCGAGTGATGCAACTGGCGCGAAAGACAGCTCTTATTACTGGAGCCGCTCGCGGAATCGGGCGGGCCATTGCAGCCGCTTATATCCGCGAAGGCGCTCAGGTTGCGGTTGCCGACATTGACGCGCACAGCATCGCCTTAACGGCCAATGAACTCGGAGAACAGGCTTGGTCTCTGCCCATGGACGTAACCGATCAGGTCAGTATTGATGAAGGGGTAAATCGCACGATCGATCACTTTGGGCAGATCGATATCCTAATCAATAATGCGGCACTTTTCACGGCGGCACCCCTGGTTGAGATCAATCGCACAGATTATTCTCGCGTGTTTGATGTGAACGTCTCCGGCACACTTTTCATGACGCAGGCCGTTGCCCGCCACATGATCGCACGCGGTCAAGGCGGAAAAATCATCAACATGGCCTCTCAAGCAGGTCGGCGTGGAGAACCCCTTGTCGCCGTTTACTGCGCCACCAAAGCGGCAGTGATCAGCCTGACCCAGTCTACCGGACTAGACTTGATCAAGCACGGAATCAACGTCAATGCGATCTCCCCCGGTGTTGTGGACGGTGAACACTGGGACGCCGTTGATGCCTTCTTTGCCAAATATGAGAACAAAGAATTGGGTCAAAAAAAGCGAGAAGTTGGGGCCGCTGTCCCCTTTGGGCGCATGGGCACCCAAGAAGACCTCACAGGTATGGCCGTCTTTCTGGCAAGTCATGCTGCAAATTACATCGTTGCGCAGACCTATAACGTAGATGGTGGACAATGGATGAGCTAATCTCCCTTTCGAACGCGACACTTGATCAATTGACCGTCGAACACCCTCGGTATGACCGCACAACCCTGACAGCCGGAATTGTTCATATCGGCGTTGGCAACTTTCATCGCGCTCATCAGGCCTGGTACCTACATCGCCTGATGCAAGCAAACCAAGCAAAGGACTGGGCCATTATCGGTGCTGGCGTACGTCCATATGACGCGGCCATGCGCGAGAAGTTGCTTGCTCAGGATTGTTTGACCACCCTGATTGAACTTGATCCCAAAAATGTCTCTGCCGAGGTCATCGGCTCAATGATCGATTATCTGCCAATCGAAGAAAGCAATGCGACGCTAATTTCTCAAATGGCGGAACCCGCAATACGTATCGTTGCAATGACAGTGACTGAAAGCGGCTACTACATCGATCCGGTCACTAAGGAATTTGATGCCGCACACGCCGATCTGCAACACGACGCGGCTAATCCCGACAGGCCGATCACCGCCTTCGGCGCAATTGTCGCCGCTCTACGCCTGCGCCATGCCGCCGGTCATGGGCCGTTCACCTGTCTCAGCTGTGACAACCTGCAAGGGAACGGGGACATCCTGCGCCAAACCGTCGTGTCCTTAGCGCGCCTATCCGATGCAGATCTGGCTGATTGGATTGACACCGAAGTGACGTTCCCAAACTCCATGGTTGACTGTATTGCACCTTCCAATGGGCCCAAAGAGCTGGCGCTTGCCGCGGATTTTGGCATCATCGACAATGCGCTGGTCACGCACGAAGCCTTTCGCCAATGGGTCATTGAGGATAAGTTTTGCGTAGGGCGGCCGAATTGGGAACAAGTGGGCGCGACCTTCTCGGACGATGTTCATTCATTTGAGACTATGAAAATCCGAATCCTGAACGCTGGTCATCAGGTCATTGCAAATGTCGGTGAAATACTGGGGATCAAAACGATTGCAGATTGTATGGCGCATTCCGAACTTGCAGGGTTTTTTGGCACAGTCCAACGCACAGAAATCGCACCTACAGTCGCCGCTGTGCCAGGCAAAACGCCCGCACAATATGTAGAGCTTGTCGAAGATCGCTTCTCGAACCCCCGAATTGTGGATACAACCCGCCGCGTAGCCTTCGACGGTTCTGCTCGCCACCCCGGTTTTGTCTTGCCCATCCTGCGCGATCAGCTTGCCGCTGGGCGCAGTGTTGAAGGATTGGCGCTGGTCGAGGCTCTCTGGGCGCGTATGTGTTTCGGTACGCGGGAAGACGCGAGTGTGATCGAAGCAAATGATCCCATCTGGAATGATCTTTGCAAAACGGCGAAAGCGGCGAAAGAACGTCCGACGGCGTGGCTAGAACTAAATCGGATTTACGGCGACTTGGCTCAACCGAGTCCTTTCTCAGAGGCGTTTTGTAGATGGCTCCCGATGATCTGGGAGCAAGGTTGCGAGTCGGCATTGAAGGCTTACGCCGTCCGTGTTCGAGAAGAATCCTGTGCCTGATATCATCTGCGCATGCGTAACTTGAACCTCTGGCTTTTGGGGTAAACTAGATGTCCTAATCGACATGCTAAGCGTTGCAGAAGCCGGAATAATGACTATGAAACTTGTCCATTCAAAGTCCTGATTAAATCATGCGGAGTCTGACTTGATTGTACTGGCAAAATGGCCAAGTTTTGGAGTTTCTTGATCCAAGCGCACAGCGCCCAAGTTTTACGTGAACCAATTCTAGAACACTGATTTCCAAAATAAATTGAGCTTTCACTACACGTAGCGGCCACTTTTAGTACGCGCGACTATTCATTCCTTCATTTCAGAGACGGAAAAAGGACACAAACGAATGCCCCCTTTTTCTTATAGGGAATTGATTTTTTCGTTTGCAGCGAACTTCTGCTTCTCGCCCGTTTCCTCGCCCTCACGCTCAACAGGGGACAACAACGGTTTCGTCTTCAGCGC